>NZ_JTHN01000213.1 GCF_001399685.1 Paenibacillus sp. A3
CGATCCTGGATGCGGCCGCGGCGCTCGCCGTCGGCTTGGTCATCTGCAAGACGGCGTGGGACGTATTCATCGATGCCGCTCACGCGCTAACCGACGGGTTCGACGATAAAAAGCTGGAGGTGTTCCAGCAGACGGTGCATCAGACGCCCGGCGTAGAGCGGATCAAGGATATCCGGGCCCGGGTGCACGGCAGCAGCGTGCTGCTGGACGTCGTCGTGGAGGTCAGCGCCGAGCTGTCCGTCGGCGAAAGTCACGAAATCAGCGACGAGATCGAGAAGCGGATGCTGGAGGAGCATCAGATCGGAAACGTGCACGTTCATATCGAGCCTTATGTCGAATAGAAACGGGAGTTCCTTTTTAACGAAGGGACCCCCGTTTTTTGTTTATTTTATGTTCCTTTCAGGTTAGCGTCATAAATTCGTAACAATTGAAATTTACAATGAAAGTAATTCACAGATTAGACACAGATAAAAAGAGTGTAGGGAGGAATGCATCATGATCCATGCTTTAAAGTCCATCGTAAAAGGGTTTCTGTTCGGTCTTATTGCTATCGGGATGCTGCCTTACTTGGTGGTTCAAGCGCTGACTGAGCTGTAACCTGTCGACAAGCCGCTCATCATAAACCGAAAGAGGATGGCCTGCGGGCCACCCTCTTTCTTCGTGTTTTTGGGAAAAGAGACCGGGCTTCTACGCTTCAAGCGCGCCTTGCGCGGCCTGTGCGGCAAACGTCCCTGCCGTATAGCCTGTGGCGAAGGCCGCCGTGATGTTGTAGCCTCCGGTATACCCGTGGATGTCGAGAATCTCACCGCAAAAGAACAGCCCTTCCATAAGCTTCGACCCCATCGTCCGCGGATCGAGCTCCTTCAAATTCACCCCGCCTCCGGTGACAAAAGCCTCCTCGATCGACAGCGTCCCGTTCACCTGCACGGGGAACGTTTTGATCCGTTTGCTTAATTCCATCCACGGCTGTTTCGGAATATTATCGTACGTCGTTTGCTCGTCCAGTCCGGCTTGCCGGAGCAGAAGCGGGACGAGGCGTTCGGAGACATAGCCCTTCAGCACGTTTTTGACCGCTTTTTTCGGCTCGCTTTTAGCCAAAGCCATCGTCTCGTCGTAGATCTCCTGCACGCTTTTGTCCGGATGCAGATCAATGGTGGTCAGCACCTGTTTCTCCGCCGTTTTTTGCCGCTCCTTCACGACAAATTGACTGCACCGCAGCGCAATCGGGCCGGATAGGCCGAAATGGGTAAACAGCATGTCGCCCTGATGGGAAATGATTTTCTTTCCCTTGGCATTCCAGACCGTAAGCTCCACGTTCCGCAGCGACAAGCCTTGGAGCTCGCGGCTCTTGATAAAGGGCTCGCCGGACGTCAGCGGAACCTCGGTGGGAAACAGCGGCGTGATCGTATGTCCCGCATCCTCGGCCCAAGTGTAGCCGTCGCCGGTCGAGCCGGTATGCGGCACCGATTTGCCTCCGCTGGCGATGACGACGCATTTGCCGGCGATCGTCTCACCCGTCCGAAGGCGAATGCCTGCGGTGCGTCCGTCTTGATAAAGCACTCGCTCCACCGCGCGGTTTACTTTAATGTCCACGCCTTGCTTGCGGACTTGGCCGACGAGCGCGTCCACGACGGTCTTGGCTTTATCCGTAACAGGAAACATCCTCCCATTGTCTTCTTCCTTCAGCCGGATGCCGAGATTTTCGAAAAAAGCGATGATTTCGCGATTGCCGAAGTGGGCGAGCGCACTGTGCAAAAACCGTCCGTTGCCCGGAATATGCTTAATAATCTCATCGATTTCCTTCGCGTTCGTGACGTTGCACCGGCCTCCGCCGGAAATGCCGAGCTTGCGTCCGAGCTTGTCCCCTTTATCGACCAGCACGACGCGGGCGCCCTGCCTGCTCGCAGCAATACAGGCCATTAAGCCTGAGGGTCCGCCGCCGATGACGATAACATCGTACTTCATATCAATTCTCCATTCTGTTCCTGCTCATGAAGCGTCTTTGCTAGTATTATAGCCCAAAACGAAACGATCCCAAAATGGCTGCGGAAGACGGCTGACGCACGAAAGAAACAAAGAGCGGGCCGCAAGCGGTTGCGGCCGTTCGCGGGCAACGACGGACGGTGGAAAATGGGGTGCTTTTTCATAGGCGATACGTTACAATGGGGTTCGTACAATTTGTGTTGTTCGACATTTATTTATGAAATTCATACTATTTCTACAAATATTTCTTTTTTGTATTATAGTCAATATTAACCAATGAAACAAGAGAATTATGGAAAAACATAGGATGAAATGCCTATAAGCTATCTTTGAAGCAGTCTTCGACATAGTCGGGGGCCGCTTTTTTAATTTGCTGGACCGTATGGAGATAGCGCTGCGTGGTGTTGATGTGCGTATGCCCGAGCGATTCCTGTACCTGCTGCAAGGAAGCGCCGCGCAGGAGGGCGAGAGTCGCGTTCGTATGGCGGAGCCAGTGAGGGGTCGCCTTCTTCTCCATACCGCATTGCTCGCGGGCTTTCTTAATAATTTTCTCGACAATCCGGACGGATAAAGGGAACAGCTTGTCATCCGGACCGGACGACCCCGGCCTCGTTGCATCATAAGCTTGAAGCAGCGTCCACAGCATGTGCGGCACCTTGACTTCGCGTTCTTTATCGCCTTTGCCACGAATCGTAAGCCACATGGAAGCACCTTCGGGGTCCGTGTGGAAATGGTTCCACTGGATCGAAACCAGCTCCGATACCCGGATGCCGAGCAGCACCAGCGTGACTCCAATGACGTAATCGCGCAGCCCTTGCTGCTTTAACTGCTCGAACAAACGAAGCACTTCGGCCTTCGTCAAATAATGATTTTTACTGTTCACGGGGATTTTGGGAATGCGGATGCAGGTGGTCGGGTTATGCTTGAACATGCCGATGTTCGGGTCGCTGCCCCACTTGTAAAGCGAGCGCAGAGGCGCAATATGTATGGCCACCGTCGCCGGAGCTTGGGGCTTGTTCGCGCGGCTTAACAGCCCTTCAAGCAGGCCGATTTTATAGACCTCAATTTCCCGCCAGGTCACGTCCTGTAAGGATTTATCGCCGATAAAGCGGCGGAATTTGGCGATCGCGTTGCGGTAATTTCTCATCGTATACGGGGATCGGGAGCAAGTCGTCAGAAACATGTTGACGATTTGTTCGTCCGTGTATTTTTCTGTTGGTTTCAATTGTTCGGGAAGATGGATTTGAGCGAGCAGGGTTTGCATAAAGTCTCCTTTCTTTTTCGAACAACACAAATTGTACGAACTCTATTGTATCACGCCTGACTACGGAAAGGAGGGGCTTGAAGGATTTCGGCAGGGCGCGACACATGGGCTGAGGAGGGGTAACGCGTGCGGGATCGTTTAGTCACTCAAGAGTTGGTTCGGTTAATGGAAAAGGACGTCGATACCTATGAGCATAGTCTGCGGGTGGGGAAGCTCGCAAAGAGCATGGCGCTGATGATGCGCCTGAATCTTGCGCAGACCCGGCAATTGGTGATCGGATGCTGCTTACACGACATCGGGAAAATCTACATGCCCGACTCGATTCTAAAAAAAGATACGTCGCTCACGGAAAGAGAATGGAGGATGATGAAGCAGCATCCGGTACTGGGGGCGGATATATTGAAAATTCATGCGCCGGAGGAGCAGGCGATCATCGACATCGTTGAATTTCACCACGAGCGATGGAACGGAACCGGCTATCCGTATGGCTTAAGCGGGGTGGACATTCCGGCGTTCGCCCGGATTTGCAATATCATCGATTCCTTCGACAGCATGCTGTCCGACCGGCCCTACCGTTCAGGAATGTCGCTGGAGGAAGCGAAGGAAGAGCTGCGCCGGCACAGCGGCACGCAGTTCGATAAGCAGTATGTAGAAGTGTTTCTGCAAATGCCGGGAGAGATGCTGCACCACTCTTACGCGAGACGCGAAGGTGTCAATTCTATCGTCCAATCTTCAACATAAAAAAGTGAGGTCCCCCGAGGGGCCTCACTTTCGCGTTCAAGCAATTTATTACGCCGATTGCGTTTGCGAATCCGATTGCAGCTTGCGGACGGCGAGCCTTGCGATTCGCAGATCGTCCGTTTCCTCGATAACGAACTCGAATTCGTTCTGGTAAACGACGCTCTGTCCATGCTTGGGAGGAAGCTCCACCTGCGAGTACATCCATCCGCCGATCGTATCGTAGTCCTCGGACTCGATTTCCAGACCGAACTGATCGTTCACTTCGTCGATTAACATCAGACCGTCGATGGAGTAGTTGAATTCGTCTTTTTTCTCCACCCGAGCCCGTTCATCCGGGTCGAACTCGTCTTGAATTTCGCCGACGATTTCTTCCAAAATATCCTCCAGCGTCACCATGCCCGAAGTTCCGCCGTATTCGTCGATGAGCAGGGCAATCTGTACTTTTTTCCACTGCATTAGCTTGAGCAGCCTGCTGATCGGCATCGAATCCGGCACTTTGGCGATCGGACGCACAATCGAGCGAAGCTCGGTCAGCGCGCCGTTCGACTTCATCAGATCCTTGATATGAACGAAGCCGATAATGTTGTCTTTATCCGGGTCGCATACCGGATAACGGGTACGCATTTCGCGATGCGCGATTTCCATGTTGTCCTCGAACGGCAGATTGGCATACAAGCAGGCCATTTCCGTCCGCGGGATCATAATTTCGCGCGCGTTCGTTTCGGTAAATTCGAATATATTGTCAAAAAGCGTAAGCTCCGTATTGTCGATGAAGCCGCTTTTATGGCTTTCTTTCACTAAGACGCGGATTTCCTCTTCCGTATGGGCCGATTCGTGCTCTGTGGCCGGCTCAATGCCTGCGCGCTTCAGCATCCAGTTCGACGCGCCGTTCAGCATCCAGATGAAGGGGTACATCAGCTTGTAGAAAATGATCACCGGCAGCGCGGACCAAAGCGTCACGTTCTCCGACTGGCGGATCGCGTACGTCTTCGGGAACTGCTCCCCGAGCGTAATATGCAGCGCGGTAATAAGCGAGAAAGCTACAAAGAAGGAGATCGTATGAATGACGACGGGGCTTAAGCCGAGCCAATCTTTAAGGATCGGTTCGAGAAAAGCGGCGATAGCCGGTTCTCCGACCCAGCCGAGTCCCAGCGACGCAAGCGTAATGCCGAGCTGGCAGGCGGATAAATAAGCGTTCAGGTTGCCCGTAATTTTTTGCGCGAACCGCGCGCTCACATTGCCGCTTTGGGCGAGCGTATCAATGCGGCTGTTTCTTACTTTGACCATGGCGAACTCCGCGGCGACAAAAAAGCCGTTCAGCAGCACCAAGACGATAATGAGAACCGCGTTAAACAATAAAGGTAACGGGTCACTACTCAAATATTCCCTATCCCCTGCGTGAGGTGGATAGGTACACCTCCCTTAAACATTCAAATAATAGACAAAAATAAAGATTGCTTATAATCCATTATACTCGGAACGCATACCGGCGCTCAAACGGCGAGCGGGGCACTCCGAGGTATGCACGGGGTGTGCGGACTCCGAATCGCGAGGTATTAACGAAAATCCCCCCATTTGCTGCGAATTTGTTCGTTTTCGTGCGAAAATGACGAAAACTCGATTGATTTTTAAATTCAAACGGATTGTTGGGTTGACATCCGGGACGAGCTATGGTAAATTTATTCGATATTCGCAAGAATATACTTAAACCCTCATACAACCCCTACACGGAAGATTTTCCTCGAGAAAGCAGCGTTATTTCCGCACATGTTTAATCGTTTATTCAAGGAACTCCCATGATTAGGAATTGTTGTAACACTGATTCACACTGGCGCGGTCTTCGGAGCCGCAAGGATGGAAGAGAGGCAGGGCTTTCATTGTTTTAGTATGCGCAGCATCATGTACAGAAATTGGATTTGCTTGGGGTAAGGAAGGGTAACCGGTGTTTTTAAACGGCCAAAGAAGGCTCGGTCAGGGACAAATCCGCTGACGGAGCTTTTTTTGTTGCCGTGGAGCCGGCCATTCCGGCAAAAATTTCCGTCCCTAATACATTTCTAACAGTTTTCCCCTATAGTTAAGCTCAAACGGCATTCCAGAGAAAAGAGGTTGCGGAATTGAATGTGTTCGTTTATGGCGTCGTTTCCTTAAATCACCAAGACAACCCGTTTATTTCCAGGCATTCACAGCTTCTGAGCGACGAGGCCTGGGTGAGAGGCGTTCTGTACGATACCGGACTCGGTTTTCCCGCATTAACCTCCGGGGAAGACAAGGTGAGCGGCAAGCTGCTGGCGATGGGGGATGTCGCGTTTGAAACCGTCTCGGAATTGGCGTCGAATTTTAACCGGATGAACCCGCCGTACCGCTTCGAGCTGAAGTCCGTTCAAGTGTTTGTGGGAGCGGTAACCTACGAGGCCTTTGCTTATATGTACTCCTCCGGCCATGGCTTGTTGCGGATTGAGAGCGGGATCTGGCTGTAGCCGGGAACGGAGTGCTGAGAAAAAGATCACGATTTATGAAAAACGAAGAAATAGTGAGATTTGTAGAGATTGGAAAAGAACCATATCTGAGAAAGCGCTCTTATGTGCCCGAACTTCCCCTATTTCGCTCCAGAGCCATTCCCGCCGTTCTTTACAGTTGCTTCCGACAAGCGTAATATTCAATTCATAAATTTACAGTTTCCAAATTCTTATCGCTTAATTTCCGCTTCGTGCGGAAAGCGGGGGAACCACAAGGGAAGCCTGTGCTGCCGGTGTGAGAGCCGAAAGCCATGCGTCCCCGGGGTGAATCCTCATCGTGCATGTGAAGCATGCACTGGGGTAGGGCGACTCTCACCGCCCGAATCCGTCAGCTAACCTCGTCAGCGTTGGATCGAACAGCCGTTAACGGCTGTTCGAATGGAGAGAGGATGATGAAGCTTGTGATCGTATAGCGACCACAGGGCTCCTGCCTCTGTGGTTTTTTTATTGCCTTTTTTGGAAAAACGGAACATTAGTTCCATTCGTAAACTTATTAAAAATGCAGCCATTCCATGCAGTATATCGCTGAATTCCCGGCTCGCCGGGAAGCGGGGGAACCAACGGGACAGGACGGCGCGTTAGGCGCGCCGATCCCATCCCATGGGGTGAATCTCTTCGCGCTTGCCTTGCAAGCGCTGGGGTAGGGCGACTCTCACGCCCGAATCCGTCAGCTAACCTCGTAAGCGTATAGAGAGAGGCAACGATTGTCGTGAGCTCATAGGACACGGTATGTTTCACCGTGCCTTGGAAGCCGCGGGAAGAGTCACCTCTTGCCCAAGGCTTCTTTTTTGTTGCCTTTTCTCCTGGAGTGAACAGGAGGAGAACGAGAAAAAATGACCAAAGCATCATCCGGCTATATTCTGGTGTCGGCGCCGAATAAGGCGGGAGAAAATTTTATCCGCGAGCTGCAAAGACGGCAGCTTCGCCTCGCGGCTCTTGCCAACAGCAAGGCCGAGCATAGGAAGCTGGCCGGGCTTGGCGTCGGGAACGTGGTGACGATCGACACGTCGGGCTGCGAGTCGTGGACCGTGCCGCAGTTTGCGGTCAACCGGGTATTTTTATTCGAGAAAAGCCTGAACTTGTCGTGCCGGTACATTCAGATTTGCCGGACGTGGACGAACGGGCCGATTTACCTGATTACAAGCAATCCGAGCCCCCGGCTCGTATATAAGGGGCTTGGCGCGCATCATGTCATTTATACGAACGGCGACGATGTCGGATTTTTGATAGATGGCCATTTGGAGTAAACGGGCGCAATCGCCCGGAAGGAGGCGTTGGAAAGTGGCGGACTTGTACATGGTATTGCTGTTGGCTGGAACCTACGTGGTGTTCTGGGGCTTTCTGACCTGGTGCAGCCGGGTAACCGAGGAATCGGGAGGGGACGGGCGATGATCGTCATCGGAGGATTGACTTTATTCGTATTCATCTATTTGGCGTATGCCTTGATTCATCCGGAGAAGTTTTAACGATCCGGATTCGGCTTGTTCATTAAAGGAGGTTTGGACCCCGTGGGTATTTTGCAAATAGCCATTGTCATAGGGATTCTGGTGCTGCTGGCGAAGCCGCTCGGCACTTATTTATATCATGTCTTTTCCGGCGAGGCCAATCGTACGGATCGCTTGTTCGGATGGGCGGAGCGGCTGATCTATAAGCTGATCGGGCTGCGCGAACGCAAAGGGATGACATGGAAAACGTACGGACTTAGCTTTATCGTGACCAATCTTGTGCTGGTGGCCTTAGGCTATTTGCTGTTAAGGCTGCAAAAGCTGCTGCCGCTCAATCCGAACGGCATTGACAATATGGAGCAGACCTTGTCCTTCAATACGGTCATCAGCTTCATGACGAACACGAACCTGCAGCATTATAGCGGGGAGTCGGGACTTTCTTATTTGTCGCAAATGGCTCTAATCACCATGATGATGTTTACTTCCGCGGCGACGGGGCTGTGCGTGGCGATCGCCTTTATCCGCGGCGTCACGACCAAGGGCAAGACGCTCGGCAACTTCTACGAGGATTTCGTCAAAGCGCACACCCGTGTGTTTCTGCCGTTTGCTTTCGTTGTCACGCTGGCGTTGGTTGCTTTGCACGTGCCGCAGACGCTGCAGCCGACGATCACCGTTCAGACGCTCGAAGGGGCGGAGCAGCAAATTGCGATCGGACCGGTGGCGTCGCTGGAATCGATTAAGCACTTGGGAACGAACGGCGGAGGCTTCTTCGGCGTCAATTCGTCGCACCCGTTCGAGAACCCGAATCCGCTGACGAACGTGATCGAGATGCTGTCGATGTGGTGCTTGTCGGCGGCGCTGCCGTACACCTACGGGTTGTTCGCGAAAAACCGGAAGCAAGGCTGGGTTATTTTTTCCGCGATGCTCATTCTATTCGTGCTGTTCCTGTCGCTGGTCTACACGTCCGAATTAAACGGTAACCCGGCGTTGAACAAGCTGGGCATGGACGCTTCCCAAGGCAGCATGGAAGGCAAAGAGGTGCGCTTCGGCATCCCGATGTCGGCCTTGTTTACGACCGTTACGACGGCGGCCACGACCGGCTCGGTCAACAACATGCACGATACGCTGACGCCGCTCGGAGGCATTACGCCGCTCGCGCTGATGATGCTGAACTGCGTGTTCGGCGGCAAAGGCGTCGGCCTCGTCAATATGCTGATGTACGCCATTCTGGGCGTTTTCCTTGCAGGTCTGATGGTCGGACGGACCCCGGAATTTCTGGGGCGGAAGATTGAGGCCCGTGAGATGAAATTAATTGCCATTGCGATTTTGGCGCATCCGTTTATTATTTTGGCGCCGACGGCGATTGCGCTTGCGACTGAGCTTGGCAAAGCGGCGATCACGAATCCGTCGTTCCACGGTATCTCGCAGGTGCTGTACGAATATACGTCATCGGCGGCCAATAACGGCTCCGGCTTCGAGGGTCTGGGCGACAATACGGCGTTCTGGAACATTACGACCGGCCTTGTGATGCTGTTCGGGCGCTACATCTCGATGATTGCGCTGCTTGCCGTGGCCGGTTCGCTAAGCCGCAAGCAATGGGTGCCGGAGACGGTCGGTACGTTCCGTACGGACAACGGCTTGTTCGTCGGCATACTCGTCGGAACGGTGCTGATTATCGGGGCGCTGACGTTCCTGCCGGCCATCGTGCTTGGGCCCGTGGCCGAGCATTTGACGCTGCGTTAAACGTGAAGATCGCGAAGGAAGAGGGGAGTTACCCATGAGTTCGAATCGAAAAAGCATGCTGTCCGGACCGATCGTCCGGAATGCGATAAAAGAAAGCTTCGTGAAGCTGAATCCGGTCACGATGATGAAAAATCCGGTGATGTTCGTGGTCGAGGTAGGCACGCTCGTCGTGCTGTTAATGACGCTGCTGCCGGGGTATTTCGGAACGGAAGAGAGCGTCGGCTTCAACTTCACCGTGTTTGTCATCCTGTTGTTCACGGTGCTGTTCGCAAACTTCGCGGAGGCGCTCGCCGAAGGGCGAGGAAAGGCGCAGGCCGACTCGCTTAAGAAATCGAAGAAGGAAATTACCGCGAATAAAGTGACGGGAGCCGGCGTGAAGCAGGTTCCCTCCACCGAGCTGCGGAAGGGCGATATTGTCATCGTATCCCAAGGCGAAATGATTCCCGGCGACGGCGAAGTAATCGAAGGGCTGGCGTCCGTGGACGAATCGGCGATCACCGGGGAATCGGCCCCGGTCATTAAGGAGGCCGGAGGCGACTTCAGCTCGGTGACCGGGGGGACCCGGGT
>NZ_JTHN01000214.1 GCF_001399685.1 Paenibacillus sp. A3
TGGTGCAAGCGGCTGCGGCTAGCGGCGGCGCAGCGGGCGCGAAGCATTATGTAATCGGCGGCGAGGCGCTGACGACGAAAGCCGTGAAGTCGTTCTGGTCGACGTTCGGCGAGCAGGTGAAGCTCACGAACGTGTATGGACCGACGGAGTGCACGGTCGACTCGACGATCTGCGAGGTGGAGCCGCAGCGTATCGCCGAACTGGCGGATACGGTGCCGATCGGGCGGCCGCTGCCGAACCAGAAGGTGTGGATTCTCGACGCGGAGCAGCGGCTTGTGCCGATCGGCGTAGCAGGCGAGCTCCACATCAGCGGAGCGGGCGTAGCGCGCGGCTACAACCGGAGGCCGGAGCTGACGGCGGAGAAGTTCGTGCCGAATTCGCATGAATCCGGTGGACGGATGTACAAGACGGGCGATTTGGCCCGCTGGCTGCCGGACGGAACGATCGAATATATGGGCCGGATTGACCATCAGGTGAAAATCCGGGGGTACCGGATCGAGCTGGGCGAGGTGGAAAGCGGCCTGATGAGCGTCGCTGCGGTCCGGGAAGCGGTAGTGATCGCGCGGGAGAACGAAAGCGGCGAGAAAGATTTGTGCGCGTATTTCGTGGCGGACGAGCCGCTTGCCGCAGTCGAACTCCGTGGCGAGCTGGCGGCGAAGCTGCCGGGGTACATGATCCCGTCGTACTTCGTGCAGGTGGAGCGGATGCCGCTGACGCCGAACGGCAAGCTGGATCGCAAAGCGCTGCCGGCGCCGGAAGGCGGAGTCGAAATGGGCACGGTATACCTGGCGCCGCGGACACCGCTGGAGGCGAAGCTGGCGCAAATCTGGCAGGACGTGCTGAAGCTGCCGAGAGTCGGTATGCAGGACAACTTCTTCGACATCGGCGGACAGTCGCTGCGGGCCACAACGCTGGTAGCGAAAATGCATCAGGAGCTGCAGGTCAAGGTGCCGCTTCGGGACGTGTTCCATTACCCGACGGTCGAGCAGTTGGCTCAGTCCATCGCAGGGATGGAGCAGCAAGCTTACACCTTCATTCCGGCTGCCGGAGAGCGCGAGTACTATCCGGCTTCCTCCGCACAAAAACGGCTGTACATGCTGAGCCATGTGCAGGGCGGAGAGACCAGCTACAACATGCCGGGCGTGATGATGGTCGAAGGGCTTCTTGATCGCCATAGGCTGGAAGACTCGTTCCGCAAGCTGATCGCACGCCATGAAACATTGCGCACCGGCTTTGAAATGGTGGACGGCGAAGTTGTCCAGCGGATTTACAAGGATGTGGAATTTGCCCTTGAGCATGTAAGGGCAACCACGGAAGAAGCGGACGGGCATATCGGCCGGTTCGTACGGCCATTCGATCTGGCGCAGGCGCCGCTGCTGCGGGCAGGCCTGGTCGAGATTGAGCCGGAGCGTCATCTTTTGATGTACGATATGCATCATCTGATTTCGGACGGCGTCTCGGCGGGAATTATCGTACAGGAGCTTGCGCAGCTGTACGAAGGCGAAGAACTGCCGCTGCTTCGGATACAGTACAAGGATTACGCAGTATGGCAGCAGCAGGAGGCGCAGAGCGAACGTTACCTGCGGCGCGAGAACTACTGGCTTGAAACGTTGGCGGGAGAACTGCCCGTGCTCGATCTGCCGATCGCTTACCCGAGGCCTCCGGTGCGAAGCTTCGAAGGCGCGCTGCTCGACTTTGCCGTCGAGCCGGCGGTAGCGGCGACGCTGCACCGGCTAGCGGCGGACACCGGCAGCACCATGTATATGGTGCTTATGGCGGCCTACACGGTCCTGCTCTCCAAGTACAGCGGGCAGGAGGATCTGATCGTCGGCACGCCGGTTGCCGGCCGGTTGTCGGCGGAGCTGGAGCCGCTTATCGGGATGTTCGTCGGAACGTTGGCGATCCGCAATTATCCGCGGAAGGACAGAACGTTCTACGAATACTTGCTGGAGGTCAAGGAGCGTACGCTGCAGGCGTTCGAGCATCAGGACTATCCGTTCGAGGAGCTGGTCGAGAAGCTGAAGGTGAAGCGGGACGCGAGCCGCAATCCGGTGTTTGACACGATGTTTATCGTGCGCAATATGGAAACGCAGGAGGCGAAGCTCGATAAGCTATCCTTCACTCCGTATGGGCAGGACCATACCACGGCCAAATTCGATTTGACCGTGTCGATGAGCGCGGAAGAAGGCGAGATTCGAGGATCATTCGAATATTGCACCAAGCTGTTCGGCAAGAGCGTCATCGAACGGTTGACCGGTGATTTCTTGACGATTTTATCCGAGATCGGCGCGAATCCGGCTCTGGCCATAGGCGAGATCAGCGTATCGGGCAACGCGAAGCCGAGCGCGGATGTACTGGATTCGATCGACTTTGTGTTCTAAATTGTTAGCCGAAACTGCATTTCATGATAAACGCGCCCCGTTTCTACTTGGGCGGGGCCGTTTATCCCGGCTTTACGAGTGTGTGTTACGGAGGAGTCCGCGGCGCACACTCGTAAAGTATTATCCGGCCGTATCCAACCAACCGGTTGCCGGTTGTTCGACATGAAGCAGGAGGGATGCAATTGACAGCCTTATTTGAGAAGGAAAAAGCTTACTGGAGCGGCAAGTTTGAGGGTGAGGATCATATCGCGTGCCTGCCTTACGACCGGGTTGGGTCAGTTTTGAACGGCGAGACCAGCTTAGGCTTCGGAACAGGCGGCTTTCGCACGTATTTCGGCTCGCTGCCCCCGGATTTGTCCCAGAGACTGATGTCCATCACCGGCGGATCGCCGTGGGCTGCGTTTATCGTTCTTTTGGCAGGGGTCAAGAGCTTGCTGCATACGTATACGGGCGAGGAAAATGTGGTAGTTGCCGTACCGACGGTCGCGGACGCGAATCAGGGAGCTCCGTTGATCAACCCGTTGCTTCTTTTGAAAACCAACGTCAATCATCAGACTGCCTTCAAAGCGCTGCTGGCGCAGATTAAATCGTCCGTCAGCGAAGCGATCGAGCATCAAAATTTCCCTTTTTGGAATTACATCGATCAACTGCACGTCCCGCACGATTCGAAGGGTGTTCCCGTCATCCATACGGTCGTTGCGATGAAAAGCCTGTATACGAACGATTACAAGGAACATGCGGCGGCTGAGCTGGAGTTTCAATTTGAACTGGACCAAGGGGCGGTCCGGTTAAATGTATCGTACGATGCGCAGCGCTATCAGGAAGAGACGATTGTCCGGTTTATGAATCGGCTAAATCGTTTTTTTGCTGCGGTTTTGTTCCAGCCGGAGCTTCGGCTTCAGGACGTCGACGTGTTAACGGAGGATGAAAAAGCGCAGATTGTCGGGCAATTCAACGCTTCGGCAGCCGACTATCCGCGGGAGCAGA
>NZ_JTHN01000215.1 GCF_001399685.1 Paenibacillus sp. A3
AGTCAGGCTGTTGATAAAGTGGTTTTAAATAGAATAGAGAAACATACGGAGGTGGGGTATCTATTGGAGGAGCGATAGCGTTCGCCTTTGTCTGCGGGAAATACCCGCTTTTAAGCGGCTTCAATCAGAAATTTCCCGCTGACAACAGCGACCGGAAGTAGATACCCCACCCCTTCGTAAACTCTATTGCCTCATTCAACTTTCTCAACAAACTAAAGCCCTAACCGGTTTTGCTTTTTCCCTTGACAATCATCTTAAAAAGTATTATCTTAATTTTAAGACAAAATAGTAACTATCGACGGAGGTCCTCCCTATGAACGACTTTACAGCCCTGTTAAAATCGCGAAGATCTGCCACCAAATTCATCCCGAATACGGACATCCCGGACAAAGAGCTCGAAGAGATGTTCGGGCTGGTCAAATTCGCCCCTTCCGCTTTCAACTTGCAGCATGCGCATTACGCCGTCGTCAAAGACCAAGAGTTAAAAACGAAAGTGCACGAAGCGGCGAGCAAACAATACAAAGTGCTGACGGCTTCTGCGGCCATTCTGGTACTGGGCGATACGGAGGCGTACAAAGACGCGGCAAAAATCAACGAAGGCTTTCTTCACCTCGGCGTGATGAGCAAGCAGGAATACGACCAAACGGTCGAATACGTCAATGCGTTCTACGAGAACCGTGGCGAAACGTTCAAGCGCGAAGAAGCGATCCGCAACGCCAGCTTGTCGGCCATGCTGTTCATGCTGATTGCCAAAGACCGCGGCTGGGATACGTGCCCGATGATTGGCTTCGACCCGGATGCGATGCGCGCAGTCCTGAACATTCCGGACCGTTACGTTCCCGCTATGTTGATTACGATCGGCAAAGAGGATGTGTCGGCACAGCGGCCGCGCGGCTACCGCAAACCGACCGGAGAATTTGTCACCTATAACCAATTCTAAACAATCTAGCTCAGGTATGTATTGCCGCCCAGGAATGAGGAATACTGATTGCAGGCTCATTGGGCGGCAGCGAAAGGAGTTGCGAACGTTGAACGCAGAGAACAACCGGGACGAATCGCTGCATTTGTTCATTGTGCTTTCCCGGGCGTGCGAATGGGTCACGGCCCACGCCCACCGGGACATTCGGCGGTATGGTTTGAATCCGACCGAATATGCGGTGCTGGAGCTGCTGTATCATAAGGGGTCCCAACCTTTGCAGCAGATCGGCGGCAAAATTTTGATGACCAGCGGCAACATTACCTATGTCGTAGACAAGCTGGAGCAAAAAGGGCTTGTCGTACGGAGGCCTTGCCCGGAAGACCGCCGGGTCAGCTTCGCGGAAATTACGGAGAAAGGTACGGCATTTCTGGACGAGGCGTTCCCGCAGCACCGCAAAGCGATCGAAGCTGCGGTCGCCGGCTTGACCGCCGAGGAGAAGCGCCAAGCGATCGGCCTGCTGAAGAAGCTGGGGGTCGCGGCGCAGGAAAGCTTCAAATAGCGGGTCGCCTCCGGCGAACCCGCAGCCCATATCTTAATATTGAGATATTCTCAAATCAAATCATGCTTATTTATGAGGAGGTTATTTTGATGCAAATCATGATCTATCCCCCAACGATGCAAGGAACCGGAGCCTTCGACGGAGGCCGGATTACGGAGCAGAAGCCGATCGGATTTCCCGGCGAGCGGTCGGTGGTCAAGCGGGTTGGTCCGCTGTTCTATTGGGCGTGGGCTTTCGCCGCGGAGGAAGGCTATATCGGGTCTCATCCCCATCAAGCGTTCGAAATCATCACGTATGTTCTTGCCGGCAAAGCGGAGCATGGCGACTCGCTCGGCACGCGAAGTGTCGTCGGGCCCGGCGGCGCGCAGGTGATGCAGACCGGATCGGGCGTGTCCCACGAAGAGCGGTTTATCGGCCCGGATATGGAAGGCTTCCAAATCTGGTTCGAGCCGGAGCTGAATGAAGCGCTGAAACGGAAGCCGACTTATCGCCAGTTCGACCATGAGGCGTTTCCGGAGGAAGCCGGAGAAGGGTTCGTACGCAAAACGGTCATCGGCGACGGATCACCGGTCGAGCTCGTCGCAGACGCCAAAATGTGGGATGTGACGCTGGAGCCCGGCGCCGTCTACCGGCACGTCATTCCGGCGGGCCGTACGTTAACGGCACTCGCCGTCCGCGGACACGGAGCCTGGACGAACGCTTCGGCCGGGGACACGGCCACTTCGTTCCGGCACAAAGATTTCATGCTGCTCGGAGCCGCCGCCGACACAAACGTGTCGCTTCAAGCCGCAGACGGCGAAACGCTGCGGATCATGTTGATCGAGGTTCCTACCACCGTGGAATACCCGCTTTACCCGAAACGATAACCGTAAGCTAAGCCCCGCGGATAACCGCGGGGCAGGCTGTTGAGAAACCCTAGTAGTAGAAAATCTCAGACAAATAGAGGTGGGGTATATCCCGTAAGAGTTTACGTCCGCCTTTGAAACCCGTGAAAATACCGCTAATTCTAATCAAATTCACGGGTTTCAAGAGCGGCTGGAGGGATATACCCCACCGGCGGATGCAGAGAATTTCTACGCGAAGCAGGTTCTCAACAAGCTCAGCCCGGCACCTTAAACGGTACCGGGCTTCCTTTGCCTCACAACCTGCACGCTTTACGTTCGTCGGCAGGCAATTAGTTTTTCCGGGAAGTCAAT
>NZ_JTHN01000216.1 GCF_001399685.1 Paenibacillus sp. A3
ATGCTGCTGCAAAGCTGGGGCGGCATAATCCGCATCTTTCCGGCGGTCCCGGACGAATGGCGGGATGCGGCGTTTCACGATCTGCGGGCCGAAGGGGCTTTTCTCGTCAGCGCCGTGCGCAGGGACGGCATCACCCGGTTTATCCGCGTGAGAAGCTTGGCCGGGGAGCCGTGTATTGTCCGGACCGGGTGGACCGGCATCGTCCGGTGGCGGAAAGCCGGAACAGCCGCCGCTGAAGTAACGGTCGACTTGGGAACGAAGGAAGCAGACATCGCATTGGATTTGCAAAAGGGAGAGGAGGCGATTCTGTATCCGGACGGCGAGCTCCCGGATCTGCGCATACGGCCGGTATCCCCGTCCGGAAGACCCGTCCGTTATTTCGGCGGGCATAAGCCTTGGCGGCTTTACGGCTTTCCGTTCTGAAAGGCCGGAAATTGATGATTTTAATGATCTTTTCGGCATTTTGAAGATTCCTTTTGCCCCGCTTTTCTTTGTAAAATGAAATCGGAGTGCACTCTGCAATTTAAAAAAACGAAGGAGCGATGAAATGATAAGACACAAAAAGCTATTTACGGTTTTGGCATGCGCTTGCTTGCTTCCTGCGCTTGTTCCTGCCGCACCTGGTTACGCAGCGGATGTGAAGCTGCCGGTTCCGGCGTCTGCCGTAACGGCGAGTAAGGATGACGGCAACCTTCCTGCCAATACGGTAGACGGCAATCTGTCCACACGCTGGTCCGCCAGCGGCGACGGGGAATGGATCAAATTCGATCTAGGCGCCAACAAGAAGGTCAGCTATATGAAAATGGCATTTCTCAACGGGGATTCCAGAACCTCCAAGTTCGATATTCAAACCTCGACCGACAATGTGAGCTTTAAGACGGTGAAGGCGAATGCGGTCAGCAGCTTGAACGCAGGCCTGCAAACCTTTGATTTTCCCGATGTCAACGCGGCCCGGTACGTAAAAGTTATTGGGCACGGCAACTCGGCTAATGCCTGGAACAGCTACACCGAAGTGGAGATTTATGGGGAGGGCGCCGAAAGTGGCGAAGGTGTGCTGGTTTCCACCTCTGCCGAGCTGACTGCGGCCATTGGCAAAGCGGTTCCCGGCACGACGATTGTGCTCGCCGACGGTACCTACACGCAGGATGCTCCCTTCGTCGTAAGCGGCAAGAACGGCACGGCGAACAACAAGATTACGATCAAAGCGGCGAATCCGGGCAAGGCTATCATTTCCGGCGGGGCATCGCTCAAAATTCAAAAATCGTCCTACGTTACGATTGAGGGCTTGAAGTTTACGAACACCGGCAACACGGCGCTCCTCTTGGACGGCTCCAACAATATCCAGGTGACCCGGAATCGATTCGCTTTGCCGGCAACCGGAAAAGAGTTGTTCTGGCTGCAGGTGAGCGGAGCGAACAGCCATCACAATCAGATTGACCATAATGATTTTGGTCCCAAGAGCGACACTGGTCCGCTCATTGCCTACGAAGGCGACGGCGATGGGAACATCTCGCAGCACGACAAGATCGAATACAACTACTTCCATGATGTCGGCCCGTGGGTAGACAACGGCAAGGAAACGATACGTCTGGGGCTATCCAAAGTCTCGTTGTCCAACGGGTACAACACCATTCAATACAATCTGTTCGAGAACTGCGATGGCGAGCCCGAAATCGTCTCCGTCAAAAGCAGCGGCAACACGGTCCGCTACAATACCTTCAAAACCTCGAAAGGGGGACTAACTTCACGGCACGGCCATAACAACGAGTTTTACGGGAACTTCTTCCTTGGCGACGGCGTAGAAACGAAGCAATCGGGAATTCGGGTGTATGGCAACGACCATAAAATTTACAACAACTACTTCGAGAAGCTTACCGAGACGGCCATCCATCTCGATAGCGGCAGCTTTGACGGCGGCACCGGCGGGTATCCGCCCAATCCGACGCGCGACCAATTGAAAGCGCATTGGAAAATTTACCGCGCCCAAGTCGTCAACAATACGATCGTAGGCAGCAAGGCGGGTATTGTTATCGGGTCAGGGAAGGCATATGCTCCTCAAGACAGCGTCGTGGCGAACAACATCGTGAAAAATTCCACGGGGACGCTTTATAACGAAGCGGCCACCAGCAACACCGTATTCGAAGGCAACCTCGGGTATGGCAGCACGCTGAGCAATAAATCGAGAACGGCTGCGGAGATTCGTAACGCCGACCCGATATTTCAAACCGTGAACGGATTGCAAAAATTATCCTCCGCCAGCAAGGCGGCGATTGATGCCGCAGTTGGAACGTACAGCGATATCAAGGAGGATATGGATGGCGAAGTTCGCTCCTCCGCCCATGATATCGGAGCGGACGAATACTCCACGGCTTCGTCCTTCAAGAATCGTCCGCTGCAGAAGACCGACGTGGGGCCGGACGCGCCATAATTTCAATTTTACATTCGCAGCAGAAAAAAGAAAAAGTGCCATCCCCGCGGGGAAAGGCACTTTTTCTCGTCCAGAGCCACCTGGTGGCAGGCTTACTTCGAAATGTAAAAGGCGTTATTTTCAAACTTTGTCGTCAAGCCTAAGTCCTCGACAGCCAATTTCCAGGTCATCGGGAAATAGGTTACATCATTTAATACAAGCAGCGGATACGCTTCTGTCGAGTTGTCAAACCAGGCATCGTTTACAAATACGTTGAAATCGGGAAGCTTGGCGTACAGCTTTTCAGGCGGGGAGCCCAGGTCGACATTCAGTTTGGCTGCTTTGTTGGCCGTCTTCCGGATCACAAATCCCGTCTCTTTATCCCACTTGGTTTCGAGTCCCAGTGCCTGCGTGTAGCTCCAAGTCATTGGGAAATAGGTGATGTCTTTGTAGGTAATGACCGGATACTGCGCAGAAGCATTGGAAACTTCCTGATTATTTACATAGACCTTAAAAGCGGGCACATTCACCTTGATCATGCCGTCCGGGACTTCTTCTTTTGCTGGGGAAGGGGTTGCTTTTGGCGAGCTTGACGTGCTGCCGGAGCCACCGCTAGAGCTGTTTCCTCCATTATGATAATGATATTCGCCGTCTTCAAGCCCCCATTTTGCACAATTGGTTCTGCATGTGTGCCCTCCGTTTTTATCTGTTCTGCCGGGATGAGCGCTTGCGATCGATGCGACCGATGAGAACGAAAGACTGAGCAGAGCAATCCCTAAAACGGCTTGTTTTAGTTTCATGAACATGACCCCCTATGAGTTCTATCTCCTTATAATTTTACCATCAATAGGAAAATAGGACAATTGCATCAAGCAGATTAGAACCATGATGAAATAGATTCAATCTTGTGACGGGTTTTCGCACATCATTCAACAACAAACTGTGAAAAAGTTATCATTTGCATGAATGTGATACGATTTAGGGGAAATTAACTTTTTTAACAAAGGATGTGTTATGGGATGAAACTGAATCATATCAATTTGACCGTCACGGACGTGCAGGCCGCTCAACAGTTTTTGGAAACTTATTTCGGACTCAAGCCGATGGACACGAGCGGAGATGCGCGCGGCAGTTCATTCGCGGTGCTGTTTGACGATAACGGAATGGTGATCACGTTAATGAAAGGAGCCGAGGCTCAGTACCCTAAGACGTTTCATATCGGCTTCATCCAGGAGAGCGAAGAGAAGGTGAATGAGATCAATCAACGCATGAAGGACGACGGATTCGATGTCAAGCCGCCGCAAAGGTCGCATGGATGGACGTTCTATGTGAAAGCTCCGGGCGGCTTTACCGTTGAGGTTCTCGCTTAAGTGAAGCCATGATAAGGGAAAAGCACGAGCCGGCGGAGGCACAGTACTTCAGCCGGTTCATTTTTTTGCAGCTGCAAATCAGTTCTGTATGGGGATGTATGGCCTATGGTTTTGTCGAATAATGTCATAAAAATATGTGTCTTTTGTTTCGTTTCTCTCTTGCGTAAACAGGACAATAGGCGGATAGTTTACCGATTTATAAGTCTATCGTTTCAAAAACAATGGCATAACTTGTCATCGGAATCGTTTGAATGGAATAATGAAAGGGGCCGTACCGGGAGTTTCGGACCTTTTGATGGAGGAAGGGACGGTTCTGCATGTATGACTGCGGTTTAGATAACGAACAAGAGGAGCGAACGAAATGACGGAGCTGGAAGACCGATTCGAAGAGGATGGAAACGAACAAGAGGAGCAGGACGATTCCGGCTTTGCCCGGGTTTATATGGTGGAGCTGCTGTACAAGACGAAGCCAGAGCTGTCCCGCGAGGCGCTGTACGCGAAGATGGAAGCCTATACGGGGCAGGTTGACGTTCCAGATGATGAGGATACCGAGGACGAAGAGGACGAGGCCGATGTTCCCGGTCTTGCCGTCTGGGAAGCGGAAGATCCGGACCCAAGCAACGAAACGCTGATGTTTTTCCATCTTAACTATAAAGTCGCTTATGAGGAAGGCGAATTGCCGGCGCAAACGTGCATATTCCGGACCCATGAGGAGACGAAGCCGGAAAAGTACGAAACGGCTTTGCAGCAAGCGTGGGATTGGCCCGGAGCCCGCGAGACGGTGGGAGCATGCCGGCATTCCGTGCTGCTTACCGATTTCTGCGCCGCAGGCCTTCCTTATAAAGAACGGCTGGAGCTGTTCCAGAATGCGCTCCGGGCTCTGCTGGAGGTTGCTCCGTGCGACGCCCTCTATTGGAGCGCAAGCGACAAAATCGTAGATCCGCAGCAGTACCAGAGCGCTCTCGCGGAAGGGCAGACGCTGTACGGGGCGATGAACGTCAGATTTTATAACGTCCAGGGCAGGGGAACGGAGCGCCGGGAGTTTTTGATGGACACGACCGGTCTTGCCGCGTTGGGACTGCCGGACCTGCAGTGCCATTTTTACGATATGGAGCCGGGGGAAGTCGCCTCCGTTCTGGGTGATCTCGGTTATTACCTGTATAACCAGGGAGATGTCATTCAGGATGGCGAGACGGTTGGCTGGACGGAGCAGCAGCGCTGGCGCTGCGAGCATCAATACGCCTTGGCGGCGCCGCGCCGTTACGTGCTGGACTTGGATCCTGGCGAGCCTTACTATGCCGGCAGACAGCATCACGACGAAAACCGATAATGCGGGAGGACGGACGATCGTATGGATAGCATGCTGGAAGATCTCATCAACGAAATGAAGCAGGCCATTGTGCAATGGTTCGAATTCATTGGCGATAAGGATGCGGAACAAATTGTGAAGCGTACCCCGCTGCAGGTCGGGATTCATGACTACGGCTTGCTGGAGTACGCCAAGGGCAGAGTCAGCGTGACGGACACGGAGCTCGATTTCTTGTCGCCGAAAGTCAAGACCCGGCTGGGTGAGCCTGCCGAGCTATTGTCGGAGGAACAAGTCCGGGAGCAGATCGTCCCGCGCTTGGCTGCATTCATGCAGCAGCAATTGGACAGCTTTCCGTCCCCGGCCATCATCGATTATAAATTTTCGTTCTGGGGAAAATTTCGCGTACAGGAAGGCGAAGTGACGCTCCCGATTCTCCAGCATATCGATGAGGCGAAGAAGGAGCGGCTGCTACATGCCATTGCTTCTTATATTCAAACGAAGCTCGACGACGGGAAATACCCTACCAAGCCGCTGGAGACGTTCTTTCTCTCCAGACACCTGCTCGACGAGAGCTTGTTTCCCGACCCGGATGCCGGGCGGATCATTTCCGTGTTCGAGCACATTTTGGAGCTGAATAAAGGGAAGAAAGAGCGGCTTGCCGAGCATCGTTCGAATATCGTGAGAGCTCTGCGGAATTGGGTGGAGGAGACGTTTCTTCCCCGCTATTTCGAGACTCGCAAGGATGAATGGCGCCAAACCGAGTACACGAGAAAAACCGATATTCAGCTTGAAGATACCGAGCAAGGGCCGATTGAGCTGCTGTTATATACGGCGGTATCCATCATTAAATATGAGCCTTCTTACAGCAAAAGCACGGGGCTTGCCTTCCTGGAACGGGCCGTCGAGCTGGGAAGCGCCAGGGCATCCCGCTTCATGAAGGAAGGCAGCGGAACGTTTGCCAAGGAAGATGTGCATTTCCGCAATGAGTTTGTGGAATGCACGGCCAATGACGTTTTCTCTACCGTAACGATTACTATTAAGCAGGAAGCCGAGGAGAGCTACGCGCGTGCGCTGCGGTTTATTTGCCGCTTGCTGCAGCAAGGGTTCCCCAAAAACTATCAGATTAAGCTGAAATCCGGCGTCAAGCAGTTTTTGCCCATCAAAGGATTAGCGAAGTCAGGGACACATCGTTTCTTCGCGAACGCCATGGAATACCCGAAGCTGCACCCGCTGCTGAAGGAATATGCCCGCGAAGCGATGGAAGAGTTTGAATGGTATGCGGATACGGAAGACGAGAAGAGCTGCATGCCGGGCAGCTATGCCGTCTTCGGCCTCGGCTTGGCGGACCGGAGTTATTTTGGGCTGGTAGAGGATTATATGAAGCTGGTGGATGACGAGCACCAATCCGTGCAAAATGGCTTCACGACCGCCTTCGTCGAACAGTATGGCGTGAATGCAGAGAGCATTCCCACGCTGGTAGCTTGCATACTGCGCAGCACCGAAGCGATCAAGCTGAAGATTAAGCCGGCGATGGAAGAGGAAGCCAATACAAGACTGCTACTCCAGCAGGTTAGCGGCCTTCAGCCTTATGAAGTGGAGCATATCGTCTATCCGATTTGGGGCGGCGTGGAGAAGCTTAAGGCTGCCGCCGCCAAAGCCAAAGGGGAGAAGGCGGCTTTGCTGTCAGAGCTTATGCAGGCTGCATCACCCAAAAAAAACCAGCGCTAGCAAAAAGTGAAATATTGTGCGAAATAGACAAGGCGAGGGTGCTATGGAAAGAACGTTAACGGATAGAATCAACAACAAAACATGGTCGATTCAACAAACCGGGAATCAAGTCCTCACTTCAAGCAACGGAGGCAAGGCGAAAGAAAAAGGATTTGATGATCCGGGGGAAGCAGCAAAGTATGTACAGAAGGAAACGTGGAGCAGGCTGAAAAAAGGGTTTGTCCTGCACAACCCGCAGGCGGGAGCCGGACAGCCGGTCTTGCACCGTTACATCGGAGGCGGCTACACCGGGTTTATGCCGCTGGCTGCGATGGAGGATACGAACACGTTCTTTTGCAGCTATGTAGTGGGCCAGTTTGAAAAAGAAGAGATTTATCTCATGGACGATCAAGGGGAGAAACAAACAACCTATGAGCTTCCGGGACAGCAATTGATCTTGGATATGCGGTACTGTGCCGCACAGAAGGTACTGCTGTTGAATATTGACCATCATATTGCAGGGCTTTCTCTGGGCAACGGCGAGCTTGAGCGATACACCCCCAAAATGCCGGCGAGCACGCTGTCGGTATCCGGGTCGACGGCGCTCTGGTACGATAAGTCCAGCCTTGTCGTCTATGATCTGGGGACGAATACCGTCCGCTATACGAGACAAGTGGAATGCGAGAAGTACGGTGGACATAGTACTCAGCTTTGCGCCGTATTGTCGCACGACAGCCGCCTGATGGCGTATTGTTCACATACCGGTGAAATCGTAATCGTCGATATGACGACCATGCAGGAGCACACAATCGCAAAAGACAAAAATGCGATGACGTCGAGCATGGCTTTTTCACCGGACGACCGATTGTTGTTCACGCAAGAGCAGTACGGTTCATGGTCGCTTAAGTGCTACGACCTGAACACGATGACCGGATGCAAGGACTGGATGACGCCGGATATAAAAAGCTTTGCGATCCATGAACGGAGAAGATTGCTCGCCGTGTACAATTACGGCAAGATTCAACTGTTCGACCTCCATACCATGAAACCGACGATGGCGTTTGAGGTCGAGCATGTTGTGAAAAATTGCACCCTTGCCTTTACGCAGGATTACCTCGCCGTCTATACGGATTATGGCTGTGTGAGCCTCTATGCACTCGCATAACTAAAAAACAAGCCAGAGCGCAATTTCGCTTGCACTCCAGGCTTGTTTTTCATTTGCTTTATAGCTGATCCGCATTTGAAGAAGGCTTGCCAAAGGGATCGAGATTTTCGTCCCCAATGATATCGACATAATCTTTGGCGCCTTCGGGGACAGTCAATAAATCTGCCGCTTCCGCCGTTGTCTCGAGATTTTCAATTCCTGCTTGAGTTTTTTTATCCATCGTTACCTCCTGTATTTATTCAATCGAGTATCCATCCAATTTTTCGCGATCTCCGATTTCCTGGGTATCGTCCGTTCTAAATCCATCACGTTCGTGTGAGGTAAGGTCCTCATAGACCGTTTCGGGATTTCCGTCCGTTTCTTTTTCCAGCTTATCTTGCGGCATGGCTTCATCTCCTTTACAATGGATATCATTTACAGCCGGTCGCATTTTTATTCTAAATTAAAAAGACCGCCAAGCATGGCGGCCAGAGAGTTGAGAAACCCAGAATGGAGAAAATCTCAAACAAATAGAGGTGGGGTATATCCCGTAAGAGTTTACGTCCGCCTTTGAAACCCGTGAAAATACCGCAAATTATAATCAAGTTCACGGGTTTCAAGAGCGGCTGGAGGGATATACCCCACCGGTGTATGCAGAGAATTTTCTGCGTGAAGCGGGTTGCTCAACAAGCTCTCCGCCAAGCATGGCGGCTTACTTCTCCTGGGTCCGGTAGACAACCAGGATCGTGCTTCTTTGATATTCCCCTTTGTCCGGTTTGCTTTTGATAATGGACCCGTAGCTTATACTTACAATTTGATCTTCCTCCAATGTGGCCAGAAATTCATTGCAGCTTTTCTCGGCAAGCCTGTTGTCGGAATCAAGGAATTCTTTAACTTGAATCATGCTTTTCACCTTTCTTGGCTTATGATTTTGATCCGTCATACATTAAATGTAAAAAACCGCTTTCATGCAGTAAGGCATCCCGCCCGATAAAGAGTGGAATGCCTTACCAATTGACCATATCATATAACTACTAGGGAGTCAAACCTGCCAAATTCGAGAGATGAATCCTATCAAATTGTGGAAATGAAATTTTGAATTGGTTATGATAGGAGAAGAATCATACAACAACCGGTAACAAGGAGAGCGAGTACATCCTCATGAGATATAACGGCATTCGTGAGATCATCGAAAGAGACCCTTCGAGGCATCAATTTGAAAAAATATCGGAAGCGGAGCTGGAAAAAGAAATCATCGACGGGATTCCGCAAGATTTTGTTGATTTTTTGAAAGAAATCGGTCAGGGGACGTTGGCTGATGATTTTTTCCAATTTTTCGGCTGTTTAGTGCAGGCTGATGAGTTTTACGATGAGTTAATTCGTGAAGAAGACCATGAAGAGCTCAAAGACGTTCTACTTTTTGGACGTATATGTACCGGCGATGCGGTAGGTTTTTTAACAACGGATGATTGGTCTATTGTCGAAATATGGCATGACGATGATTTAACCCTGCATCCCGTTGAGGAAGCGACTTTTGAGGAATATATCAATCATTTGTTTTCGCCCGAAGGAGAATAGTAATGGATGAGAAATTGCTTAAAAAAATTGTAATGAATGTCCCTTTTTCCTATCCGCTGGCGGAAGGAACCACGATTCAAAAAAATGCCAACGATCCGAAGCTGCAAGTGAAGTGCTGCTATCTTACCGTCGTGAATAAAGGCGATCATACGGGAATCGAGGTCTTTATTAAACCGGACACTTATTTCGTGATTACGAAGGCCACCTATAATTATGACACCTTTGAAATGACAGTAGTCAGGCAGCTGGAGAATATCTCCGTTCATTATAATGAACTTCCGGATTATATCGGGCAAGAAAATATGAGCCTGATTGACGACCGGCTGTCTTATTATTTGTTTAAATCCCTGTAGCGGGTGAAAATACATTTTTCATGACGATGATCATTTTCGGGAGAGTGAGACTTCATGGCCTGGACACTGGATAATGCCGTTGAACGTCATAAACATGCGCCGTATACGTTTTACATTCCGAGCGATGAAGTCTTGGACCGGCTGCAGGCGGGCGATCTGGTCAAGCTCATCTTTATGGCGGAAGAAACGTTGGATAACGGCTGCGAAGCCGAGAGAATGTGGGTAAAAATTGTCGAGCGGAATGCTTCGGATTTCCGTGGGGAATTGGTCAATCATCCGGTCTATTTGGATTCTCCCCAATATGGAGATATGATCGGCTTCAACTCCGTACATATTTGCAGTACACAATTGGAAGACCCGCGCGCGAAGGAAATGGATTATTATTACGATTACAAGGTCATCGTGAGTCATGACGTTCTGGAGAGAGAAAAATTTAATTTTATGATGAAAGATGAGCCGAACAACGAACAGGACACGGGATGGATATTTTTCAGCGGGTACGAGGATGACGACTATAATGCGGACAGCGCAAATTTTCAAGTCGTTTCTTTGGGAGTCGTTTTAAATCTAGACGATTCGATTATTCCCTATCTGGATGCCGAGCCTCCGAGCGCCTACGAAAGAGACTTGGACTCCGGCAAGTTTGTATTCGTCGAAGATTATGATTGGGACGCGTATTACAGTGAATAGCGAGACTATAGAGTGTACGAATAAAGCTTGCCAAAGGGGGTCATAAATGATGGTAGAATGTCCACACTGTACGAAGCCTACGGCGTTTCAAAGGCAATGTTCCCATTGCGGAACCATTCTGCAGCATACGGTCGAAGAGAAATTCGAGCTGCTGAGCGAGGCTGTCGAGAAGGCGCTTAAGAAAGAAGGCCAAAAGCGAAAAAAGAAGAGGCGGATCAAACTGCTTATTGCCGCAGTTGTCATTTTGCTGGCCGTTTATGTGGGGGTAAATAGCGTCAGAGCGTAAAAACATGAGAAGAGGGGCAAGCATGAAAAAAGATGATTTTGGAAACCGTATGAAGGAGTATGAACATGCGTTTCGGCACAGCTTGCCGCGCCGTCTTCCGATTATTGTCAGAATCGACGGCTGTCATTTTCATTCTTTTACCCGTGGCATGAAGAAGCCCTTTGATGAGACATTGACCCACGCTTTGTGGGAAACGTGCAAGTACCTTGCGCAAAATATCATGGGATGTAAAATCGTTTATCATCAAAGTGACGAGATTTCCTTATTACTGACCAATTATGATAAATTAACGACCCAGTCATGGTTCGAGAACAACATCCAAAAGATCGTTTCCGTATCCGCCTCCATGGCGACGGCAAAATTTAACGAAGAGATGCGAAAGATCGATCCGGATAAGCCTTTGGCGACTTTCGATAGCAGGGCTTGGGTGCTCCCGCACGATGAAGTCACCAATTATTTTGTGTGGAGACAGCAAGACGCCACGAAAAACAGCATATCGATGGTGGCTCAGGCCAACTTTCCGCATAAGGAACTGCATGGACTCGATGGAAAGCAGCTTCAAGATAAGCTCTTCCTGGAAAGAGGGATCAATTGGAACGATCTGCCCGTATGGCAGAAGCGCGGAGTATGCATCACCAAGCAGCAGTACTATAAGGGCGAAGCCATAAGAAGCAAATGGGACGTGGATTACGAGACGCCGATCTTCTCGCAGCATAGGGAATACGTGAATCAGTATGTTTATTTGGACAAGGAGGAGTAGGCTTGGAGTGCGTCCTGTTCATAGGAATTCAGGCTTCCGGAAAATCGACCTTCTACAAAGAAAAGTTTTTTAATTCGCACATCCGAATTAACTTGGATATGCTGAAAACCAGACACCGAGAAGACATCTACGTGGCCGCCTCCATCGAAGCGAAGCAGCCGTTCGTCGTCGATAATACGAATCCCACCGCCGAGGACCGAAAAAAGTATATTGAGGCCGCGAAGCGGGGGAGGTTCAAGGTTACCGGCTATTATTTTGAGCCGGATTTTGAGGAATCCATGAAGCGCAATGAACTCAGGGCAGGGATAGAAAAGATTCCCGAAGTCGGCATAAAAAACGTACTTAAGAAGTTGATCCCGCCCGACGCCGATGAAGGATTCGACGAATTGTATAAAGTGGTTTCGCAGAACGGCAAGTTTATCGTATCAGAGCTATAGCCCCGTAAAGGAGAATGCGACATGTCGGATTTAACCAAAGCGATCCTTATCGCCACAGCCGCTCATCAAGCTCAGTTGGATAAAGGCAACCAGCCTTACATTCTTCATCCGTTACGTTTGATGTTACAAGCGCCGGATAACGACTCAAGAATCGTTGCCGTTCTGCACGACGTCATCGAGGATACGGACGTGACGATGGAAACTCTCAGGCAGGATGGCTTTGCAGAGCATCTTCTGGAGGCTCTCGATTGTCTCACACGCAGAGACAACGAGACCTACGACGAATTCCTCCAGCGAATCAAGCCCAATGCTTTGGCCAGAGTTGTCAAGCTCTTGGATCTGGAAGACAACCGGGATGTCCGAAGAATAAAAAACCTTTCGGAAACAGATTTTGCGCGCCTGCAAAGGTACGAGAAAGCCGTAAATTACTTACTTTCCAGAAGCTCGTAGCCGCTCAATTTACCGTAATTTTTCTTAATGCCGTTAAGGTTCGCAGTCCGGCGATCAGATGTCTTTTTTCGGACTCGTTCATCATAAATTTCACGCCGTAATGATAGAGCGCGTTCGTAGATTGAAGCTGCCAGCGAATCGAACCGTTGAGCTTCAAGAGCTCTTCTTGCAGCTGCACATGCAGAATGATCTGCAACTTGTTGCTGGCCGCGTTCAAATTTAAGGGAGTCACGATTTTGCACCCCGAGTTGCTGATATCCATCAAAGTTGCTTTGACCGGTGTGCTCGACGTTGTTTTGCCGTTAATATTCGTGATTTCGAAATAACAAACGATCGGAGTATTTAAACTATATCTAAAAGCATCGCTTCGCTTGTTTTGATACATGATGCACCGCCTTCAAAAATATTGGATTGCTGCCCCACAATTGGTATGGTTTATACATATATCGGTAATTATAATCATTTATTTAATCTTTTAATAATAACTACAAGAATTTCTTAACGGAGTCTATCATATTC
>NZ_JTHN01000217.1 GCF_001399685.1 Paenibacillus sp. A3
TTAGTGCCGACGAACCGACAACGGCGCTTGACGTGACGATCCAGGCGCAAATTATCGAACTGATGAAGAAGCTGTCCGAGCAGACGCATGCCTCGATTATCGTGATTACGCATGACCTCGGGGTCGTTGCGGAGATGGCGCAGCGCGTCATCGTCATGTATGCCGGCAAAGTCGTAGAGCAGGGAACGGTAGACGAGCTGTTTTACGATTCGAAACATCCGTATACATGGGGCTTGCTTCGTTCCGTTCCGCGTCTGGACCAGGACAAGGACGGTGAGTTGGTACCAATCCCGGGAACGCCGCCGGACTTGTTCGCCCCGCCGAAAGGCTGCGCTTTTGCAGCGCGTTGTCCTTATGCCATGAAAGCCTGTCTGGAAGTCGATCCTGAGCATACGAAGCTTTCCGAGACGCATTCGGCGGCCTGCTGGCTCCTGCATCCCGATGCGCCTAAAGTAGAGCGACCTGTAGAAGCTGGAGGTGCGGCACGATGAAGGGCAATCCGATTTTGGAAGTACGCGATTTGCAAAAACACTTTCACTTGGGCGGCGGCAAGACGTTAAAAGCCGTCGACAAGCTCAATATTTCGATCGGCCGTGGCGAAACGTTCGGCCTGGTAGGCGAGTCCGGCTGCGGCAAGTCGACGGCCGGACGCACGATCATCCGTCTTTATGAAGCGACGGGCGGCGAAGTGCTGTTCAATGGCGAGAATGTGCATAAGCTGCGCGGAAACAAGCTGCAAGAGTTCCGTCGCCATATGCAGATGGTATTTCAAGATCCGTACGCTTCCTTGAACCCGCGGATGACGGTTGGCAACATTATTGCCGAAGGACTCGATATTCATGGTCTTGCCGACGGCAAACAGCGCAAGCAGCGCGTTAGCGAACTGCTTAATGCGGTAGGTCTGAACGAGGAGCATGCGAGCCGCTTCCCGCACGAATTTTCGGGCGGACAACGTCAGCGGATCGGCATTGCCCGGGCGCTGGCGATCGAGCCTCAGTTCATCATCGCGGACGAGCCGATCTCCGCGCTGGACGTATCCGTTCAAGCGCAGGTCGTCAACCTGTTCAAGAAGCTGCAAAAAGAGCGCGGTTTGACCTACTTGTTCATCGCGCACGATCTTGCGATGGTGAAGCATATTTCCGACCGTATCGGCGTTATGTATCTCGGCAAGCTGGTCGAGGTAACGACTTCCGAGGAGCTGTATGCGAATCCGCTGCACCCTTACACGCAATCGCTGTTGTCCGCGATTCCGATTCCGGACCCGGAGGTGGAGCGTACTCGCGAGCGGATCATTCTGGAAGGCGAAATTCCAAGCCCGCTGAACCCGCCGAGCGGTTGTCCGTTCCGTACCCGCTGCCCGAAGGCGATGCCGGAATGCGCGGCCAGCATGCCGGAGTTCAAGGAAGTCCAACCCGGTCACTTTACGGCCTGCCATTTATATTAACCTTGGAAGCCTCTGCATGTGCAGGGGCTTTTTAAGTATAACGAAACGATCCGTATCAGTTTCCCCCACCTTTTGACGATTTCCCGGATCACGTGTAAAATAGTAATGCTCATGTTATTTACAAACCGGAAGCGACTTACATTTTAAAAGGAAGGGTGGCGGGCGGATTGCGGATAGAAATAATGCAGTGGGACTCCGGCCAACCTTTGGCAGGCGATTATTCGGACCGTTTCGAAAAAGTAAGCGCGTTTTTCGATTACAATCCTTCGGATGCCGACTTTTGGGAGGCGCGTGCGGCTTGGATCGACCGCGAGCGGATTCATGGAGCTGACCGCCAGCGGCTTGCGGAAACGCTGCGCCGGTTCAACGAACGGGCGGGGGCTTCGCCTGAAGCGCTTCGTTCGATCGAGCTGCTTAAGGATTCCCGTACGCTGTGTATCGTAGGAGGCCAGCAGGCCAGTTTGTTTACCGGACCGCTGCTCGTTATATACAAGGCGATTACGCTGATTAGGGCGGCCCGCGAAGCCTCGGAGAAGCTGGGTCGGCCGGTGGTGCCGGTATTTTGGATTGCCGGGGAAGATCATGATTTTGATGAAGTGAACCATGTGACGGTTCTGACGGCGGATCAGCAGCTCCAGAAGATCAAGCTGCAGCATCCGACCGGCTTGCGCACCTCCGTCAGCCGAACGCCAATCTCGCCGGAGCAGTGGGGTGAGGCATTGGCTGCCATTGAGCAGACGCTTATGCCTACTGAGTTCAAGGAGGGATTGATGGAAGCGCTGCGCTCGTCGATCGACGGGGCCGTCTCCTTGACGGACAGCTTTGCGCGCCTCCTCTCCGCTTGGTTCGGACGGGACGGACTTGTGCTGGTCGATTCGGACGACCCGGAGCTGCGGCGGCTCGAGGGCCCGATGTTCCGCCGATTGACGGAACAAAGCGGTTTGATTAACGAAGCGCTGCTGCGGGGCCAAGATAAACTGCAGGCAGCGGGTTATGTACCGCAGGCTGAGGTTTCCGGCAATGGCGCGAACTTATTCGTTTTCGACGAACAGGGCGAGCGCATTCTGCTTTATGTGGACGGAGAGGGCGGCTACACGGACCGCAAGGGGGAACGCCGCTTCGGCCGGGAGCAGCTTTTGCAATGGGCGGAAGAGGCCCCGATACGACTGAGCAACAACGTGATGACGCGGCCTTTGATGCAGGACTATTTGTTCCCCGTACTTGGAACCGTATTGGGACCGTCGGAGATTGCTTATTGGGCATTGACGCGCGAAGCGTTTCATACGCTGGGGATGAGGATGCCGATCGTTCTGCCGCGCTTTGGCTTCACCATTGTAGAAGGCACGATCCAGAAAAACATGCAGAAGTACGGGCTTGCCATCGACGATGCACTGTACCGCTTGGAAGAGAAGCAGCAGGCTTGGCTTCGGGAGCAAGACCAGCTTCAACTGGATGCTCGCTTTGCCGAGGTGAAAGAGCAGTTTCGCGCCAGCTACGAGCCGTTGATCGGAGCGATAGCCGCCATCAATCCCGGATTGCAAAAATTAGGCGAAACGAATCTGGGGAAAATTATCGAGCAAATCGATTTCTTGCAGCACAAAGCGGATGACGGCCTTCGTGCGCAGTATGAGGCAGGGCTCCGGCAATTTGCCCGCATCGGGCTCTCCGTGCTGCCTGACTGCAAGCCGCAGGAGCGGGTGTATAATCCGCTCGCCTATTTGAACAAATACGGCGACGGCTGGATGAGGGAACTCGTGGAAGTGCCTTTGCCACTGGACGGGAAGCATCGTATATGTTACATGTAATACGTAGAGAATTCATGATCCAAGGAGGACGTTATCGATGGCAAGTACGATCGACCGCAGCATTATCCGCGACATTGCGCTCGCGCCGGAAGGACATTTGAAGATCGATTGGGTGAACGCTCATATGCCGGTGCTTAACCGCATCCGCGAGCAATTCGAGAAGGAACAGCCGTTTAAAGGGCTGAAAGTCGCCATATCGCTTCACTTGGAAGCCAAAACGGCCTATTTGGCCAAAGTGGTTCAAGCCGGCGGCGCCGAAGTGACCATTTGCGGCAGCAATCCGCTGTCCACGCAGGACGACGTATGCGCGGCGTTGGTAGAGGACGGCATCACGGTATTTGCGAAGTACAACCCGGAGCCGAAGGAATACAAGGAGCTGTTGATCAAGACGCTTGAAACCGAGCCGGATCTGATTATTGACGACGGCGGAGATTTGGTGACCATTCTCCACTCCGAGCGCAAAGACCTGCTGAAAAACGTGCGCGGGGGCGCAGAAGAAACGACGACAGGCATTCTTCGTCTGAAATCGTTAGAGAAGGACGGCCAGCTTCAATTCCCGATGGTTGCGGTCAACGACGCGTTCTGCAAATACTTGTTCGATAACCGTTACGGTACGGGCCAATCCGTTTGGGACGGCATCAACCGGACGACGAACCTCGTCGTTGCGGGGAAAACGGTCGTCGTCGTCGGCTACGGCTGGTGCGGCAAGGGCGTGGCAATGCGCGCCAAAGGGCTCGGCGCCAACGTCATCGTGACGGAAATCGACGCCATCAAAGCGGTTGAAGCTTACATGGACGGCTTTGCGGTTATGCCGATGGGCGAAGCGGCCAAGGTGGGCGATTTCTTCGTAACGGTAACGGGCAACCGGGACGTCATCCGCGGGGAGCATTACAAAGTCATGAAGGACGGAGCCATCTTGTCCAACGCCGGTCACTTCGACGTGGAAGTAAACAAACCGGAGCTGGAGGCCATGGCCGTATCCGTACGGACGGTTCGCCGCAACATCGAGGAGTACACGCTTCAAGACGGACGCAAATTTTACATTTTGGCCGAGGGACGTCTTGTCAACCTGGCTGCAGGCGACGGGCATCCGGCGGAAATCATGGACATGACGTTCGCGCTTCAGGCGATGTCTTTGAAGTACGTGAACGAAAACTACAAGCAAATCGGCCGCAAGGTCGTCAACGTGCCTTACGAGCTGGATGAGCAGGTGGCCCGCTTCAAGCTGGCTTCGCTCGGCATCGGCATCGACACGCTGACCGAAGAGCAAAAAGCATACTTGGACAGTTGGGCGGAGCATTAATCCGCATCCGGCTATCGAATCTCCCTTTGATGCAGAAGCGTCAAAGGGGGATTTTTTTGTTGGGAGTTGTCATAAAATTGAAACAATGGAAAACCTCTTCGCGTCTAGGGAATAACGCAGCGTTCAGCGGCTGCGGGTCAGACAAAAGAAGGGGGAGGCAATATGCAAAAGCTAAGGGGAGGGACTGCTCCGAAGCAGCGCTTGCTGCGGCAGGTGCGTCGAGCGGGGGCGATTGTGCTGCTGGCCGGATGGCTTGCAGGCTGCAATGCCGTTTCATCCGATTCGCCAGCTTTGGAAAAGTTGTCTGTCGGTGATCAGAAAATGGCGCAAACTAACGGCGCAGAATCGAAAGCAGGCTCTGCTGGCTCAACCGGCCAGGCAGCCGATTCGAATGCGGCGAAGCCTGCCGCGGGCGCAAGCTTGACGGGAGAAACGGCGCCTGAGACATCGGATGCGTTCAACCGTAAAATCATCTACAAAGCAAATTTGGTCATGCAGGTGGATAAGTATCACGAGGCGCAAGCGAAAATACACGAGGCGGTCAAGCAGTCGGGCGGCTACATTTTACAGTTCAATGAGAACGCTTCTACTTTGGAAAAAAGTGGTACGTTCGTCATCAAGGTACCGGCGATCGGCTTCCAATCGCTGCTGGCGTTGCTTGAACAGATTCAGCCGACGCTGCAGAAAAACTTGCAGGGTCAGGATGTGACGGAGGAGTATGTCGATCTCGCCGCGCGTTTGAAAGCAAAGCAAGTCGTAGAAAGCCGGCTGATCGCTTTTATGGAAAAGGCTGCGAAGACCGACGAGCTGCTTGCTTTCTCCAACGAGCTCGGCAAGGTTCAGGAAGAAATCGAGCGAATTAAAGGGCGTATGCGGTACTTGGAGCAAAACGTAGCCATGTCGACCATCGAGCTGAAGCTGACGCAAAAAACTAGCTCCGCCGAGGTTATTCAGGCCCGCGGTCAGGAGCCGCTAGGGCAGCGGGCGGCAGAAGCGTTGAGCGGAACTTTGACGGTACTCAGCGTCTTGCTTCAGTGGTTGTTCGTCTTTCTGGCGGGGGCGCTCCCGGTAATCCTGCTGTTGGTGTTGATCGGCATTCCCGTCTGGCTCCTGCGCAAACGGCGCAAGGAGAAGCTGGCGGATATTCGTGCGCGCCTGGCTGGGGACCCGCCGTCTGAGGCGCGGCCGTCCGACCGTTCGTCCCTTCCGGAGCAAGCCGGGGAGAAAACGGAACCGCCGCGGGAGAAAACAGAATAACCGAAAAAAATCCTGCGGTCGTCTATTGACGAAGCAGGATTTTTTGTTAACGTGACGAATCATTACTGTACAAGTGGTGGAAAGTGGGGTAAAGTGGAGGAAAGGGGGTGGCGAGTGGTGTTCATGGGGGAGTATCAACATACTGTTGACGAAAAAGGCCGGATGATCGTACCGGCCAAGTTTCGCGAAGCCCTGGGAACATCATTCATCGTCACTCGCGGCCTGGACCAATGTTTATTCGTTTATCCCATGAACGAGTGGGCGGTGCTGGAGCAGAAGCTCAAAGCGCTGCCGCTCATGAAGTCTGACGCTCGCGCCTTTACCCGGTTCTTTTTCTCCGGTGCCACCGAATGCGAGCTGGACAAGCAGGGCAGGGTGAACCTGCCGAACAATCTGATCGAGCACGCCAAGCTGGAGAAAGATTGTGTCGTTATCGGCGTTTCCAATCGGGTGGAGATTTGGAGCAAGTCGATCTGGGAAAACTACTTCCAGCAATCGGAGGAATCGTTCGCCGAAATTGCGGAGAAGCTGGTCGATTTTAACTTTGATCTATAACCCCCGGGAAAAGCCGGCGTAGGAGGAGCAGCGGAATGTTTCATCATGTGACCGTACTTAAGCAGGAAGCAGTGGAAGGATTACATATAAAATCGGACGGCGTCTATGTCGATTGTACGCTTGGCGGAGCAGGCCACAGCTATGAGATCGCTTCGCGACTCGGGCCGGAGGGGCTGCTTATCGCCTTCGATCAAGACGATGCGGCGCTAGCCAATGCCAGGGAACGGCTCGCTCCGGTCATGGACCGGGTGCAGTTGATCCGCAGCAACTTTCGCCATTTGGAGCGGGAGCTTGCCCAAGTGCCGCGCGCTTTGCGAGACGGACGTCCGCAGGTGGACGGGATTTTGTTCGACTTGGGCGTGTCGTCTCCGCAGCTCGACGAGGCTGACCGCGGCTTCAGCTACAATCATGACGCCGAGCTGGACATGCGCATGGATCGGACGGCTCCGCTGACGGCGAAAGACATCGTCAACGATTGGCCGGAGCAGGAGATTGCGCAAATTTTGTTCGAGTATGGGGAAGAAAAGTTCTCGCGCCGTATTGCGGCGACAATAGCGGCCGCTCGCGCCAAGGCTCCGATCGAAACGACGGGACAGCTCGTCGACTTGATCAAGGAAGCGATACCCGCGGCGGCGAGGCGTACCGGACCGCATCCGGCCAAGCGCAGCTTTCAGGCGCTGCGGATCGCCGTAAACGACGAGCTCGGCGCCTTCGAGGACGCGCTGGAGCAAACCATCCGCTGTCTGGCTCCGGGGGGCCGGGCTGCGGTCATTACCTTTCATTCGCTCGAAGACCGGATATGTAAACAAACGTTTGCCAAATATGTAGCCAAATGCACGTGTCCGCCCGACTTTCCGATGTGCGTGTGCGGATCTACCGGTATCGTTAAACTGGTAAACCGCAAGCCGATCGAAGCCGGAGCGGAAGAGCTCGAAGCGAATCCGCGCGCGCGCTCGGCCAAGCTGAGAATCGCGGAAAAACTGACGAACTGAGGGGGAAAGCATCTTGCCGGCTTATATTCAAGGGAATTTAGCAGTTGAACAGCGGACCGAGAACAAAGTCAAAGTCAAGGAAACGAAAAAGATCGTATACCGGAACAAAACGTTGCCGGTACAAGAAAAGCTGCTCTATTTGTTTACGGTTGCCGTCTGCGTCGTCGTTGCGGGTGTCGTTATCTGGCGTTATGCGCAAATTTACGAGATGAGCTCGAAGATTCAAAACATTGAGAAGGAGATTACCAAGCTGGAAGCGGAGAACAGCATTCTCAAGCAAAAGGTGGACGCGCTCTCCGACCATCAGCGTCTTGAGGAAGAAGCCCGCAGCCGAGGCTATAGCGTAGCCGATCCGAATCAGACGAAGCCCCAAGGATCAACCAAGTCTTCGGGACAAAGCGTCGCTTCCAAAACGCCTCCGGCCGGTGGAGCCGTGTCCAAAAAAACAAAGGATCAACCCTGATCTGTCTGTTGGAATAGGGAGGATATACGATGACAAAAAAGGTAAAATTGCGTTCGTTAATCATCGGAGGGGGATTCACCCTCCTTTTTGTTGTCCTGATCACCCGCATTTATTGGGTGCAAGTCGTCGATGGCGCCAGACTGGTCACGAAGGTTAAAGAAAATCAGTGGTCGAAGGAGAAGGTCATTCAGCCGGTCCGCGGCAGTATTTTTGACCGGTACGGCAAGGTGCTTGCGGAGGATTCACCTGCGTTCACACTGGGCCTGGTTCCCAAGACGATTAAAGACAATAATAATCAGGAAGAAATTGTAAGAGGGTTGGCAACCATTTTGGCGACATCCAACGGTGCGGTGAATGCTTCGGCGCTGGAAGACAAAATCCGCAAGCGCTTGGAAGCCAAACAGGAATGGGATCTGAACGACCAGATTGAAATCCGCAACGAAGGCTGGAAGATCGACACAGAGACGGCCGATAAAATCAAACAATTCATTCAACAGCTCCAGTCGAAGTTTCCTAAAGAGAACACGCCCGTCGGTATTGTGCTTGTGCCCGAGATCAAGAGGTTTTACCCTGCGGGTCAGCTTGCCGCCCATCTGATCGGCTACAGCAACAAGGAAGGAAGCCCGGTGATGGGGATCGAGGCGCAGCTCGACAACTATCTGAAAGGCGTGCCGGGTTTTCTGAATTACGAGAAAGACCGCTATGGCGTTGAGCTGACGAGCTCGAAAAGCAGGTATCAGCCTGCGGTCAACGGCAGCAACGTACAGTTGACCATCGATAAAAACATTCAATTTTACATCGAGAGTGCGCTGCAGAAGACGTATGACAAATGGCATCCGAAAAGCCTAACCGCGATTGCGGTCGATCCGAAAACAATGGAAATACTTGGGATTGCGAACATGCCGACGTTTAATCCAAACAAATACGGTGAAACGAAAAACCAATCGGATTTCATCAATCACGCTGTCGCCTCACAGTATGAACCGGGGTCGACCTTCAAGCTTGTTACTCTGGCTGCGGCGATAGAGGAAGGCGTGTTTTTTCCGGAAGACAAGTACCAGTCCGGCAGAATTATTGTCGCCGACCGCGAACTTCATGACCATAACCGCGTGGGTTGGGGCAAAATTTCATATCTCGAAGGCTTGAAACGTTCGAGTAACGTGGCATTCGTGAAACTGGGCCTTGAGAAGTTGGGACCGGACAAGCTGCGGCAGTATATCGACAAATTTGGATTCGGAGCGAAAACGGGCATCGATATTTCCGGAGAAGTTGCGGGACGGGTTAAAATGCAATACGCCCCCGAGTACGCTACGGCAACATATGGACAAGGGCTAACCAGCACCATGATCCAGCAAACAGCGGCTTACGCTGCGATCGCAAACGGCGGCAAGCTGATGTGGCCACATGTCATCAAGCAGATCACGAACCCGGACACAGGCGAGGTTATCGAGAAATACGAACCTAAGGTTATCCGCGAGGTCGTATCGCCGGCGACGGCCAAACAGGTCGGTGAATACTTGGAGCAGGTCGTATCCGACCAGCAGATCGGAACAGGTCGGAGGGCATATATCGAAGGTTATCGCGTGGCCGGCAAGACGGGGACGGCGAACTTCGTGCTTCCCGGCCAAGTAGGCTATGCGGAAGGCCGGTGGATGGTTTCCTTCATCGGTTATGCACCTCTCGATGATCCGAAGATTCTGGTTGCAATTATGGCAGACGATCCCGATCTCGGCGGCAACTATCATTTGGGGAGCGATGTAACCGCACCTGCTTTTAAAGAAATCGTATCGCAATCGCTGCGGTCTATGGGCATTGCGCCGAGCGTAGCCCAGGAGCAAACCTCCCAGCCGACGGAAAAAGCGCCGCAGGGCAAGATGCCGGATCTGACCGATCAGTCGTTGGACGAAGCCAAAGCGGCCACGAACAAGTTCGGCATTTCCGTCGAGCCGATCGGTCAAGGGCCGAAGGTCATCTCCCAATCTCCGCTGCCAGGTACCGAAATCGGCGGGGCGCAGCGAATGTATGTACTGATGCAGGAGGGCGAGGATGTTCCGGTTCCTAGCTTGTCCGGGAAATCGCTTCGCGATGCTTTGGAGGTATGCTCCTTCCTCAAGGTGCGCTGTCAATCGACCGGCGAAGGGTATGTGTCGGATCAGGCGCTGGAAGGCTCCGGCGAATCGAGAGTGCTCACTCTGCAGCTGAAATCGTATAAAGAGCTGCTGGAAAATCCGGTGGCCAGCAAGACGGACAAGTCCGACAAGTCGGATAAAACCGAGAAGTCGGACAAATCGGCCAAATCTGATAAAACGGCGAAGGCGGATTCGTCCTCGGCCAAGACAACGGGCGACAGCGGAAAGTCAACCGCCGGCAAGAAGAATACCGACTCCGTCAAGCAAACTACTGATGGCGGGTCCAAAAAAACGGCATCGGCGCAGCCATAGCTTGTTCTAACCCCTGGTTGTCCTGAATAGGGATGATATGAAACGATTCTCTTTCAGGAAGGGGAAGGAGCGGGCATGAGAGCATCGAACGTAACGGTTCGCCGTCGGTTGTTCGCCGCGCTGATAGTCGGAACGGCTATTTTTCTGGCCTTGGCGGTGCGGCTCGCGTACGTGCAAATCTGGCTCGGGCCGGAGCTGTCGGATAAAGCGGAAGATTCGTGGCGCCGCGACATTCCCGTCACGGCGAAGCGGGGGGTAATCCTGGACCGGAACGGGGCGCAGCTCGCTTACAACATAAGCTCGCCTACGGTGATGGCCATTCCGGCGCAAATTCAAGATCCTCAGGCAACGGCGGCCAAGCTGGCGGCGGCGCTGGACGCAAGCCAAGAGACGATTTACAAGCAGCTGACGACGAGAGCGTCCAGCGCCTATATCAAGCCGGCCGGCCGCAAAATTACGCAGGAAAAAGCCCGGGAAATCCGCGATATGAAACTTCCCGGCATCGTCGTGACCGAGGATAATAAGAGATACTATCCGTTCGGGAGTTTGGCTGCACATGTACTCGGCTTTACCGGGATTGATAATCAAGGATTGACGGGCATAGAATTGAAGTATAACCGGACATTGACGGGCATAGGCGGCAGCATCTCGTATTTGGCCGACGCCGCAGGCAAGTCGATGCCCGGATCGACCGATGAGTACAAGAAGCCGCTCGACGGCTTGAACCTTCAGCTGACGATCGACAGTAATATTCAAGCCATCATGGAGCGCGAGCTAGATCAGGCGATGCTGAAATACCAGCCGAACCATGTCATCGCGATTGCCATGGACCCGAATAACGGAGAGATTTTGGCGATGGGGTCGAGGCCGGGCTACGAGCCGGGTAACTATAAGGCGTATCCGGTGGAGAACTACAACCGGAATTTGCCGATTTGGATGACCTACGAACCGGGCTCCACCTTCAAGATTATTACACTTGCAGCAGCACTAGAGGAGAAAAAGGTTAACTTGACGGAAGGGTTTTTCGATCCGGGCGCGATTGAGGTGGCGGGCGCTCGGCTGCGGTGTTGGAAGCGAGGCGGGCATGGCAGCGAAACGTTTCTACAGGTGGTGGAAAATTCCTGCAACCCGGGCTTCGTGGTGATGGGCCAAAGACTTGGCAAAGAGAAGCTTTTCGAGTATATTTATAATTTCGGGTTCGGTAAAAAAACGGGGATTGATCTCGGCGGTGAAGAGAACGGAATTATGTTCAAGCCGTCGCGGGTCGGTCCGGTTGAACTGGCCACCACATCGTTCGGGCAAGGGGTCTCCGTCACACCGATTCAGCAAATTACGGCCGTATCCGCAGCCGTGAACGGCGGCAAGCTGTTTAAACCTCATGTGGCGAAGGCTTGGTATAACCCGGATACCGGAGCGCTGGTCGAGGAGATAAAGCCGGAGCTTGTGCGCGAGGTGATCTCCGAAGCGACTTCCAAGCAGGTACGGGAGACGCTGGAGAGCGTCGTGGCGAACGGAACCGGGCGCAATGCGTTCATTGACGGCTACCGGGTAGGAGGAAAGACGGGGACAGCGCAAAAGGTCGTGAACGGACGCTATTCCGCGAGTGAGCATATCGTCTCCTTCATCGGATTTGCTCCGGCCGACGATCCGAAAGTCGTCGTGTACGCCGCGGTTGACAATCCCCAGGGCATCCAGTTCGGCGGATTGGTCGCAGCCCCGCTCGTCAAGGGAATTATGGAGGACACCCTTCGTTATATGAAGGTTCCGCCGCGTAAAGATCAAATGGACCGCAAGTACGTGTACGGCGATACGAAAATCGTGGAAGTGCCGAATCTGGTAGGCATGAGTATCACGGATATTTACGAGAACATGAATATGAATTTTCAACTAGCGAAATCCGGCTCAGGCGGTACCGTGATCAGCCAGGTGCCGAAAGCCGGGACCCGGGTGGAACAAGGCACGACGATTCGGATTTATTTGTCCGATGCGAGCCCGCCGGGCAGCGGGAAACCGCAGGCGCAGTGAAGGCTGACGCATCGATGAAAGTACGGTAACATTTGGGGAAATGGGCTTTTCAGCACGCATTTTTTTGTCCATAATGATACCATGTGCAAAAAACGGAGGGGGACACAACATGCAACTGAAGGAGCTGGCAGCCCAGCTTGCCGTCAGCCGGATAATCGGTGACGGCGATACCCATATTCACGGTCTCGCGGCCGATTCCCGCAAGGTCCGGCCCGGAGATTTGTTTTTCTGCGTACCCGGCCTGAAGAAGGACGGTCACGACTATGCCGGGCAGGCGGTTGCGCAGGGAGCTGCGGCTTTGGTTGCGGAACGGGAGATTGAAGCGGACGTCCCCGTGCTGCTGGTGAAACAGGTGCGTTACGCTATGGCGGCATTAGCCTGCCATTTCTACGGATATCCTAGCCGGGAGCTGAAGCTCATCGGAGTGACGGGAACGAACGGCAAAACGACGACAACGTATTTAATGGAAAAAATATTATCGGATCAAGGTTTTCAAACCGGATTAATGGGGAATATCCAGGTGAAAATTGGTGCTGTCCGACATCCGAACGAAAAGAACAATACGCAAGAGGCGATTGAGCTTCAGCGTATTTTGCGCGATATGGCCGATGCGGGAACCGATTACTGCATCATGGAAGTTTCTTCGCACGGCCTCGATATGGGGCGGGTGAACGGCTGCCGGTTCCGTACCGGCTTGTTCACGAACTTAACGCAGGATCACTTGGATTACCATGGGACGATGGAGCGTTACCGGGAGGCCAAGGGGCTGTTGTTCTCCAGGCTCGGGAACGAATTCGCGCCCGCTGCCGATCAGCGCCAATATGCGGTGCTGAACGGGGACGATCCGGCCTCCGACTACTTTGCCAAGCATACGCCGGCGCAGACGATCGTATATGGCATAGACAATCCGGCTGCCGACGTGAGGGCAGAGAACATTGAAATAACCGCCAAAGGCACCAAGTTCCGCTGCGTCACCTACCGTGGAACGGCCGAGGTGAAGATGCGGCTGGTCGGCCGGTTCAACGTGTACAACGTGCTCGGCGCCATTGCCGCAGCGCTGGCGGAAGGGCTCGAGCTGGAGCGGATTATCGCCAGCCTCGGCAGCATGACGTCCGTCGAAGGGCGGATGGAGATTGTGGATGCGGGGCAAGAGTCTCTTGTGCTGGTCGATTATGCCCATACGCCGGACGGCCTGGAGAATGCGCTCTCGACGATCCAGCAATTTGCGGAAGGCAAAGTTTATTGCGTATTCGGCTGCGGCGGGGATCGCGACCGCGCCAAACGCCCGCTGATGGGAGGCGTGGCCGCCAAATACAGTGACTACGTCTTCGTTACTTCCGACAATCCGCGCACCGAAGATCCGGAAAGCATTCTCCGGGATATCGAACCGGGGCTTGTCGAGGCCGGCTGGGACAAAGAGCGTTACGAACTGATCGCCGACCGCAGACAGGCCATTCAAAAAGCGATTGCCCGGGCAACCTCTAAGGATGTAGTATTGATTGCGGGAAAAGGGCACGAAACGTATCAAGACATCCAAGGCGTCAAGCATCCGTTTGACGACCGGTTGGTAGCGGAAAACGCGATAAGGGGACGGTTGCAGTGATCAGACGTACGTTGGCCGAGATTGCCGTCATGGCCGGAGGAACCTTGGCGCAAGGAACGCCCGGCGATGCCGTGATTCACGGCGTTTCGAAGGATACGCGCACTCTCGCGGAGGGCAGCTTGTATGTGCCGCTGATCGGGGACTCGTTCGACGGTCATGCGTTCGCCGATGCCGCTTTTGAACGGGGCGCAGCCGCAGCGCTGTGGCAGACGGATCGTCACAACCCGCCGCCGGGCAAGCCGCTGATTCTCGTAGACGATACGCTGTCGGCACTGCAGCGTCTGGCCCAAGCCTATCGCCGTCAGCTGAAGGTACGCGTTGTCGGCATCACCGGCAGCAACGGCAAAACGACGACAAAGGATATGACGGGAGCCGTGCTGGCTACGGCCTTCCGTGTGCATAAAACGGCAGGGAACTATAACAATCACATCGGTCTTCCGCTCACCTTGCTGGAGCTGGATGAGGATACCGAGATCGCCGTCCTTGAGATGGGCATGAGCGGGCGGGGCGAGATTGAGCTGCTGTCCCGACTCGCCGAGCCGGAGCTTGCCGTCATCACGAATATCGGAGATGCGCATCTGCTGCAGCTCGGCTCGCGCACCGAAATCGCACGAGCCAAAACGGAAATTTTGGCAGGACTCCAGCCCGGAGGTACACTGATCTATCACGGAGATGAGCCTCTGATTGAAGAGGTTCTGCCGGAGCTGAATCAGCCCGGACGAATGGAAGCGGAAGGATATACCAAAGTCCGTTTCGGAGCGGGCGCGTCGAACGATCTGTATCCTCTGGAAATGAAGATGGATGCGAAAGGAACACACTTTGTCGTCAACACCGATCCGGGAGTTCCTTTCTATATTCCGCTGCTCGGGGGACATAATGCGGTCAACGCGCTGGCGGCGATCGCTGTCGGAAAATATTTCGGGATGGATGCGGCGCGGATGGCGGAGGGCTTGCAATCGCTGGTCGTAACCGGGATGCGGATCGAAGTATCGCAGACGCCTTCCGGCTTGACCGTATGGAATGACGCCTACAACGCTTCCCCGACCGCGATGCGGGCCGCCCTCTCGCTTCTGCACGAGGCAACGGGTTATAGCCGCAAATTTGCGGTGCTTGGCGATATGCTCGAGCTTGGCCCCGAAGAGGCGGAATTTCACCGGGAAGTCGGCCGTTTCGTCGATCCGGACGAGGTCGAGGCAGTGTATCTCTATGGCCCGCTTGCCCGGCATATCGCCGAGGCAGCGAGGGAGCGGTTTCCGGCGGAGCGCGTCCGGTATTTTGAAGATAAAGAGGAACTGGTCCGTGCGCTCGGTCAGGATGCCACAGCGCGCGACGTCGTGCTGATCAAAGGCTCCCGCGGTATGCGGATGGAGCAGGTGGCATCGTTTTTAATGCAATTGGGGGGATAGTCCGGTGGATTTTCAAATTGTCATGATCACGCTCGGCGTGGCCTTTTTGCTTGCGGTCATTATGGGACCTTTATTCATTCCGCTTCTTCGCAGACTCAAATTCGGGCAGCAGATTCGTACTGAAGGGCCGCAAGCGCATCAGAAGAAAGCGGGCACGCCGACGATGGGCGGGATCATCATCATGCTGGCGCTGGCGCTCGCCGTGCTGCGTTTCGGAGAAAAAAACATCGAGACGCTCATTCTCATTATCGCATCGCTTGGATATGGCTTTATCGGATTTTTGGACGATTATATTAAAATTTTGTTCAAGCGCTCGCTCGGCTTGACGGCCAGACAAAAGCTGTTCGGGCAGCTCGCCGTCTCGATCATCGTATGTATCCTGCTGGTGCAGACCGGACATAACACGGACATCCGGATCCCTTATATCGGTTTTTCGTTTGATATCGGCTGGTTGTACTTCCCGTTCGTGGCTTTCCTGATGTTAGGCACGTCCAATGCGGTGAACTTTACGGACGGTTTGGACGGTTTGCTGGCCGGAACCAGCGCGATCGCGTTCGGCGCTTATGCGATCATTGCTTTGAATAACTCGCAGCCGAATCTCGCGATCTTTTGTGCCGCGATGGTCGGTGCCGTGCTCGGATTTCTGGTATTCAACGCTCACCCCGCCAAAGTGTTCATGGGGGATACCGGTTCGCTCGGCATCGGCGGAGGCTTGGCGGCCGTGGCGATTTTGACCAAAGCGGAAATTTTGCTTGCGCTGATCGGCGGCGTGTTCGTGGTCGAAATGTTATCGGTCATCATTCAAGTTGTCTCCTTCAAGACGAGGGGGAAACGGGTGTTTAAAATGAGCCCGATTCACCATCATTTCGAATTGACAGGCTGGTCGGAGTGGCGCGTAGTCATTTCGTTCTGGACGGCGGGGCTGATTTTGGCCGGTATCGGACTTTATATTAACGAGGTGTTGTAGGCATGGAGCATCCCGCTCAGTACCGCGGCCGCCAGGTCGTCATTCTAGGTCTTGCGCGCAGCGGCGTTGCAGTCGCCAAATTGTTTCACGAAAACGGCGGGGTCGTCGCCGTCAACGATAAGAAAGAACGCCATTTATGCCCTGAGGCCGACGAATTGGAGGCTCTGGGTATTTCTGTTGTTTGCGGGAGCCATCCCGAAGGGCTTGTACACGAGGGGGTTGCGCTCGTCGTGAAAAATCCCGGCATTCCTTATACGATCGAGCCTGTAAGGCGGGCAGCCGAGCTGGGCATCGAAGTGGTGACGGAGGTCGAAGTCGCCTATCATATTTGCAAGGCGCCGATGATCGCAATAACCGGCTCCAACGGCAAAACGACCACGACGACGTGGACCGGTCTCATGCTCGAAGCGGGCGGATTAAAGCCGGTCGTGGCCGGCAATATCGGACGCGCCTTAACGGAAGCCGCTTTGGAAGCCGAGGCCGACAACCGGATGGTTGTCGAGCTGAGCAGCTTTCAGCTCAAAGGAACGCGTGCGTTCCGTCCGGCCGTGGGCGCTCTGCTGAACGTATACGAGACGCATCTCGATTATCACGGGACGATGGACGATTACGTCGTCTCCAAGACGAAGCTGTTTGCCAACCAAACGGAAGCGGACACGGCCGTGCTGAATTGGGATCACCCGGTCTGCCGAAAAACGGCGGGCACGATTCGTTCTTCGGTGCTGCCTTTTTCCGTTCGCGAGGAACTGTCTTACGGATTGTTCGTGCAGCCTCCGCTTGCCTCCGTGGACGAAGATACGGTACATACGATCGTTTACCGCGATAAAGACGGACAAGCTCACCGCATCCTGCCGGTACGGGAGCTCGGAATACCAGGCAGCCACAACGTGGAAAATGCGCTGGCAGCCAGCGCCATGGCCGTCGCTTCCGGTGTGAAGCTGGAGACGATCGCCCGGGTGCTGAAGGAGTTCCGCGGTGTGGAGCACCGGCTTGAATATGTGGCGCAGAAGGGCGACGTGCTCTTTTATAACGACTCCAAAGCAACGAATCCTACGGCAACGATCAAAACGATCGAATCGTTCAAGCAGGACATTGTTTTGATTGCGGGGGGACTCGATCGCGGATCGGATTATATGGAATTGCTACCCGCATTCCAGAGCCGGGTGAAAGGCCTTGTCGCCTTCGGAGAGACAAAGGAAAAAATCGTCCGTGTGGCACGCCTTGCAGGCATGAGTCGGATTCAAACCGTCGATACTGCTGCTAAGGGTGTACGGGAAACGGTGGAGGAAGCGGTTCGGCAGGCGCAGGCGCTGGCAAAACCCGGCGACGTGGTGCTGCTCTCGCCGGCATGCGCAAGTTGGGACATGTTTTCCTCTTATGAGGAGAGGGGAAGCATGTTTAAGGAGTCCGTGCATAACCTGTAAAAGGGGGGAACAAGCCCTGTCGGCCGGCGTCGCCGATCCGGCGTCG
>NZ_JTHN01000218.1 GCF_001399685.1 Paenibacillus sp. A3
CATGAGCTCCTTCATGTCGACGGACGGCAGATCGCCGGACAGCTGTCCGTAGTTGATCAGGCAGCCGCGGCGCGCCAGCAGGCTTAAGCTGAGCTTGTACGTCTCCGTCCCGACGGGATCGAAGACGGCGGCAGCCCCGCGACCGCCGGTGAAGGCGCGGACGGCGGCCTGCACGTCTTCGGCGGAACGGTCGACGGCGTGTGCGGCCCCGGCCGCCCGCACCGCTTCCAGCCGCTCGCCGCCGCTGGCGATGCCGATCACCTCGACGCCGCGCTCGGCCAACGTAGCGACTAGCAGGCGGCCTACGGCGCCGGCCGCCCCCCATACGACAGCGGCCGAGCCTTCGCTCAGCGGCCAGTGGCGGGCAAGACCGCCGGCGGTCAGCCCTGCGTGAGCCAGACTCGCGCCGTCCTCGAACGTAAGCGGGTCCGGCAGGGGCACCAGCATGGCGGCTTGCGCGATGACGACAGTCGCGCAGGACCCGGGTACGCCGGTCCAGCATACCCGCGTGCCTACGGGGAGCGTGACCTCCGGGCCGACGGCCAGAACGACCCCGGCGCCCTCCACACCGACGCCGTAGGGAAACGGAAACCGGATGGGATACGTACCGGACCGCACCAAGGATTCCACGTGGTTCAGGCCGACGGCCTCTACCCGCACAAGCGCCTCGCCGGATTTTAAAGGGGCCAGCTCTTCTTCTGCAACCTCGATGACCTCCGGCCCGCCGGCCCGCAGCGCCCGAGCAACCCGCCGCGTCGTGACCGCTCCCCCGGAGCGAAATTCCTCGGAACCATTTCCGTGCAGTTGATCGTTATTCATAATCGAATCCTCTCCTCGCAGGCTGATGAATCAGCAATATTGTTTCCTGGAAACAATATTAGCGGCGATCACTCTGTTTGTCAATATTGTTTCCCGGAAACTTTTTTTATTGAAGGATGATCAAGCTCCATTTCCGTTTTTGAAATGGCCCCTTTCTTGATATACTGATAGAATAGAACCGACCGAAAATGAAGGAGATTTCACATGGCACATACTCCCAACGACGGACGGCCCAATGGGAGCCAACATTCCAAAGAGCCGCTCATCCGGCAGGTCATTGCCTTGTTCGGGCAAGTCCAGCGGCGGATGGAGGCCGAGGATGACGAGGAGCGGCAGTGGATGGCCCGAAACTGCGACAATGAGGCAATTGTCGGGCTTTTGAAAGATACGACGGTGACCGAGCTGCATGTGCTGGACGCCATCGGACGGCTGGAGCCGGTGAACGGCATTACCGTCTCCAGACAATTCGGCATCCCGAAGGGCAGCGTCTCCAAAATTACCCGAAGGCTGACCGCCAAAGGACTGATTCAGAAACAGTTCCTTCCCAATAACAAAAAAGAGGTCCTTTTCCGCACGACTTCGCTCGGTCAGGAGCTGTTCCGGCTTCACGAAGCGCTGCACCGGCAAATGGAGCAAGGCGTTGTCCGCTTCCTGCAAAAGTATGACGACGAGGAGCTGCGCGTTCTTACCCGAATTTTACAGGATTCCTTACAAGCCTCCTGGGTAAATCCGCAAGCGAACTCCGGTCCGGAGGATGACGAAACGGGGAGAGCGGAGCCGCCCTCCGTGTAAACTTGCACGCATAAACATGAGGGAGGCACCAGACCTGACCGGCGCCTCCTGCAAGCTCGGGGGACCACCGGTATGGCGCTACATGCCAAGCAGAGCCCGGCTAAGCCGGGCGATCCCCTCCTGAATATCCTCCTTGGGAAGATGACCGTACCCTAAAATAAGCCGGCTGCGGTGCGCTTCTTTGTCGTTGGCGTGCTCTTCCACCAGATACACCTTGACTCCCATACGCTCGATTTTCCGAACCGCCTCTTCGTCGAACCGGCGTCCGGGGAACTCCGCGACGAGATGCAGCCCGGTCGAATCGCCGATGATGTTCACCTGGCCCGGAAAAGCGGACCGCAAGCATTCGATCAGACAATCTCTGCGGCTTTTGTACAGCTTCTTCATCTTCGCAATATGCCGTTCCAGATAGCCCCCTTCCATAAAACGCGCAAGAATAAGCTGATCCATCGAAGGCTTGTGCAGATCCGAGTACCACTTCAACCGGCGGCATGGCTCGACGAGAGGCCTGGGGAGAATCAGATAACCCATGCGCAACGCCGGAGATAAAATTTTGCTGAACGAGCCGATGTAGAGGACGCGGTCCGGCTCCAGCCCTTGCAAGGAGCTGACGGGCGGCCCTTCGTAGCGGAATTCGCTGTCGTAATCGTCCTCGACCAAATAACAATCGTGCGTACGCGCGTATTGAATCAACTGAATGCGCCGCTGAATCGGCAGCGCGCCTCCCAGCGGATATTGATGCGAGGGCGTAACGAAGGCCAATTTGGGCGAACTGGCCTGCGGCAGCAAAGCCGTCTGCAGCCCGTGCTCGTCCACCGGTACGAAGCGAATGGAGGCGCCTTGGGCTTGAAACATCGCCTGGATATCGCAGGTGATCGGATCTTCCATGATCACTTCGTCGCCCGGCGACAACAGCAGCTTGGACACCAGAGACAGCGCTTGCGTAGCGCCGGAAGTGATGACGAGCTGGTCCGGGTGACAGTGCACCCCTCTGCTTTTCAGCAAATACCGCGCCAACACATGCCGCAGCTCCGGACGCCCTTCGGGAGCATCGTACCCCAGCATCGCAGGCGACGCTTCGTTCCAGACGGCCGAAGACAACTGCGCCCATATTCTGCGCGGAAACCGGTCCAAGGCCGGAATGCCCGAGCGGAAATTGACGAGGCCCTCGCCCCGGGGCAGGTTATCATACGCGCTCGGCGCAATCGCTTCCGTCACTCGCCTGCGCTGTTCGAGATAAGCGCCTTCCGCCACGAACGTCCCCGAACCCCTCCGCGAGATCAGAAAGCCTTCCGCCAGCAGTTGATCGTAAGCCTCCAGAACGACATTGCGCGATACCTTCAACTCCCCGGAAAGCTCCCGCGTGGACGGCAGCTTCTCTCCGGACGGAAGCTCCCCCTTCAATATGCGGTCGCGGATTAGCCCGTACACCTGCCCGATTAGCGGCATATCGAGCGACCGGTCAATCGGAATCCACAGCATAGACCTCTCCCCTTTTCGCCAAAGTGGCTCTATTCAGATTCGGCTTCATTGGCCCTATTATAAACCACTCGGCCATGCTACAGTAAATTTATTGGATTTCATTGACAGCAAGTAATAATTTGAATATTATCTAATTAGATAATTATTAAATTAGATACATATTAAAAAATATGGATGGTGATCATCAACCCATGCAGCTGGATAAGATCGTCAATTATCATAAAGCGCTCGCCGACCCGACAAGAATCCGCATCCTAATCCTGCTGGCGGACGGGGAGCTGAACGGACAGGTGCTGGCCGACAAATTAGGCGTAACCCCTGCCACCATTACCCACCACGCCGCCAAGCTGCGGGAAGCCGGCTTGCTTTATGAGCGCCGGGTGAAGAATACCATCTACTTCTCGCTGAATCATCACTTCATCAAGGCGAACGCCGCCGCTTCCGTAGAGCTGATCTACGCCCATTCCAACGAGACAGGAGGGCCTTCCATGCCCGAGGACAAAGCCGAACGTCTTCAACAATCCGTTCTGAAAAACTTCTTCACCTCCGAAGGCAAGTTGAAGCACGTGCCTGCCCAGTTGAAGAAGAAGCTGATCGTACTGGAGCATATCGTCTCCAGGTTGGAGCAAGGAAGAAAATACACGGAACAAGAAATCAACGACTTCATCCGACAGTATCACGAGGATTTTGCGACGATCCGCAGGGAGTTTATTATGCATCGCTTCATGTTCCGGGACAACGAAGAGTACGAGCTGAATCCGCGCAAAATGTGGGCCAAGTGGGATAAGCTAACCTAAGTGAGGAGCTTGAAGGAGGAATTCCGGTGGAGCAAACGGTTGTAAAACAAGAAATAAGAAAAGCTTCCTATCGAAGCCTTTTCGAGGAAGATTCATTCGTGTCTTAGAATGGTTCAGCTCCGCTGAAAACTTGTACATTCTATCATTATGAGAAAAACTCCTTACCGGAGTCTTTTCGGGCAAAACGTTATAAATCCGCAGCGAAAGACAGACCTGCAAGCTTCTCTATGCGGCTGCCTTTTCCGGTCGCCTATCGGCTGTTTTTCAATAAGCGCGAATCCAGGATAAAATTGCCGAACGGAATAAAGGCGGCAAGCATGGCGAACAGCACTTTCAGCACGGTCCAGCGATGGGCGAAGGTAACGTGGATGACGGCCAGCACGTACAGCACGAACAACAGGCCGTGGAGCGATCCGACAATTTTGACGGCTTGCGGCATGTCCAGAAAATACTTGAGCGGCATAGCGATGGCCAGCAGAACGAGATAGGACATCCCCTCAATAAAAGCGACGATGCGCAAGCGGCCGATGGGATGATTCAACATGGCATGACCTCCAAAGTAAAAAATAGGATGTTACCGCTGTCTTCCGGCCCGCTTTGGACGAGCCCGAAGATTCATCTTTATTATAAACTGCCGGAATTCGCCAAGCATTGGGCAATTGTGACTTTTTTCAAACACCTGCTTACGCATGGGACGCTGGGGAGGGATCAAACATGAATATTAAAATGCACTCTACGTTCGCAGGTCTTATTTATGGTTCGGTGACTATGTTTTTTTTGAGTTTTATCATTTCTTTCCTCGGGGATTTCGCGGCTGGCGGCATGTCGTATGGGGGAGCGTCGTTTGAGGGATGGTTATGGTTTTTTGCGACATCCCTTTTTCCTGTCTCCGTTATTTCTGGTATTTCAGGTTACTTCCAGGCATTCAGGAACGTTCGCCTGTGGGTATATTGGATTTTATGTGCTTTTCTAGGTTTTATACTTCCCCTATTCATGGGGTCAGTTGGTGCTACGCTGATGCTTATTTCAGAGTATGGCTTTGAGCGTGTGATGACCCCGTCACCAGAGATTACAGCGAATGATATTATGCACGATTACTTTAAACTGGCACCCCAATATGCCTTAATGGTACTACCAGTTACGACACCCTTTTCAGCTCTTTGGCTTAAAGGAATGCAAGCTTTGCTGACTTATATTGAAAATAAATCATAAGTCTGGCGCGGCGGCGAGAGCGGCCGCGCTTCCGGCCTCCTGAACGAATTCCCCAACCGTCCGGTTCCCCCACCCCGTCGCGCATCGTCCAACCACCTTTCCGCAGGTCTGCAGCCCCGCCGCTTTCAGCGCATTTTCGCACAAAATCGCGGTCGTGAGCGTCCCGATCCCGCCGCCGGGCACCGAAGACACCGGCTTCACAGCTTCGGCCGCTCCTGCGTACACAATTGCGCCATAGAGCTTGACCTCCAACGTGTTTTCTCCAGCATCGGGTACAGAAACGAAAAAAGCATCCGCCAAAGCTCCTCCGGCGATTCTTAGACAAATACTTTTACCAGACGGCAAGATCAGACCGCACGCTCTCTTATGGTTACCCACTCCTTCGCCAGATTATGCAAAATCCATTATTTAAACTGGCACTATTACTTACATTCGTTGATAATCACTTGTTAATGCAAGTTATTATAAGTATAATTAAGTTATATTGCATTATTCACGAAGAAAGGATTGATTCCTCATGTATCCTTGTCTATTATTCGATGTAGATGGCACGCTGCTCGATACGGAGCAGACGATTCTCAGTTCGCTGTCGGACCTGCTGCGGGAGAGGAACATCCCTTATGAGCCGGAGGATCTTTCCTTTGTGCTCGGGATCCCGAGCGCCCGCTCGCTCCCCCGCTTCGGGATTCAAGATATTGAGGAAGCCGCGAAACGCTGGAACCGGCTGATGGAGCGGTATGACTACCAAATCCGCGTATTCGAAGGCATCGAGCCGATGCTGAGCCGGGTCAAAGAGCTCGGGCTGCGGACCGGCATCGTCACCTCCAAGACCCGCACGGAATATATCAAAGATTTTGCCCGGTTCGATCTGCACCCTTACTTCGATGTCGTCGTCTGCGCCGACGACACGGCCCGGCACAAGCCGCACCCCGAGCCGATCCTGACCGCCTTGAAGCGGCTTGAGGCAGAGCCGAAGGACACGATGTACATCGGAGACAGCATCTACGATATGCAGTGCGCGGCCGGAGCGGGCGTCGCCTCCGGACTGGCGCTGTGGGGAGCGTACGATGCCGGAATTGCGGCCAATTACCGTCTGCGGCATCCGAAGGATATTCTGACGATCATGGAAGCTGCGCTTCCGTGATTCCTTCCGCCGCTTAGAAAAGGAGCGTCAAGCCATGTCCAAAGCGGACAATATGTTATCGATCCTGTGGCTGCTCAAAAAAGGGAAGCGCATGACCGCCCAGCAGCTCGCAGACGAGCTGGAGATTCATGTGCGCACCGTCTACCGGTGTATCGACGCTTTGTGCGCCAGCGGGGTTCCCGTCGTCGCCGACGCCGGGCATCACGGCGGCTACAGCTTGCTTGAATCGTTCAACGAAGCCCCGTTGTTCTTTGATTTGGAAGAGCAAACGGCGCTGGTCCATTCGGCGGCTTTCGCCCAGCAGGCGGGCTATCCTTACGGCGAAGCGCTGGAGCGGGCCGTCGCCAAGCTCAAAAGGTACACGAACGAGGAGCAGCTCCATGCGCTGGAGCGGCGCGAATCGGGACTGGAGGTCATCCATCCGCCTGTCCCTCCCCGGCTCGGATCGATCCTGCAAGTATTGGAACAATCCGCCGCCGAAGGCCGCACTCTGCGGATCGCCTACCAATCGGGATACGAAGCCGACGTTACGGCGCGGAGCATCGACCCGTACGGGCTGGTCCATTGGAAGAGCGCATGGTATATCGTCGCTTACTGCCGGCTCCGCGAGGAAATCCGCAGCTTCCGGGTCGATCGTATCCGCGATTGGACGCACACCGAGGAGAGCTTCGAGCGGCCGGGCGGGTTTTCCGCCCGGCAGTTTTTGCTGAAGGATCTGCTGCCGGGCCCCGAAACGCAAGAAGCGCTGCTGACCGTCCGCATCCAAGGGCAGCCGCAGGCGATTAACGATCTATGCCGCCATTGGCTGCTCGGTCACACGCTCGTTGAACGGTCGGCCGACCATGTGCAGTTTCAAGTCACCGAGTCGTTTGCCTACACCCGCTTGCCTTACATGCTGCTCGGCTACGGCGGATCGATCTTCGCCGTCGAGCCCCTCCCGCTCAAAGAGTGCATGGCGGGCATCGCCTCCGCGCTTGCCGAATATTACGAAACAATTTAACTTCACTGGCCGTCCGTGTCAGTGAAGTTTGTTTATAATAGGATTACCAAACAAGGTGGAGGATGAAGCGATGACGACCCCGATCTCCAAACAAGCATTACCGGATGAAACCGGCCATACGTGGGAAGAGTGGCTGATGATTTTGCAGAGAACCGTGGACCAAGCCTGGTCATACGAGGATATCGTCAACTATTTGCGGGACGAGCATGACGTGGAGCCGCGTTGGGGCGAGACGATCGCCGCCGCCTTCGAGCAGAAGCGGGGCCGCAAGCCCACGGGAATGACGGCTTCGACCGGCTTCCAGATTGGGGTACGCCGGACGCTGCCGGTCTCCCCGGAACGGGCTTGGGAACTGCTGACCGCGCCGGAAGGGCTGCGCTTGTGGCTGGGTGGGCTGCCCTCCCTCCCGCAGCAGGGGGACGTCTACTTGACCGATGACGGCACGTCCGGCCAGCTGCGGGTGCTCAAGCCGCTGTCCCAGCTCCGCATGACCTGGCAGCCTCGGGATTGGGAGCACGTCTCTACTCTTCAAATCCGTCTGCTGCCGGCAAGCTCGGGAAAAACGACGATCAGCTTCCATCAGGAAAAGCTCGAAGACGCGTTCCGCAGAGAAGAGATGAAGCACCGCTGGGAGCAGGTCATCGCGAAACTGGAGGAGAGAATCTAGCATGAACAAATTCAGCCATGTCGACCTCCGGGTAACGCACATGGAAAGCGTCCTGCCGTTCTATGAGAAGCTGCTTCCCGCCCTCGGCTTCACGCGCACTTACCATAGCGCGGACTGGAGAGTGTTCGCCGCCGAAAGAGAACTGCCGAGCGTCGCGTACTTTGCCATTACCGAGGACCCCGAGCATCGGCCGAACCGCAACCTGATCGGGTTCTGGGCGAAGGACCGCGACGAAGTCGACGCGATTGCGCAGCTCGTACAGGAAAGCGGCGGAACCGTCACCGCCGGGCCGAAGCTGTTCCCGATCAGCCCGACCTATTATGCGGTCTATTTCGAGGACCCTTGCGGCAACGCCTACGAAATCGTTCACCGCTTGAACTAGGCTCGTCCACCGCACGGGCGAGCCTATCCCCTTTCGCAGAACCGCTTATAAGGCGCACTGCCTCCTCTTCATAACCTAAAAAAGAGGGGCTTCCGCCCCTCCAAGTGTTGAGAAACCCTAGAAGTAGAAAAACTCAGACCAATAGAGGTGGGGTATATC
>NZ_JTHN01000219.1 GCF_001399685.1 Paenibacillus sp. A3
ACGCGAACGCAGGCGCGGCACGCGGGCGCAGAGGCGCAGACGCGGCGGCAGGCGCAGCGCGTGGGCGCAGAGGCGGAGGCGGCAACGGCAGGCAGCGGAAGCGCTGAAACGCTTTCAAAGAGCATCTTTACCTCGTCTGAGAAACCATGTAAAATAAAGGATAGCACTCGGCAAGGAACTGCACTTCCCAAATAAAGGAGGGTTTCTATGTACGAACTGAAAGACAAGGAACTCATTTTTGTATTCACGGGTCCGAATGGAGCCGGTCGCCGAACCGTCGCTCAGATGTCCGGCAGCACGCTCGGCATCAAACAGGTAATTTCGTACACGACCCGCCCTCCCCGCTCTTCGGAGGTCGACGGGCAAGATTACCATTTCGTCACTCGGAAGCAATTTGAGGAAGCCGAATCAAACCGGGAGTTCATCGAAGTGATCGAATTGGACGGGAACCGGTACGGGGTCAAAGAATCCGACGTAGCCGACATGGTCCAAAAGCACGGGGCCGTCTACTTGATTTTGAACCGTCAAGGCGCCGAGACCCTGAAGTCCCTTTACGGCGATCGAGCCGTGCGAATCTTCATCTACGCCGACCGGGAAACGGTCAAGCGCCGCGAGGTGGAGCGCGGGGATTCCCCCGAGTTGATCAACCGCTATATGTCGCATTACGAGGAAGAAATGGCGTATAAAGACTCCTGTGAGCACACGTTCGAAAATTTGGATCTGGCACACACCGTCTTTGATCTGACCAAAGCGTTGGATGACAACTACCTGCACCGCAATCTGCTTGACCTGGATTAAGAGTTACACCCAAGCTAATGCTGACAAGAGACCGGCCTGCTCTTTCGAGAGCGTCGGTCCTTTTTATTCAACCCGGAGGAGAGAAGCCGAACGATGAACCGGCCAGAAACGACTGAATATGGAGCGCACTATCAAGAATATATTGCACAGGTTCCCGATGGGGATATTCAGGAACTGCTGCGCACCCAACTGAAAGCAACGACCGAGCTGCTCGACTCGCTAACCGAGGACCAGGCTCTCTTCCGTTATGCCGAAGGCAAATGGAGTCTGAAAGAAGTGCTCGGTCACGTCACGGATACCGAGCGGGTCTTAAGCTACCGCTTGCTGTGCATCGCACGTGGCGATCAGACCCCGTTCCCTTCCATGGACGAGCATTTGTACGTCTCCGGCGCAAATTTCGACGCTTTGTCTTTGACGTTTTTGCTAGAAGAGCTGACGGCAGTCCGGCAGGCGACGCTGGCCTTGCTTGCGGGCTTGTCTCCGGAAGTCTGGCTGCGTCAAGGAACAGCGGCCGGCTGTAATACATCCGTGCGGGCACTAGCTTATATTATTGCGGGTCACGACCTTCATCACGTTCGAGTCATCCAAGAACGTTACCTCGCGGCACAGCCATAAAGCGCGACCCGTACGAAAAGCATCAAACATCCCAACAACCAGGCAGACAGGAGGTATGACCATGCCTATTCTCTCGATCGAACCGACGCCCAGCCCGAATACCATGAAAATCAATTTGGATACTTCCTTGCCAAAAGACGTTCGCGAAACGTTCAACCGCGAGCAAGCCGGCCAACTGGCAGATCCTCAGCTTCGGCAGCTGCTCGCCATCGATGGCGTCAAAAGCTTGTACCGCGCAGCGGATTTTATCGCCCTGGATCGGACAGCAAAAGGAGACTGGCAGCACATTCTCGCTGAAGTCCGGGACATCATGGGCGTCGCTCCTTCCGGCGCAGCGCAAAACCAGGCGGATGCAGCCGTACAAAAGCCCGCTTCCCCGGACAGCCCGGCGGAAACAACCGATGCGACATTCGGCGAAGTCAAGGTGCTTCTGCAGCATTTTCGCGGCATTCCGCTGCAGGTCCGGGTAACGAACGGCGCGGAAGAACGGCGGGCCGCCCTGCCCCAACGGTTTAGCGACGCTGCCATCCGCGGGGCGGCAGCTGCGCCGAACCTGATCAAAGAGCGTTCCTTGGACGATTGGGATACGCGCTACGGCGAGCTTCAGGACGTCTTGGACGAAGTCGTTCAAGAGCTGGACGCCGCCTATAGCGACGAGCAACTCGAACGGCTGATCGTCCAAGCCGAGCAGGGCCCGGCTCAAGGTGACGTAAAGGAGCTGGCGGCTTCCGGCCGTACGACGCTGAGCTATGAAGAAACCGAGCGAAGGCTGCAAGACCCCGATTGGAAGCAGCGCTATGCGGCGCTGGAGCAGATCAAGCCTTCCGAGGAAACGCTGCCGCTGCTGCTCAAAGGTCTGGAGGACGAACGTTCGACGGTTCGGCGTTTGGCTACTGTCTATTTGGGAGATTTGAAAGAGCCGCATGTGCTTCCCTACCTGTATCGTGCTTTGCGGGATTCTTCCTCCTCCGTCCGCCGGACTGCAGGGGACACGCTGTCGGATATCGGGGATCCCGCCGCACAGGACGCGATGATTGGAGCTTTGCAGGACTCCAATAAGCTGGTGCGCTGGCGGGCAGCCCGCTTCCTTTATGAAGTAGGCGATGAAGAAGCGATTCAAGCCCTGCGAGCGGCTCAGGACGACCCGGAGTTTGAAGTGCGGATGCAGGTGCGCATGGCGCTGGAACGTATCGAGGGCGGCCAAGCGGCTGTCGGATCGGTCTGGCAGCAGATGGCCCGACGCAACGAGAATGCATGAACGACAAAAGGCCAAGCCAACGGATAACCGCCAGAGGCTTGGCCTTTTGCCACCTAAGATCGAACAAAACTTACGATCGAATCCATTGCTTGTAGTAGGCGTCAAGCTCAATCGATTGACCTTGACGGAGCCTCGACTCCTCCGCCGCGAACGCCATGAGATGGCTCCTGACGGATGCAGAGGCCGACGTCAGGCTTTCTCCCCCGCCGTAATGGCACACTTCGTGAAGGAAGCTGCGCATAATTCCGCTATCGCCCCCGCCATGACCGCTCGTTTGTTCCGGAATGGCGATCACCGTTTCCTCATGCGTCAAAAAATCCAGCAGCGTGATCCGGCCTTCGCTTCCGCGCAGCTCTCCTCTTGTCCCCATGATCTGCACAATCCGCTCCTGATGCCGCGTGAAGCCGCTCATGCTGAATATCGCAGTGGCTCCGCCCTCGAATTCCATATTGACCACCTGATGATCGACGACATCGTTGTCGCATTTGTACACACAGCGGCCGTAGTTCGTTTCCTTCAGCCCGCGCACAATATTTCCCCGCGTCAGCTCCTCCGTGAAATGCCTGGCCCAGCTTTTGCCTTCGCCCAAATAAAATCTCGGCGCCGAGTAAGGACAAGTCGGCTCTGCCGGACAGCCGTCGATGCAATAATCGGTCGCCCCTTCGGGAGCATGGGCGGCATGAAAGTGCATAAGCGAGCCGAACGAGCTTACGCGCACGCAAGGCTTGTCGACGAGCCAGGACAAAATATCCATGTCGTGGCACGACTTGGCCAAAATCATCGGGCTGGACGCCTCGCGATTGCGCCAATTGCCTCGCACGAAGCTGTGGGCCATATGCCAGTAGCCGACATTTTCGTTCAACTGGACGGATACCACCTCGCCAATGCGCCCTTCACGGATCAGACGCTTCATCGCCGACCAGAACGGCGTATACCTCAGCACATGGCAGATGGTTAGCAGCCGGTCGTTCTCCCGTGCCGCCTGCTCCATTTCGACGCATTCCTTGGGACTCGGCGACATCGGCTTTTCCAAAAGTACATGATATTTGCCCGCCAAAGCCCGCAGCGTCGGTTTGTAATGCATCCGGTCCTGCGTGCAGATGATCGCAATATCCGCCAGCCGCGGCTCCTCCAGCAGTTGTTCCCATGAAGCATAGCATCGCTCAGAGGGAAGTCCGTGCGCTTGCGCAAACTTTTCTCTTCGCAGCGGATTCGATTCGGCCACCGCCACGAACTTCAGCTCGTGCGGATAATCCAGTGCGTAGGGCGCGTAGCTGTGCGCTCCTCTCGCGCCGGCGCCAACCAATATCGCAGTAAGTGGTTTCATGTATGAGCCTCCAATGGCATGCCTTCAATAAAAACAGCTTTTTCATGGCGGACAGGCTACTGCCGCTTGACCAGCTTCACGGCCCGCAGCTTCACCGGATCGGCCTGCCATATTTCCGTGAATCCGGATTTGGGGCGGATCAGCGCAGATCGAAGCGAAAGCGAGCACGTGCCCGGCCGGTCGAAGACGATCGTTCCCAGATGCGAATGGACTTCGCTGTACGGATGCTGGCAGGCCGTGGAATTTTTGATCACCTGATCCGGCTCCGGCTGCGCCATGATCCGCTGGTTCCCGGAAGCCGCTTCGACGCCTTCCCGAAACGCCTCTTCCCATGAAGCGCCTTCCTTCTGAAAGCATACAAGCTCAAGATCGAAGGTGCCTGGAGCGACGATTTGAAAGCTCCACTCTACCGTTTTCGCTTCCGCATCGATACGGCCGTTGGCCCATTCGAGCTTCACATGACCGGACGGCTGCTGGCTCAAACGCGTATCGACGGAAAGCTCTCCTTCGATGTCAACGGCGATGACCGTCATGCCATCATTGGCCGGCTCGTCCGGCAGTCTGATCGCCAGCGTGTGGTGATCCATTCCGGCATCATAGCTTTGTGCGGTCACAAGCGGCGTTCGGCTTGCATCGCTTAGCACATAAGCTTGTTTGATTTTGTTTTTGAGCCCGTACAAGCGCAGTTCTTTCCGCCAGTCGTCGCTTGTCAGATGCAGGTAGACGCGGCCGGGCTTCAAGGTAACGGAGCCCCATTCCATCTCGTACGGAAAAGGACTGGCCCCCGCGCCGTACACCGCTTCCCCATGAACGCTCAGCCAAGCGCCCACCTCACGCAGCCTTTCGGCGGACAAATCCGGGATAAGCCCTCCGGCGTCCGGACCAACGTTGAGCAAAAGGTTGCCGCCCTTGCTTACAATATGAACCAGCTTCCGGATGATGGCTTCCGGCTGCTTCCAGACCTGGTCCTTCGTGCTGAAGCCCCACGATTGGTTCAACGTCATCGGCGTTTCCCATGCGCGGGAGTCTTCGCCGTACATCGGAATTTCATTGTCGCCCTTCGACTGGTAATCCCCCATGCCCGGGTAATGACTGACCCGGCTGTTGATCAGGCAGTCCGGCTGGAGGCTTCGCACAAGCTCCACGAGCTCCTCGCTATCCTCTTTTGACAGCCCGCCCGCCGTATCGAACCAGAGCAGACCGACAGGTCCGTACTGCGTAAGCAGCTCACGGATTTGAGGCTTGGCCAGCCCGTTCCAATACGTCGGAAAATGCTTCGAGTCCGTATCATAGTCCCACACGTTGTTATACTTGTTGTGCACGGCATGCGGATGATGCCAGTCAATGACGTGGGAATAGTAGAAGCACAGCACAATGCCCTGCTCGCGGCATTCCTCGGCCAGCTCCCGCATCGGGTCGCGTCCGAACGGCGTAGCTTCTGCAATGTTGAACGGCTCCGCCTGCGAACGGAACATGGCGAACCCGTCATGATGCTTCGCCGTGATGACGATATATTTCATGCCTGCCGCTTTGGCCAGCCCTACCCATGTCTTGGCGTTGAAGCGAACGGGATTGAACGTCTCCGCGAGCCGCTCGTAATCGCGAACCGGAATGTTCAATTCGTACATGACCCACTCGCCCCGGCCCAGAGCCGCATACAAGCCCCAGTGGATAAACATGCCGAATTTGGCGTCTTTCCACCATTTGATTTTGTCCTCACCGCTTGTCACCGTCATCGCGCATCTACCTCTCGCTTCTACCAATATAGTTTCCAGTCTTTCAATACCCGGACAAGCCCTTCGAAATAGTAATAGTCGCCCCAGATGCAGCATTCGTCGATCCCGTTGCCCAGAGGCTTGCCGTAGACCGCATGAAGCAGGATGCCGTTCGAATGCGGAACCCCGGCCGTCGTATACCGCCGTGCCAGCGAATCCAGCATTCCCAGAGCGGCATTCTCGTAGGCCCGCTTGTATTCGTTAGACAATGGCAGATGCTTGGCTAATTCGAGCAAGCCGCAAGCGGCAATGGCCGCCGCCGAGCTGTCCCGCTCCTCCGGCCCGTCCGTAAAGATCAGATCCCAATAACACACCGAATCGTCGGGCTGCCGGTTTAAATAGTAGTTGGCCGTCTTTTGCGCGATAGAAAGATATGACTTATCTCGCGTATAGTTATAGCTGAGCGGAAAACCGTAAATGGCCCAGGCCTGCCCGCGCGACCAGCACGAATCGTCGGAGAAGCCTTGCGACGTCTTGCCGTATCTCGGCTGTCCCGTATCCACGTCCATGTAGAACGTATGATAGCTTGAAGCATCCTCGCGGATGATATGTGCCGCCGCTTGTGTGGCATGATGGATGGCGATCCGGCGGTATTCCGGATTGCCCGTTGTCTCCGTTGCCCAGTACAGCAAGGGCAAATTCATAAGGCAATCGATAATCATCCGCCCGCGCTGGTTCGGTTGGTTTAAATTGCCCCAGGCCTGAATGATGCCCGCCTTCTCAAAATAACGTCCGATCAGCAAATCGGCGGCTTGAAGCGCCGTGTCTTTGGCCTGCTCGTTTCCGGTCAATTTATAGGCCGCTACGCAGGACAGCGAGTACAAGAAGCCGAGGTCGTGCGTCTCCGTTGCGATTCTTCGCTCGACCCGTTCCCGGTAGCTGTCGAGCTGCGCTTCCGCTGCCCGGCGGTAACGGTCGTGACCGGTCATCTCGTAGGCCAGCCACAGCATTCCCGTCCAAAAGGAGGACGTCCACTCGGTATTGCCGATCGGCTTGTACACATTCCCCTCGCTTGCAGGCGACGGAAATTGCAGCGCGAACGTCTCCAGATTGCGGTCGATTTGCGCCAGTACGTATTGTACGGCGCGCTCCCAATCGTCCCGCTGCGCCGCAGGCGGTTCCGCGTAGCGATGCCGGGCTTTAAGCCCTTCGTCGACGACTTGTTTCATGACAGCCTCCCTCATTCTTCTTGCGTTTCCGTTTCCAACTTAAAACCGGCTCATACGGTCCACAGCATCGCCTCGCCCTGCTCTCCGTCCCTCACTTCGAGCAATAGACCCTCGCTGTCCGACGGATCGCCGATCAGCCGGAGCGAGAGCGGGGCATCGCCTTTCCGGCAAGCCCGGAAGACGGTAACAAACGACGCCCGGGTGCACGACGGCACCCTGCGAATGCAGGCGCTGCGCACTTGAACGGGGGGCATGAACGGCGATTCGGCCAAATAGACGCTGACGCCCCGCGGCTCGGCCAAGCCGTAAACCTGCAGCCGCTCGTCTTCCCCGCCTTCTCCGTTCCAGCTCCATTCAAGCATCCAATCGTCTTGTTGTCCTTCCAAACGCCTCACCTGCCGCAAATGCGGGTAGCCGTCCGTATCCGACAGCGCCTCCGACGAAACAGCAGTATACCGAACGGGCGGCGCTTCGACCGGATTCCCCTGCGTATGCATCACCCAGTCCACAGTCGAAGGCTCGTCGGCCGTTACCCGGAATACGTCCACCAGCAGCCCGCCGGCCAGTGTCAGCCGCCGGTCCAGCCGGACGCCTTCGTAAGCGTCCTCCGCTTCGGCCTCGATCCGGATGATGCCGGCCTCGCTCACCGCCTTGCGCAGCCGGCCGCAGGCCTCCTGCTGGGAGCGGCCGTTGACCGCTACCGTGTTGTGCGCCACAGTGTGCACGTACCAAGCCTTGTGCATCTCGTGCCCGTACGGAACCATGCCTGCGTCGGCCAGCCAACTGCGGCCCCTTGCGTAATACAGCAGATTCAGCTTGTCATAATGTCCATGCCAATCGCCATGCTCTCCGTAATCGACGAGAAGCGACTGCGCCTCCTCGTCTGCACCGTACGTCACGCTGACCATCCCGGGCTTGCTCAATACCGTAATCGCAGCGGCCTCGCTTGCTGCATCCGCTCCCTCGGCGCCCCCGTCCCCCGAAGGCATCACCTCCGACAATGGCGCTCCGAACAACACGCCGTACAAAGAACCGCGGTCGCTGCTCCGAACAATCTCTTCTCCGATGCCGTAAAACGCATACGCCCATTCATACAAATGCGCGTAAGAACGAATATCGACGACCTTGGAGTCGTGAAGGGCGGGAAACGTACCGTCTGGCAGCATCGCCTTCAGCGGGATAGCAAACATCGCTTGCAGCCTCGGATGCTCGTACAGCTTCTCGCCGAACCCCATGGCGGCCCAAGCGATCACCGCCTGCGCTTCAAGCGTGTAGAAATGGTAGCTCCATGCGCCTTCGAACCAGAACCCGTCTTCGCCGACGCCGCTTTCCATCTGGAAATGGAATCCGTTCGCTTCGTTATCCAGCGCCCGCTTCAGCAGCCCCACGTCGCCGAGCGCTTCGGCAATCGCCGCCAGCGCCGCATTGTGATACGTCTGCCAGTTGGAGCGGTCCCGCGGATTCCGGTCGATGACCCGGATTACCGGACGGAACAAATGTTCCTCCACTTCGTCCAGCTCCCCCGCGCTCAGCATAGAAGCATGGCGCAAGATCGTGCACGCTTGGGCTAGCGGATAAATCCAGCTGGCTTCGGACAGCGTCTGGTTTTGGACTTTCGCCCCGTACCTGCCGGCCTCCCCGCCAACCTTGCCGAAAATATCGTGGAGCGGGAAACGGTCGTAATGCCGGGCGTAAAACATCAGCACGCTTTTCGCCCACTGCGCGTATACGGCCTCGCCCGACGCCGCGTACACCACAGCGGCCAGCCGGGCGTCCTGCGCGAAGCGGTTATGCTCCTCGGCCACAGCCGCTTCATCCCACGGGGACCCGCTCCAGATGCGGAGGCAGCATGGGCATTCGTGATGATGCCGGTCCACGCGCACAAGCGCAGCGCCGTCATCGGGGCAGATATAGCGGTGGCTCCAGCCCCCGCCCAGCAGCGGAATGTCCGGAGGCCGGTTCACTTGAGCGCTTAACCGCGCCTTCCACTGCTCCACGCCCCGCTTCACCCAATTGCAATCCCGCATCCGGGTTCGAAGGCGCTGCGTCCATGCCGGCGTCCCTATTCCATCCATCGGTCTCCCTCCTCGAACGCGTTTTTAAAAGCGGCAAGCCGGAGGTCGGAGAGCATCCGTCCCCGGCTTGACTTACGCCTATACCGCAGCAGGCGGCGGGCTTGCTTATTTCTTCTTGCTTTCGTTGTATTGGTCCATGTACTCTTTCATGATCTGCGCGCCCAAGCCTTTGCTCCAAGCCTCGATTTCCGCCTGCACGGCTTCCCAATTGCCGGTGCCCATCACATAGTTGACCGCAGCGGCCGAGAGCTTTTTCTGATGATCCGGATTTTTGCTGGCCGTTTCGGAGACGAAGGCGATGAACGGGTTCGGCACGCCGACCTGATCGAAGCCGTCCAGGACCGCTTTTTGCGCCTTCTTGATCTCGGGAACCTGGGAATCCGCATAAATATATTTGTCGTAAGCGTTCTGCAGCACAAGCAGCATCGGTTTTTCTTTGTCATACAGCTTCTTCTGTTCCTCGTTGCGTTCCACGGCGCCGGACTCTTTGTCGTACTTGGTATAGTGCACGCCCGATATGCCCGCCTTCGCCATCTCCGTTCCTTCATCGGAAGCGGTCCAATTGAGGAACTCGACGATTTTCTTCACTTTATCCTTCGCCACGCTCGTCGGAACGACCCAGATGCCGTAATAGCCTTCGATCATCTGCACGCCCTTCTTGCCGCCCGGTCCCTCCAGATATGGCACTCCAACAAGCTCCGCTTTCGGATCGGTCTTTCGCATTACCGCCAGATTGTTCTCGTTCATCATGCTGACGTTGTCGACCATCATGCCGGCGACGCCGGACTTGAACTTGTCCTTCACCTGCCCGGTCTTGAGCACAGGGGCGTCCTTATCGATCAGCCCGGAGGTGTACGCCATGCGAAGCCAGTCTAGATAAGCCTTGTATTCCGGCGTTTGGAAATAAGCCACCGGCTTGTCGCCTTCGATTTTGTACGAGTACGGAAGGCCGAAGGCAAAAGCGACCGGGTTAACCGATCCGAACCACGGCGTCGTGAACGGACCTGCGATCATCGGGACTGTCTTGCCTCCCCCGGCCGGATCTTTCTCCTTGAACACCTTGAGTACGTTCGTCAGCTCGTCTACCGTTTTGGGCATAGGCAAATTGTACTTGTCCAGCCAATCCTTGCGGAGGAAGAAGTTCGCATTGCCTCCGCCGTGCGTGCTGCGCGGTCTCGGAATGCCGAAAATCTCATTTTTCACCGTCGTGTTGTCCCATGTGTATTGAGGAATCTTTTGCAGATTCGGCATGTCCTTCACCAGCGCCGTCAAGTTGTGGAACGCTCCCTGCTTGACGAGCTTCGTGTACTTCTCGTCCTTGCCGTCTGTCAGCAGAATGAGATCGTACTGGCTTCCCGAGGCGATGGCAATGTTCACTTTATCCGGATACACGTCGCCCGGCACGAATTCGAGATTCAGCTTGACGTTGGCTTTCTTTTCGATCTCCTTGAGCGCCTGGCTGTTCTCAAGCACGGGCGGCTCCCCGGCGGACAGCACTGCGAGCGCCTTGATCGTCGTCGGTTCGTTCGAACCCGCTGCGGGCTTGCCCGCTTCTTTCGTTCCGCTCCCGGAAGCACAGCCGACGACGCTGCCCAGAGCCAGAATGGTGACGCATGTCCCTGCGAGCCATTGTTTCGTTTTCATCGTTGAAAACCCCTCTCATCGTCTTGAAATAAGTACAGCTGTATAGCAAGCTCGAACCGGTCGGACGAAATCCCTCCTCCGATTACTCTTTAATCGAGCCGAGCATGGCTCCTTTGGCAAAATGCTTCTGCAGGAAAGGATAGACGACGACGATCGGAATCATCGCTACGATAATGGCCGCCATCTTCACATTGTCGCCGACCTTGCTGGCCAGCTCGAAATCCAGATTGTTCTCGGAAGCGATGTTGGCTTCACCCGCGATGACCATCAGGCGCAGCAGCACTTGAATCGGCCATTTGGCGTTGTCGCTCAAATAAATGATCGCCCCGAAAAATTCGTTCCAGTGCCCGACCATAAAAAACAGCGAAAAGGTAGCGATGATCGGCATCGACAGCGGAATGACCACGGAGAGCAGGATGCGCGGTTCTCCCGCCCCGTCGATGCGGGCGGCTTCGTCCAGGCTTTCCGGCAAGCTTTGAAAAAACGTCTTCATAACCAGCACGGTAAAAGCATTCGTCGCGCCCGGCAAAATCAAGGCCCAATAGCTGTCCAGCAGCCCAATTGACTTAATCAGCAAATATTTTGGAATGAGCCCGCCGCTGAACACCATCGTGAAGAGCATCATCAGCAGCATCAGCTTGCGGCCGGGCAGCGTTTTTTTGGACAGTGCGTAAGCCAGCGTAATCGACACCAGCAGGTTAACGGCGGTCCCGACCACCGTAATGTAGACCGTATTCCCGATGCTCCGCACGAAACGGTCGGTCGAGAACAAGTACCGGTACGCCTCGAAATTCAGCTGCTCCGGGATCAAATAAAACCGGCCGCCGAGCGATTCGCTCACCGGACTGAGCGAGACGGTCAGCATGTACCAGAACGGGATCACGACAGCCAAGCACAGCACGAGCAGCAACAACATATTGACGGCATCAAAGACGGAAATGCGCCGCAGCCTCAGTCCCATGGTTCCCCTCCTAGAATAGGCCTTCTTCTTTAAACAGCTTGGACACGAAGTTCGCCGTCAGCATCAGAATGAGTCCGACGACCGAATTGAACAGGCCGACGGCGATGCTGAAGCTGAACTCGAACCGCTGCAGCCCCACTTTGTACACATACAGATCGAATACGTTCGATACGTCATCGTTGAAATTGTTCCACATCAGGAACACCTGCATGAAGTTCGAGTCCAGGATCGAGCCGAGCCGCAGAATCAGCAGCACAATGATCGTGCTTCGAATGCCCGGAAGCGTAATGTGCCAGATCCGGTGCCAGCGGTTTGCGCCGTCCACCGTCGCCGCTTCATATTGCTCGGGGTTAATTCCTGCAAGCGCTGCCATAAAAATGATCGTGCCCCACCCGGCATCCTTCCATATTTGCTGCAAGACAATTAAGGGACGGAACCATTCGCTGCTCATCAGGAACGGAACGTTCTGATCAACCCATTGCCCCAAGTAGTGGTTGATCACCCCCGACGGCCCGAAAAAGATGAACGTAATGCCGACGATGATGACCCAGGATACGAAGTGCGGAAGATAGACGACCGTCTGCACGAGCCGTTTGTACAAGCTGAACCGGACCTCGTTGAGCAGAAGAGATAATACGATCGTAAAGGGAAAGAAAAAAATCAAGTTGTAAAAGCTGAGCAGCAGCGTGTTTTTTAATAGTTGAAAGAAGGTCGGCTCCGAGAAAAATTGCCGGAAATGCTCGAACCCTACCCACTCGCTGCCCAGCACGCCCTTGTACGGGCTGTAATCCTGAAACGCCAGCAGCACGCCCCACATCGGCACATAATGAAAAATGATAAAGTACGCAATGCCCGGGGCCGCCAGCATATAAAACCAGAGGTGCTTTCGAAACGCCTGCTTTCTGAATAAAGACGCTTTCCTGACGGACAGCCGCTTGTCCGGCACCGCATGCTCCATGTCCGAACCTCCTTCGCTTGTCTGATGCTGTAGCTCGACTATATCCGCTCTGCGAAAGCCGTTGCAACAGTAAACTTTTGCGTAGGTGGACTTTTTCGCCCGAAAAAAAGTGCAGTCGGCCGCAAAATAGTGCACATCCCGCCGAATTAGCGCAAAAAACCCGCAAAGCGGTTAAGCTTCGCGGGTATCGCTCCGGAACATTTCGCGGTACCGGGTCGGCGTCACTCCTTCGTGCTTTTTGAACACGCGGTAGTAATACGATGGCTGGTAGCCGACACGATAGGCGATGTCATTCACTTTTTCGTTCGAATAAAGCAGCAGCTCCTTGGACTTATCCAGACGCAGCTTGGTCAAATAATCGATAAAATTGACGCCGGTCGTCTCCTTGAACCCGGCGCTGAGCTTGGACAAGCTGATGCCGTACCGGTCGCAATACGTCTCCAGCGAAATATCAAGCGCGTACTCCTCCGTCAAAGACTGTTTCACTTTCTCGACCGTTTCCTGCATCAGCCGGTCCTGCGTATCGTTCAGCGTGTTCGACAAAGCGCTCATGTAAGCGCTTAGCTTGGCGTGAAACCAAGTAGCCATCTCGTCGGGCTCGCGCAGACGGTTCAATTGCTCGTACAAGTCGACATTCGGGTAGAGGAGCTGCGGGCTAAGCCCCGACAGCAGCATATGATGCAGCAGCGTTCCGAGCAGCTGATTCATGCCCTGCCGGACCTGCATCTCGGTCTGACCGTGCTCCGTCAGCTCCTTCATAAACGTCTCCAGCGCGCCCGTCACCGCTTCCCGGTCGCCGGAACGCATATGGCGGATCAGCTCCTTCTCCGCGGAGAAGGGATACAGAATCGGGGCATCATGGACCACCAAGCTTTCCAAATCCAGAATCTGATTCATTTCGTTTAAATTCCGGTAGCCGAACGAGCGGACGACCTGTTCATATACCCGCGGCAGCTCGGACAGCAGCTCCGTATCCTTGGCCAAACCGATCAACAGGTTCATATGCAGTATCGCATGCAGCGAGTGAATCAGCTCTTCGCTGAACGCATGCAGCTGCTTCCGTATGTCGCCCATGTCCTCATCCTTCGGCACGAGCAGCAGCAGACTGACGGACAGCTCCTGCTCGTTCACGACACCGAACTGCTCGAACCGCTTTTCCGCCAGCTCCCCGATCACATTGGCCGCGGCAAACGTCACGAGCTGCTCGTCGCCTTCGCCGAACCGGCCCTGCAATTTGGAGAAGCCGAGCAGCCGGACATTGATGAGTATGAACGTCCTGCCGCCGGGCTCCCACCCGTACTGCTCCATCCGGTGCCGCAGCTCCTCCTCGTTCAGATGGGACAAGTGGTCGTTCATGAGCTGAAACAAGAATAATTCCCTGAGCGTAAGCAGATGCTGCTCGACCCGTTCGTGCAGTTGCTTGCTCTGGCTGTTCAAGTGAAGCCAATGCCGTTCGATAAGCTCCAGCTCGTCCTGCCCCTTCAAATCGCCCAAGCCGTGCTTGTCCGACCGGAACAGCTGAACCACCCGGGCAATCGGCCGGACCAGTCTTCGCGAAGCGATCCACGACATCAAGGCCGCGACGGCGATCCCGAGTCCTCCCATCGCCAGAAGCGCCCGGGAGGTGTTGACAACCGGCTGCGTCAGCTTGGAAACCGGCGTGGCGGAGACGTACTGCCAGCCGTGCTTCTCCAGCGTACCGAACGAAACGGCGTATTTCTCCCCGTTCCACTCCCGGAAAAACGAGCCCGACTTCGCCTGAGCCGACTCCTTCACCACTTCGTCGCGGAGAAAATACTCGAACCGGTGCTTGTCCGGTTCCTTGGTCACGTTCACATCGAGCCAATCCCCGTTCGACTTCAGCAGAAAAGCCGCTCCCTGCAGCTCCCCGTCCATTTGCAGCAGCCGGTTCATCTCGGCCGCATTGAACTGGACGAGCAGATACCCGAAGGGAGAACTGTCCGGAATCGTCTGCACAAGCGCCAACGACCCTTGGGAAAAGGTCCAGTACTGCTCCATTTCTTTCAGAAATAACGAACGGAAAAATTCATTTTCTTCCGGATTGTCGATCGGTATCGCCACTTTACTGTTCAGCGCCGAGACGTACAAGGACGAATCGGGCAGGAACAGGCGCACTTCGCGGATTAGGGGGCTGGAGTTGCTCATGACCAGCAGCGTCCGGGCCAGCTTCTGCGTGAACACAATCTCCTGCTGGAACGATTCCAGCGTCATATCGCCGAGCGGAGGCTGCAGCATCGGGTTGTACTTCCACATCGTCACCATCTTTTCGAGCTGGCTCAATTGGTCGTTCATTCGGAGCACCGTCTGCTCCAGACGGACCTCATGTGTCCGGTTCACTTCCTGCTCGATTTGCCGGACACCGACGTAATAGGTCAGGAACGCCAGAAGCGCGGTCGGCACGCTGGCGACCAGCAGGACGAAAACGAGACTTTTGCGGTAAAAGGCGTTTTTCGGGTTCATAAAATAGTTGAGCATGGCTGCACCTCGGTCGCGTTTCTACCTCCAACATAACGGGCAACGCCTCTCGAAGTCAAGAATGCGTTTTCATTTCGGCGTTGACGCGGGGTGGGCGGCGGGGCGGCTTCCCTTTCCCGGGTGTCGGCCTGCGCCTTGAACCTCAGGACAGCAAAGCGCCTCCCGCCGCCACTCGGCTAATGCCGCAGCGTCTCCCCGTGATGCAGCACACGCAGCGACTCCGGCTCTAGCTGCCGCCGCGCCCATTCCGCGAGCAGCCGGTCGAGCGCCTCGCGCGGCGTGTCGTCCGCGAGGCGGAACGCGCCGTAATGCATCGGTACGAACAGCTCGGCCCCGCAGTCGAGGAACGCCTGAACCGCCTGTTCGGGGCTCACGTGCTGCTGGGACATAAACCATTCCGGCTCGTAGGCGCCGATCGGCATCAGCGCCCACTTGATCGGGAAGCGGTCGCCGATCAGCTTGAAGCCCGGGAAATAGCCGCTGTCCCCGGCAAAATAAATCGCGAGCCGCTCCCCGCCGTGGTTCGTCGGCCGAACAATCCAGCCGCCCCAATGCGACGTGTTCATATCGAACAACGTGCGGCGAGTCCAATGCTGCGCCGGAACAAAATGCAGCTCCAGCGAACCGAAGCGGAATTCTTCCCACCAGCTGGCTTCGGTCACGTGCGCGAACCCGCAGGAGCGCAGCTTGGCTCCCAGCCCGGCCGGGACAAACAGCTGCATTCCGGCGTTGGCCCGGGCAAGCTGCCGCAGCGTCGGCAGGTGCATGTGGTCGTAATGACTGTGCGACAGCAGCACCGCATCGATCGGCGGCAGCTCCTCCAGCCGCAAGCCGGGCGGCGCAAGGCGCTTCTCCAGCCCCATCCGGTCCGCCCATACCGGGTCGGTGATGAGGTTTTTGCCCCCCATCTGCACCAAAAACGTCGAGTGCCCGATCCAAGTCGCGGTCGTCTGCGTCCGGTTGCTGCGCAAGTAACCGAGCTGCCGCTGTTCGGCCTGCGGCACGCGGTAAGACAGGTCTTTGATTTTCGCTTTGCGCTCCTTGCGCCATTGGCGCAGATCGGCCAGCTTTTTGCGGTTTTCGCTGCCGTCCAAATTTTCGTACCGCCGACGAGTGATCACGTGCCGTCCTCTCCCTTTTCTCCAGCCTTAGCTGCTCTTTTATCAAAACTATACCTTACTCGCCCCCTTCATCTCAATTTCACCTGCGTATTCTCTTGATCTCGATCATGGTATAATGGATTCCACTAAGTTTGGTAGGAGGCAGCGGACGGATGGAACGAAAACGGG
>NZ_JTHN01000022.1 GCF_001399685.1 Paenibacillus sp. A3
TCGTCCACCAGCACCGGAATGTTGTAGCTGTGCACGATATCTACGATTTCCTTCAGGTTCGCGCATACGCCGTAATAGGTCGGATTGATGACCAGCAGCGCTTTCGCGTCCGGATGGCGCTCCAATGCGCGTTTGACGGAGCTGGTCGTCACGCCGTGATCGATCCCGAGGTTTTCGTCGCGAACCGGCTTCAAGAAGATCGGCTTTGCGCCGGCGAAAATGATCGCGGTCATGATCGATTTGTGAATGTTGCGCGGAACGATGATTTTGTCGCCTTGGGAGCAGACGGTGAGGATCATCGTCATGATGGCACCGCTGGTGCCCTGCACGGAAAAAAACGTATGGTCGGCCCCGAACGCGGCTGCGGCCAGCTTCTGGGACTCTTCGATGACGCCGGTCGGCTGGTGCAGGTCATCGAGCGGAGCTATATTAATCAGGTCGATGGAGAGCGCGTTATCACCGATAAACTCCCGGAACTCGGGGTCCATGCCGACACCTTTCTTATGTCCTGGAATGTGAAACTGTACCGGATTGCGTCCGGCATGCTCCTTAAGTGCGGTAAACAGAGGAGTTTTCGTTTGATCCACGGTCATCCCTACCCTTCGTGTGTACGAGTATTGTTGGCTATGCCAGCGTTTGCCGGAAAAAAAGCAAACAAAATGAGTATAGCAAAAAGCGACACGGATGCAAGCGGTTTTTGGTAAATAGTTTGTTAACCTGGCCGAATAATTAACCGCGGAGGGGAACGGAGGCGGAAAAAACCTTGCCGGGCGCGCTTTTCAAAGGCTTCCGCGCGCAGGTTTGTCGATTTTGTTAATCTTAAAAAGCTTTCGTTTCCATCGTCAAAAAAGTTATGGTACGATAAGGATAATTTCTGCACATGGCTTCGGCCGAACCCGCGGCTCAGGCCGTCTTAGGATCAACCAACAAATCGGGAGGAACAGTTACGCATATGAAAAAACAGCTGGCTATTATTATGGTACTGCTGATGACGATATTTATCGGCTTCGGCATTATCATCCCGGTGCTTCCCGACGCCGTCACCGGATCGGGGGCCGACAGCTTTCATCTCGGCATGCTGTTGTCGGTCTATTCTTTGGCGTCGTTTCTGATGTCTCCGGTATGGGGAGGATTATCGGACCGGATCGGGCGCCGCCCGCTTATCATGACCGGGGCGCTCGGCTTTAGCGTCAGCTTCTTCTTGTTCGGCATTGCGGGGGACAACCTCGTGCTGATGTATGTGTCGCGCATTTTGGGCGGGTTGTTCTCGGGAGCGGCTACCGCGTGCGCAGTCGCTTATGTCGCGGACATTACGACCGAGGAGAACCGCACCAAGGGCATGGGGCTTGTCGGCATGTCGATCGGTCTGGGCTTCATCTTCGGCCCGGCGTTCGGAGGCTTGCTGAGCCATTTCGGGCTGCAGGTGCCGTTCTTCGCGTCATCCGTGCTGGCGCTTGCCACGTTCGCATTCGCCTTCTTCATGCTGCCGGAGTCGCTGACCGTAGAGATGCGGAGCAAGCCGAGGGAAGCAAAAACTTCCCGCTGGAGCGCATTCGTCGGTTCGCTCAAATACTTGTATGTGCTTTCGTTCTTCGTCTCGTTCACGCTGGCGGGGCTGGAGGCGACGCTGCTGCTGTTCGAACGGGATCAGATCGGCGCGACGCCGACACAGCTCGGCATCATGTTTGCGGTAAGCGGCGTAGTTGGCGCCTTGATTCAAGGCGGCGTGGTCCGGCGGCTGATCAAAAAAGGGCAGGAGGCCCGCGTGATCGGCATCGGCCTGCTGCTGTCAGCGCTCGGCTTCGTGCTGATCCTGTTCTCCAGCAGCCTGCTTACCGCTTCGCTCTACTTGAGCGTCTTCGCCGCAGGGAACGCGCTGATTCGTCCTTGCGTCACCTCGCTGATTACGCAGAAGACCAAGGTCGGACAAGGGGTAGCTTCCGGTTTAAGCTCCTCGATGGACAGCTTGGGTCGCATTACCGGGCCGCTGCTCGGGGCCGGCATTTACGATTACAACCACAGTGTGCCGTTCGTGACCGGAGCGGTCCTTTGTATCGCGGCCTTGTACTTGCTGTACCGTTTTATCGTCGCGGATCGTGCAGATACCCGGGCAGCCGGACAGCCCGTATAACGAAATCGTGAGGAACGCAAAGAAGCCGCCGCATGCGATTGTTCGCTGCGACGGCTTTTCTTTCTTATTCACACCAGATGGCTCAGCGCCGAATTAGCCCGATCGCCGGGGGCCGGGGGCCATTCTTCCCGCGTCATGGCATAGATCGCATGATCTTCCCATACGCCGTGGATCTGCAAATAGTTGCGGGCCAGGCCTTCCAGCCGCATGGCGTTTTTTTCGACGACGCGTATCGATCCTCTATTGCGAGGCATGATGGCCGCTTGAACCCGGTGAAGTCCGCAGTTCTCGAATGCGAACCGAAGCACAAGTCCGACCGCCTCGGACATATAACCCTGCCCGTTGAAGCGTTCGGAAATGTAATAACCCAGATTGGCGTTCTGCCATGGCCCTCGAACGATGGATGATAGTCTGACCCGGCCGATAAGCTCGTCCGTGCCGTTCAAAAAAATACCGAAAGCGTAGGCGCTGTCCTGCTCCCGTTCGGCGATCATATTCACCAGGGATTCTCGTACGGCGTCGAGGGTAAAAGCGTTGCTGTCCTGCAGAGGCTCAAACGGACGGAAGAACGTTTCGTTTTCCGCTCGTAGCAGATGAAGCGCTGGGACATCCGGTAAATCAAGAGGTCGGATATAGATCCGGTCTCCGTGTACAATCATGAAGCTGTCTCCTTTGGAACCCGAGTATGAAGCGTATGTCTCCACAGCTTACCGAGTGGCGAGTCCGTGCATAATAAAGCGGATGCACGTCTCCGCTTCTTCTTCCTCGTCCCATTCTTGTTCCGGTACGAGCAGGAAACGGGTAATCAGGAAGCCGATGATGACCGAGGCGGTCAGCCGGACTACGGTGGCGGCAGGAAGGGGGATGATCTGCCCTTCTTGTTGAAAAAAAACAATCACTTTTTTGATTCTCGCTAATACTTCGTTCATGACATCCGTCTTGAACTGCTCCTGGAGGTCGGGGTGAAACGGAATTTCCTGCATCAAAATTTTGATCATGGGCAAATGCTGGCGGGCAAACTCCAGACGGTTGCGGATGAGCGACCGCAGAAAGTCCTCGTACCGGGTATATTTCGCCTCCAGCACCGGCGTAAAATTACGGAGGACGAACGGGGCGACGAGCTTGGCCATGATCGGACGGACGATGGACAGCAGCAAGTCTTTTTTGGTTTTGTAATGACGGAAGATCGTGCCTTCCGCAACGCCTGCTTTTTGCGCGATTTCACTGGTAGAAGCTGCGGCGTAGCCTTTCTCGGCAAAAATCTCGATGGCCGCATGCAGGATTTTCGTTTGTTTTTCCGTCATTTTCGGTTCTTCGTCGCTTAGCTTAAGCAGCTGCTCGATCCAATCTTCGTTCGATTCGGGTAACATGACTCACACCTCTTTGATGCATAGTTCGGGAGCCTCATTTATTATACACCAAAATTGTCCTCAAGTGTGAACGAGCGTTCGAAAGCGTTGGCGCTACTACGTTTCCGTCAAGATACCATGTTGGAAAAGCAAAAAACCGCCCCTACCGGGACGGTGAGCTTGTTGAGAAACCGTAAACTCTTACGGGATTACCCCACCTCTATTTGTCTGAGTTTTTCTACTTCTAGGGTTTCTCAACACTCTGATCACTCCAGTTGGGACGGTATTGGTACCTAAGCACTATGAAACGTTATTCGTTTCAGACTTCTTCCTATCCTGCGAAGGCTTGCGGTCGACCATGTGTTCGATCCACGGAGTCATCTCGTCCTTGATTTTGCCGACCAACTGCTCTTTGGACATTCCCTTGCTTTGCGCGATGTCGGTCAGCGATTTGCCCGACTTCAGTTCGGTTTTCAACTGGTCCTCGGTCAATCCGAGAATGGAGGCGAGCTTGTCCGGCGCGATGCCCAGATGTTTTTTGCCCGCATGCATGCCGGAGCGGCCGCCTTTGCCGTCAAAGGTGCGGTTAACCATCCTCTTCAGGTGCTCCGCCATGCGGCTTTTGAGCTTCTCCGCTTGCTCGGCAGTCAGCTTCCCGGAAGCTGCGGCTTCGTCGATCGTTTTGCTGCGCGCTGCCTGCAGCTTGGCGACGAAGTCGGCTTCGCTCATGTTCTTCTCAGCGGCCAACTGTACGAGCGTCTTGTCTTTAAGCGAGGCGATCAGCGAGGCTTTGTCCGTGCCGAGAATCGCAGCGGCTTCTTCGAAGATCGGCATGCTTTTGGCGGAAGCGCCGGGGTCTTTGAAGCCGTCCTGCCCGCTTCGCTTGCCGAACCATTCCTGGAATGGGCCGGCTTTCGTTTTTGTGGCGGACGGCTGCTGCGAGGCCGCATCTTCGGCGTGTGCCGATTGTCCGGTTCCATACAGGACCCCGCCTCCGAGCAGAAGTGCCAGCGCCAGCGAGGAGACGATTACCCGTTTCGCATACGTTTGCTTCATGCAGGTTCACCTTCCTGATGTTGGATTGGTTTTGCAACCATGATTAGGATAGGCAGCCAGGCTTAACCTTACTTTAAAGCAAGCTTAGGCTAAAATAAAATTTTGAGCAACGACGAATAGACCGCCGGTTGGGCGGTCTGGTCGGACGATGGGAGAATTCAGTTTATTTCACAATCAGCACGGGAACCTTAGCCTGCTGCACGACGTTATGGCTGACGCTTCCGAGAAAGAACTCGCGGATTTTCCCGAGTCCCCGGCTTCCCATGACAATCAGGTCGCAGCCGATCTCTTCCGCATGCTCCAGGATGGCATAAGCCGGCTGCCCCCGGGTCAGCGTAAATTTCACGTTTAGCGTCGACGGGATCAGCGCCTTGGCTTCCTCGATCGTCGCTTCGGCAGCTTCGATGTAAGTACTGTTAACCGCATATTCGCTGCCGATAAAGGTAGGAAGGGCGTATACATGAATAATTTCGAGCCGCGGAGGATGTAGGCTGTGAGATTGTTCCTGGACCAATTCGACCGCACGTTTCAATGCTTTCTTGGATAAATTCGAACCGTCATAGGCAACAAGGATTTTAGAAAATAACATCATCCTCACCTCATTTGCGGTTTAGTGGATTACGATTTCATTATACCACAAATAACCGCTTACATGACGGAAAATTCAGAAAATTAACGACAATATTTAAGAATCCTCGTTCATATTGTAAAAGTTCAAGAGGACTGTCACTATGCCGAGCACCAGAAGGAAGAGGGTCATCCCTAGACCGAATGAGAAGACAAAGGGCAGCATCATAAACCAAACGCCTGCCAAAAACGCTATCCAATGCTGCCACGAGCCCCAGCCCGTTTTGCCCAATGCCAGCAGCGAGAAGGCGAGTTCAGCGAAGCCGGCGGCCATACTGCTCCACAGAGCTCCAGAATGGCCGGAAAAACCGAGAATCCACGGAGCGCCTATGAACCAAATACCAATTAGCGAAGCCAGCAGGTTGCGAACCGCAGTTTTCTTCATGCCTACCCCTCCCTGAAAATGGATAGCCGTTCTATGTTAACTATATGCAATCGATTTCAAAAGGTGCTAAATTTCAGCTAATTATTGTAAAAAATGTGAGTGGTGTGGGAGTGAGGCCGCTGTGAAACATACGACACCGTAAAACATAGAAAAAGGCCCCCGACATCGGCTTAAGCCGGAGGGAGGCCTTGTCCTTGCTTACAGCTTGGCCATCTTGTATAAAGGCAGGGCGGAGATCATGGTTTCTTTAGCCAGCCGGAGGAACGCTTGTCCGTCCGCCAGCACCGGATCGCCGGACGGAATGTTGCGGCCGACCAGTAGCTCGGCCTTCTTCACGTCGCGAAAGCGACGGAGCGCCTGCTCGAACTTGCTGTCATCCAAGTCCCGCACCGGTACCGCGTCTTTTTGCATATGATCGAACGTAAGCACGAAATCTTCGGGCAGAGCGGAGCGGACCTCCGTCAGACGGTCCAAATACGTTTGGGCAATTGCGTGCTTATTCGGCAGTTCGTAGATCAGGGCAAGCCAAATGAACACCCGGTCGTCGAACAAGCCGATCTGAAAATGGGGAAGCTGCTTGTAGCCGCGCTTGCTGCTTGAGAACGACATCCACGTGTCGACGGGCGGGTTCACCTTGCGGCGCGCATGTTTGGCGATGTGCAAAAACAGCTCTTCTCCCGCCTCCACAGCAATCTCATCGAGCAGCACGCCGCTGATGGCGCCGAACTTGGGCTGAATGCGTGAGCGGATCGCTTCCATTCGTCCCTCCAGGCCTTCTATCGTAAAGGTTGCGAAATCCGTTTCGGTAAAGCCGGTAAACTGCATGACTGAAGACTCCTTTTTTTATCGATGACAACAATATAGCATAAAATGGGACGTCCGGCACGCGTTCGACGACTGACGACATTTTTTTAGCCCGGAGCCAAAAAAAACACAAGGGCGAGAAAAGGCATTCCATTGTTGAAAGCGTTTTTACGGAGTAGGATGGAACTACATTAAGACGGAAAAGGAGGGGGCACGCATGGCAGTAAAAATGCAGGCGGTGAAAACGGTCGGCTACAAAGCCGGGACCCGTAAAAACGTACTGCGGTTTATGTGGAAATACAAAACGCTTTATTTGATCTCGGTTCCGGGGATCGTCTATTTTTTCATTTTCAAGTACGTTCCGCTGCTGGGCTCGGTGATCGCCTTTCAGGACTACAATATTTTTCAAGGCATGCTGGGCAGCAAATGGGTGGGCCTTGCGCATTTTAAACGGATGTTCGCCCATTACGATTTTTTGAACATTCTCAACAATACGCTGCTGATCGGATTGTACGACCTGCTCATCGCCTTCCCGGCGCCGATCGTCCTGGCGCTGCTGCTCAACGAGCTGCGTCTGGTGCTGTACAAACGGGTACTGCAGACGGTCGTCTATATGCCGCACTTCTTGTCCTGGGTCATCGTCAGCGGCATCGCCATCGGCATCCTGTCGCCATCGACCGGAGCGGTGAACCAGTTCATCAGCTGGCTCGGCTTCGACCCGATCTACTTCCTCGGCGAAGAATCGTGGATTCGCACGGTGCTTATCGGCTCCGGCATCTGGCGCGATTCGGGGTACGGGACGATTATTTTCCTCGCGGCGTTGGCGGGCGTCAACCCGGACTTGTACGAGGCGGCCGAGGTGGACGGCGCGAGCCGCTGGCGCCAGACGCTGTCCATCACGATCCCGGCGCTGCTGCCGACGATCATGATCATGTTTTTGCTCCATATCGGCAAGTTTCTGGATTTCGGCTTCGAGCGCGTCTACGTGTTCCTGAACCCGCTCAACAAAAACAACGGCGAAATTTTGGACACATATATTTATCAGGTCGGTCTGCTCGGACAGCAGTTCAGCTACACGACGGCCATCGGCTTGTTCAAATCGGTCGTCGGTCTGGTGTTGATCGTCATCGGCAACACGCTCAGCAAGAAAACGACCGGGGAAAGCTTGTATTAACGGCTGCGGGAAGCGGGAGGCGGATAACTTATGAAAAAAGCAAGCGCAAGCTGGCAAGTTTTTAATGCGGCGAACTTTATTTTTCTGACCTTGCTCGGGCTGGCGATGTTTCTTCCATTCCTCGGCGTGCTGGCGCAATCGTTCAGCAGCTCCGAAGCCGTCATTGCCGGAAAAGTATTGTTCTGGCCCGTCGATTTCACCTGGATCAACTATCAATACGTGTTCAGCGACGCTTCGATCTGGCGTTCCTTCGGGATTACGGTGTACATTACGGTGGTCGGCACGCTCATCAATCTGATTGCCACCGCTTCGCTGGCTTATCCAGTATCGAGGCAGGAGTATGTGGGGCGGAAAATCGTCGTCGTCATGGTGCTCATTACGATGGTATTCAGCGCTCCGCTCGTTCCGAACTTTATCTTGATGAAGAGCCTCGGATTGACGAATACGCTATGGGCACTGCTGCTTCCCGGCGCGATCAGCGCATTTAACTTTTTCATCATGCGTTCGTTCTTTATGCAGATTCCTTCAGAAATTATCGACTCCGGCCGAATCGACGGCTGCACCGAGCTGCGGATGATCTGGAGCATCGTACTGCCGCTTTCCAAGCCCGTAATGGCTTCCCTGGGCATTTTCTACGCGGTGGGCCACTGGAATACGTATATGAACGCGCTGTACTACGTCAACAACCCGGCCTTGAGGCCGCTGCAGGTGAAGCTCCGCCAGCTGATCGATGCGAACGAGATCAACATCGACCCATCGGCCTCCCAGTTCAGCTCGCTGGCGCATATGGACCCGGAAGGCATCAAGATGGCGACGATCATCATTGCGACGCTGCCGATCGTGCTTATTTATCCGTTCCTGCAAAAGCATTTTGTCAAAGGCATGATGGTCGGCTCCGTGAAATCTTAACTTCCGGCATCCGGTACCGGAGCTTTTACAACGGTAAAACAGGACGTCTCCCGAAAAAAAAACGCAGCCCCGAGCGAGCAATATGCTATGCTCGGAAAGAGTCGTCCTTTTACACTAAATGCAATCGCTCCATATCATTTCTCAGAAAAGAGGGGTACGTATGAAGAAATGGATGAAGGTCGGGCTTGCCTCGGCCGCAGCTGCGAGCATGCTGGCCGCCTGCGCCAAGACGTCGGAGCCGCCCGCGGGGGAAGGAACCGGCAATACAAACGAAAAAGCGAAATTTTCCATCTCGATGAGAACGTTAGCCTTCAATCACGTGGAGAAGTCGCCCAACATCAACGAAGACAAATGGGTGAAAAAGCTGGAGGAGCTGACCAACACGGACCTGAACATCGTGCTCGTCCCGCACAAGGAATTCGAGCAGAAGATGATCCAAATGTTCGCCACCAACGACATACCCGATGTCGTACAGGGCAGCGGCGGCGTAGCGGGCAAGGAGATGGCGGGCTCCGTTCAGGCTGGCGTCTTTCTGCCTCTGGACGATCTGTTGCAAAAGCACGGGCAAAACCTGCTGAAAAAAATTCCGAAGGACGCCTGGCAGAAAGAGACGTACCAGGGCAAAATTTACGCGATCCCGGAGTTCCTCTCCAACCCTTCGCGCCGTGCAACCGCGATCCGCAAGGATCTGCTCGATAAAGCGGGGCTGCCGGTGCCGAAGACGGTCGACGAATACTTGAACGTGCTGCGGAAGTTCAAGGAGCTGGGAGTCGAGCAGCCATATCAGGGCCGCGAGAATTTCAAATACGCGGATACGTTTTTCGGCGCCTTTGACGCGTTCCCTTACCTCTCCATGCACACACAGCAGGGCGATCAAATCGTGCCGAAGTTTTTCAACGTCGACAATATGACAAAGGCGCTGGAAACGTACAAAACGATGTTCGACGAAGGCCTGATCTCCAAGGAGTTCGCGACGATCAACCCGACCGTTTACAAAAACAATATTTTGGCCGGCAAGGCGGGCATGTGGTCGATGAACGCCAACGAAGTGCTGCAGTGGGAGAAGCAGTTGCAGGCAAACGTCCCGACCGCCAAGATTGAGCTGATTCCGTCCCCGGTCGGTCCGGACGGCAAGGGCGGCTACTACTTGTACAATTCCGTTACCCGCGCCTGGTTCATCAACAAAAAGGTAAAAAATCCGGAGGCGATCATCAAATTTTTCGATTGGATGCTGTCGGACGAGGCGGAGAAGTTCTTTACGTTCGGCATCGAAGGGGAGACCTACAAGACGGTGGACGGCAAGATCGAATACAAATCGCCGACGGACCCGCAAGGGGTGGACGAAGAGCGCTACCGCCAAGCGTTCCTGTGGATGGTGCAGGATACGAAGTACAACAAAGGCACGCTTAGCCTTACGCCGGAAGGGCAGAAATTGATGGGCATCTATGATACAATGTTGGCAAACGAAGGGCGCGACGGCATCCAATTCGAACCGCGTTTGGAAGCGTACATCAAAAATCCGGACATTTCGCCGGAATCCGATTTTGCCGCTCCGGTGCTGCTCCAGCATATGGTCAAAATGGTCTACGGCAAGGAGCCGATCTCCAATTGGCCGAAGGTCATCGAGGAGTGGAAATCGAAGGGCGGCAACGACGTCGTCAAGGAAGCGACCGAGAAGTTTAAAAGCAAAGATCCGAACGTGACGATCTCGATGCCGCGCCGTTAATTGCGTCTCTTCCATAATAGTACGGTTTAAATGTAAGCGTTTTTCTCCTCGCGCCTTGCGTCTTGCAAGGGCGTGAGGAATAAATATTATATCCCTTTTCGCGGAGGGAAAAGGCGGTTCATGAGTGGTTGAGGTGCGGTGTCCTGCCGGAGGGCATGTATCACCAGTCTTTTCTCTCCGCCCCCCTTCTGAAAGGAGCGTTCGCCATGTACCGAATCTTGATTGCAGATGACGAGCCGATGATTCGCAAAGGCCTGCAAAAGCTGGTGGAGCAATCCGGTCTGCCCATAACGAGCATTCGCACGGCCGAGAACGGCACGGATGCGCTGCAGCGGATTCGCGAAGAACGCCCCGATTTTTTGTTTACGGACATCCGGATGCCGAAGCTGGACGGGCTGGAGCTGTGCCGGCACGTGGCCGAGATGGACGCGGATATCCAGATTGTCGTCGTTTCCGGCTATAACGATTTTGAATACGCGCAGAAGAGCGTATCTTACGGCGTGAAGGAATACTTGCTGAAGCCGGTCACCATCAAAGGGTTTCAGGAGGTGTTGGAGAAGCTCGTCCGCTTCAGCGCGAAGCAGCGCTCCGAGACGTTCGTTCCCGTGACCCGGCTGGAAACGTGGGCGGCCAAGCTGGATGAGGCCGTGTGGCTGCTGCAAGAGCAGGAGCTGCGGGCCGTATTGGCGGAGATGCGCAGCGAGCTGGACGGCTTCGGCCTGAAGCCGAGCCGGCTGTGCGATGTGCTTGACGAGCTGCACGTTCTGCTGGTGAGCCGGATCAACAAACGGGACGTATTCACACTGTGCACCTACCTTGAGCTGGCGGACGTTTCGGAGAAGGAGGAGGCGTGGCGGCGGTTTGACGGCAGCGTCCGCAGCTTGTGCGAGGAGCTCAGGCATAAGCGCAGGGGCAGACGCAAGGACCCGGTCGAGGAGGCGAAGCAGTACATCGAGGGTCATCTGGCCGAGGAGGTTTCGCTGGAAGAGGTGGCGGAATACATCGGCTTGAACGCCTCGTATTTCAGCCAGCTGTTTAAGCAATCGACGCAGGAAACGTTTGTCCAATACCGGACCCGCAGGCGGATGGAAAAAGCGAAGAAGCTGCTTCAGCAGCCGCATTACCGGATCACGGATATCTCGGGCGAGGTCGGGTACGCCGACCATCCGCATTTTACGAAGACGTTCAAGAAATACGCCGGGTGCCTTCCATCCGAGTACCGGCAAAAGATGGGCATCGAATAATGAAGCGCAAAACGCTGTCCGGCCAAATTTATATCTATTTTCTCATTGTTATTGCCGTCTCTCTGATTACCGTCGGCGTCGTTTCTTACGTGCAGTCTTCCAAAGAGCTGGACCGCCAGGCCGAGCAGTACATGGAGCAAATCGTCGATAGCGCGGCATACCAGACGGATATTTATTTGCAGACGTACGAGCTGCTGAGCAATTCGTTCACCTCGAACCCCGACGTCCGGTCGTTCATGGAAATTGCGCCCGACGATGGGTACGGGTATTACTACTACTCCACGCAGATCAAGAAGTTCGCGTCGAATTCCGTGCAATCGATCGCAGCGCTGTACAAGCAGCTGAACATGATTTATGTCGTCGGGCAGCACCGGCGTTCCGTCATCTATGACAACCAAAACTTGATTTTTTTGGACCCTGCGGAGTATAAGACCAAGTTCGAGTACATTATGAAAAATACCCCCGACGACGGGCAGATGGTTCTGCTGAACGTGAGCCTGAGGTCGGAGGACCGGGGGACCGTCGTCACGATGGCGCGAAAAGTGCGCGATTCCGCTTATAACGATGCGAACCGCGGGGTCGTCGCCATCGAGTTCAAGCTCGCCGAACTGGCGAAAATATGGCAGCGCGCGAACGTAGGAAAGGACGGATATTTCTTTATCGTCAATGGAAAAGGAGAATTTATTTACCATCCGATCTGGCCGCTGAAGGATGCGAAGCTGGAACCGGAGCTGTTCCGGCATATGGAGCAGAGCGCGGGAAAATCGGTCATCGACCATTATGAGGGGCAGGAGCGGCTGTTTGTCTCCAGAGGTTCGAGCTATTCGGACTGGAGGCTTGTCGCCTCTATTCCGGTCCAGGAGCTCCGGCGTCCGGCGTCCACGATCCGCACCACGACGCTCAGCGTCGGGCTGCTCACGCTGATTGCCGCTCTGTGGCTCGCCTACCGCTTCGGCCGTTCCATCGTTGCGCCGATTCGGGAGCTGAAAGAAAGCATGCGGCAAACGGAGAAAGGGAACTGGCAGCACATCGACGAGATCGGCCGGACGGACGAAATCGGTGGGTTGATTCACAGCTACAACCTTATGGTGACGCGGCTTTCGGAGATGATCGAGAAAGTATATGAAGCCGAGCTGCAGCAGCAAAAAAATGCGCTAGAGCTTGGTCGGGCGGAATTGGAGCGGCAGCGTGCGGAATTTCAGTCGCTTCAGCTGCAGATCAATCCGCATTTTCTGTACAACACGCTGGAAACGATCAACTGCTATGCTATCGTTCAGGATTCGTACGAAATTACCGAGATGGTGGAAGCGATGGCCTTCATGCTGCGCTATTCGATCCAAACCAATCTGGAAGAAATTACCGTGGCCAACGAACTGAACCACGTGCGCAATTACATGATCGTGTTGCGGCACCGGATCGGCCGGGAATTCGAGATCGACGTCGTCATTCCGCCATCGCTGCTGCTGGAAAACATGGTGCGCTTGACGCTGCAGCCGCTGATCGAAAATATATTTCAGCATGCGTTTCCCGGCGGCTTCGAGCCGCATCATTACATCCGCATCGATGCGCGCAAGCAGGGCGGGCTGTTCCAGGTGTCCGTGGAAGACAATGGAGTGGGCATCGAGACCGACCGGCTGGAAGAGCTGCGCAAACGACTGAAGCAAAACCGGCTTGCAGACGAGCACGAGGGCGGGAGGCAGCGCGGAGGGATCGGACTGATGAACGTTCACCGGCGCATTCAGATGGTGTTCGGGGAGCAATATGGCCTGTCGATTGAAAGCGAACGGGGCCGCGGCAGCCGCATTACGATGACGATGCCGGAAACGTCGGCACCGGCGCTGCGCTCTATTAAAGATCCTGCCTGATCTTAACATTTCATTTCATGGATGCGGAGGAGATTCATATGAAAATCGATTTGATGGGAAAAGTGGCTTTGGTTACGGGCTCTAACGCAGGGATCGGCCGTGCGATTGCGGTCGCGCTTGCTGCAAGCGGCGCCAAGGTAGGCGTCAACTGCTTGCGCAACGTGGCGCAGGGGGAAGAGACGGTTGCCGCCATCCGGGCGGCCGGAGGCGAAGCGGTGCTCGTGCAGGCTGATGTTACGGACGCTGCGGAGATCGACCGTCTCGTATCGGAAATCGAGCGGGCGTTCGGCGGAACGGTCGATATCTTGGTCAACAACGCCGGCCATCTGGTGAAGCGCCAGCCGAACATCGACATGACCGAACAATTGTACCAGCAGATCATGGATGTCAATCTGAAAAGCACGGTATTCATGTGCAAGCGCGTCCTTCCGGGCATGAAAGCGAAAGGGGCGGGCCGCATTATTAATATGTCATCCGTTGCCGCCCATAACGGAGGCGGACCGGGTTCAAGCATTTATGCCGCAAGCAAGGCAGCCGTATCGGCTTATTCCAAAGGACTCGCCAAGGAAGCGGCGCCCAGCGGCATCACGGTCAATCTCGTGTCTCCCGGCTTTATCGGCAACACGATGTTCCATGCGACCTTCACGACGGATGAAGCGCGCAAAGCGACGGTAACCGGCATTCCGCTGCAGCGGGAAGGGACGCCGGAGGATGTGGCGGGCGCCGTCCTGTACCTGGCCTCTGATCTGGCCTCTTATTTGACCGGCGAAACGATCGAGATCAACGGCGGGATGATGATGCGATGAGTACGGGAATCCGGCATAAAACGGAAAAGCACGCCTGGGGGCGGCGGGTGCTGGCCGAGCTTAAGGAGGAACTGGATCGGCTGGAAGCGGCGGGCAGCTTGTATATTCCCGTGGAGCCGGGCGGCTGGTGGCACCAATACGTGTGTCCCCGTCACCATGCGGAGCTGCTGTTCGATCCTGCCGAACGGGATGCGCAGTCGTTCCGCTGCCCGCACGGCTGCCTGATCGAAGGCGAAGCGTACCGCGGGGCTTGGCTGGTGTTCAAGCACCAGTCCTTGGCCCGCGCCGCGCTTCAAGCAGCGGCGGTCTATGCGGCTTCGCGGGAAGCTGCCTATGCACAGCTGGCAAAGCGGATCATTGCCGGGTATGCGCGCCAGTTTCCCGACTACCCGGTGCATCCGGACGCTCAGCCGTGGATGCTGAAAGGCCGGGCGTTTCATCAGGCGCTCACGGAAGCGATCTGGTCGACGACGCTGCTTCGCGCCTGCTTGCTGTTAAGCGACGAAGGCGTGGCTTGGACGGAGTCCGAGCGTGAGGCGATCGACGGCTATTTGCGATTGCTGGAGGCAAGTATGGCGGAGTACCGCCGCATTTTGATTCACGAACGGGGCAATGCCGAGAACAATTACACGGCTTGGCTTAATGCTGCGCTTTCGTGCGTCCACGCGGTGAAGAATGATCGCGGCGGATTGCTTGCCCTGATCGCAGGCGAAGGGGGCTGGAAGCATCATTTGTCCATCGGGGTCAAGCCGGACCAACTGGAGTTCGAAGGCAGCACGTACTATCACGTGTTCGTCCTGCGGGCGTACCTGATCTCGGCGGAAATGGCGGAGCGCTTCGGCATCGATCTGTATGACGCCGAAGGGACGGCGGGTCAATCGATGTCTGGCATGTTCGATGTGTTGGCTGCACTTGCCGACGACCGCGGCGTGCTGCCCGCCCTGCATGACGGCCCGATGGAGCGGCTGCCCTACGCGAGAGAAATCGCTGAGATTATGGAGATCGGCCTGAGCCGGTACCGTCAGCCGGGGATCGAGCTGATCCTGCGCGAAGCGTACCGGCAGATGGGCGGTCAAGACGGTGCGCGCTGCCAGCTTGAGGCGCTGCTGTACGGCGAAGGCGAAGAGCCTGTCGTACGCCGGTTCGTCGGAAGGGCTGCAGGGGGAACGAATGGGGTGGACGGTGCTTTCGGTCAAGAAGCGGGGCTGCTGCGGGGCTCCAGATTGCTCCGCGATTCCGGTTTCGTCCTGGGCCGGAGGACGTCGAACGCGTTGTCGTTTTTGGCTGACTTCGGCCCGCACGGAGGCTCGCACGGCCATTACGACAAGCTTCATCTGACGATGATGCACCGGGAGACGGCATTTACGCCGGAGTTCGGCATGGTGCCTTACGGATCGGCGCTCCGCAAGCAGTGGTTCGCCGAAACGGCAAGCCATAACACCGTATCGCTCGGCGGAGCATCGCAGGCGGCCCACACCGGAAGCTGCCTCCGGTTCGAAGAGACAGCGGCCCATACGTACGTATGGCTGCGGTCGGAAGGCGCGTATCCAGGCTGCCGGATGGATCGGCACCTGCTGCTGACCGATCCATGGCTGCTGGACTGGTTCGAGGTAGCGGCAGGGGAAGAAGCGTCGATCGAATGGTGGATGCACCCGGTCGTGCCGGCCGAGGAAGAAACGGCTCATATCGGTGTTGAGACATGCCCGGAGCAAGCGCCGGATCACGGCGGCTTCTATTCGCTGGCGCCGGAAGGCGAATGGCAGCGTCTTCCCGTTGTCAAGCGTTACGGGGCCGTCGGCTCAGCGAGGGAGCTGAGGCTGACGTACAAGGTGCCGGGCGGCGGGCGGATTTATCATACGGCGCTGCTTCAGCCGGGAGACGAAGCCTATGCCGTGAGGACGCCGGGAACCAGCGTCGACCCGAGCCGGCCGCTAACCGCTTTGCTTCATCGCCGGCATGGCCGCAGCGCGCGGTTTGTTCACGTGTACAGCGCTGGAGAACGGACGATTTTGAAGGAGACACCCTCTGGCGCAGTTCAAGTTGAATCGGCAGAGGGGATTCGCACCTGCGCGCTTACGGAGCAGGGACTAACCGTCATAGGAGGGGAGCGCCATGCGTAGCCAGGCACCGTTATACGAGCCGCAGAGCGGGGTGCTGACCGTACAGTATGCGCCGGACGAACAGACCGTCCTTACTGAAAATCCGCCCCGGTTTACTTGGATTCCGGCGCAATTGGAGCATGACCGGTACGTGCTGCAAATTTCCTATAGTGCCGCGTTTGCGGAGGAGGAAACGGAGACGGTCGGGCCGGTTCCGTATAATTTGTATACGCCGGACCGTCCGCTGGAGCCGGGCACGTATTACTGGCGGTATGCGCTGCTGACGGACGATGAAGCGGGCCGAACGGCCTGGAGCCGGGTACGGCGCTTCGCCGTGCCCGAAGGGCTGCCCGAGACGCCGCTGCCGTCGCCGGACCGCCGCTATGCGCAAGCCTCGGCGGCACATCCGCGGCTGTGGCTGCAGGCTTCCGAGCTGCCGGACTTCCGCCGCAGGGTCAAGGAAGACCCGTCCTATTGCGGCTGGGAGACGTTCTACGTTCGCTCCGTCCGGCCTTGGATCGGGCGCGAGCTTATTGCGGAGCCGCAGCCGTACCCGGACCACAAAAGGGTTGCAAGCCTGTGGCGGAACATGTACCTGGACTGTCAGGAAGCGCTGTACGCCATCCGGCATTTGGCCGTGGCCGGCGTCGTGCTGGAGGATGAGGCGCTCATCGGGCGCGCGAAGCTGTGGCTGCTGCATGTAGCCGGCTGGAATCCCGAAGGAACGACCTCGCGCGATTACAACGACGAAGCGTCGTTTCGGGTAGCGGGCGCGCTTGCCTGGGGCTATGACTGGCTGTATGACGCTTTAACGGAAGCGGAGCGCGAGCTTGTCCGCGGTTCGCTATTCAAGCGAACGGGGCTTGTGGCGTATCACGTGATGGAGCGGTCCAAAATCCACCACGTGCCGTTCGACAGCCACGCGGTACGCTCCTTGTCCAGCGTGATGGTGCCCTGCAGCATCGCCTTGCTGGGAGAGGAGCCGAAGGCGCAGGAATGGCTCGATTACACGCTTGAGTATTACGCGAACCTGTACACGCCGTGGGGAGGCGCGGACGGCGGCTGGGCGGAAGGACCGATGTACTGGACGACCGGCATGGCGTTTGTGACGGAAGCGTTTAATCTGCTCAAAAACTATACCGGCATCGATTTTTACTGCCGTCCGTTTTTCACCAAAACCGGCGATTTTCCGTTGTACTGCTTCAGCCCGGATACGCTGCGCGCCAGCTTCGGCGATCAGTCCACGCTCGGCGATCCCGTCAGCTTGAAGACCGGCTTCAACGTCCGCCAGTTTGCCGGAGTGACCGGGAACGGTCTGTATCAGTGGTATTTCGAGCGGGTCAAGGAGATCGATACGGACTCGGAAATGAAATTTTACAATTACGGCTGGTGGGATTTCCGGTTCGACGAAATGGTGTACCGCCACGATTACCCGGCGATCGAGCCGACTTCGCCGACGGAAGCGTCGATCGAGCCGGTCAAATGGTTCCGGGATGTCGGCTGGGTCGCCTTCCATGGGAACATGGCCGACCCGGAGCGCCATATCATGCTGCTGACGAAAAGCAGCAAGTACGGCTCCGTCAGCCACAGCCACGGCGATCAGAACGGCTTCCTGCTGCATGCCTACGGCGAGCCGCTTGCCATCGAGAGCGGCCATTACGTCGCTTTCGGCAGCACGATGCACCGGAACTGGCGGAGGCAGACGCGTTCCACCAACAACATTCTCGTGGACGGGCTCGGCCAATATGCCGGAACGGATAAAGTGCTGGCAATGGCGGCCTCCGGCATCGTCGAGGCGGCAGAGCAGCGGGACGGTTACGGCTATTCCCGCTGCAATGCGACGGCGGCCTACCGGCATCACGTCCCTTACTTGAAGCGTTATGTCCGCGAGCTGTACTTTTTCGGGAAGTCGTTTGTCGTGGTCGTCGATCTCATCGATCTGGAACGGCCCGGCCGCATCGAGTGGCTGTTTCATACGCTGTACGAGATGAAGCTGTCCGGGCAATCGTTTAAGGTGCAGGGCCGCAAGGCGGATATGGACGGACGATTCGTCTACTGTTCGTCCGGCGAGCTGGAGCTGATGCAGCACAACGAATTTACGGACGTCGATCCGGCCGAGTACGAAGGACTGTCGGTCCACTGGCACTTGAAAGCGGCGACGAAGGAAGCGCGCAGCCATCGGCTCGTCACCCTGCTGGTGCCCGTCAAGCACGGCGAACCGAAGTACGTCTCGCATTTTCTGGACGATCAGGACCACGGTGTCCATCTGTACTTTACGGAGGACGGGGTAACCCGGAAGGTCGAGGTGCCGAAGGCATATTAATCTTCGGACGATAACCGGCCAACCATTCAAAAAGCTGCCGATAGGATAGCGCACTATCCCTTTGGCAGCTTTTTTTGCGTCAAAAAATATTAAGTATTTGAAAAAAAGCTCTCCTAGACTGTCAGCTGTATACGAAAAAAAACAGATGGCCAGTTGGCCGCTTTTTCTTTTTTGGCTGCTGGGAACCGGGTTTTCTACACCTTTTGTCATCAATCGACAAAATACTAGAAGATGGAAGTCGAATCTTCTGAATCCCCTTTGTTAAGCGTTTGTAAAAATGTCTAATTATTGAACGAAAGTTTATAATTGATTACAAAATAGGACTTTACTACCATGTTATCTTTGCCTAATAATTGTATATAATTAGCAGGTGTTGGTTATTTTGTAATCACGTAGAAGGGGGTGACGACCGGATGTTCTCACGAAGGCCTTCTTGGATTTTGAATGCCGATGCAAGTTCTCGCATACAACGGAAGACGCCGCAAAACATTTGCCCTTCGTAAACTCCGGGCAGAAAAAAAGCTCCATAAAACGGGAGACCGGTTGCTTAATGTCAGCCTGCTCCATCTCAAACATCTTGTTCAACCCACGTTCTGTTCAACGCATCAGGAAACCGCACCCGCATCATTCCTACACACACAACCTTACTCCTTAGTCTACCGCATGACCCGTTTTCAGCATCGAATCCTACAGGGAACACCTGAAGGAAGTTTGCAGCATGACGAATCGATAAATGATCCAGGTTCCGCCCTTGTTGCAGGCGATATTGCCGTTAGCCAGGCGCTTTAAAAAGAGGGTACGAACATTAAGAACAACATCGCGGAGGTAAGCCCTTAACTAATTTTGACACGGAATAAATCATACCTGAGGAGAGATTATGATATGACAGTGAACACATTCGAAGCCTTGGAATCCAATGTTAGATCTTATTGCCGTTCGTTCCCGGACGTTTTCGTACGTGCCAAAGGCTCCGTCCTATATGCACAGTCCGGCAAGTCGTATATCGATTTTTTCGCTGGCGCGGGCGCTTTGAATTATGGACATAATAACGACTTTATCAAAGAGCGGCTCATTAATTATCTGCAATCGGACGGCATCAGCCACGGGCTGGACATGTACACTTCGGCCAAAGAAACGTTTCTGCAGACGTTCTCCGATAAGATTCTGAAGCCACGCGGTCTGAACCACAAGGTTCAATTTTGCGGTCCGACGGGAACCAATGCGGTAGAGGCGGCTTTCAAGCTGGCGAGAAAAGTCAAGGGCCGCACTGGCATATTTGCCTTCATCGGCGCGTTTCACGGCATGTCGCTAGGCAGCTTGGCCGCCACCAGCAGCCTGTATCACCGCGAAGCGGGCGGAGTTCCGCTGCACGACGTGACCTTCATGCCTTTCCCGGCAGGCTTTATCGACGGATTGGACACAATCGGATACATGGAGGCGATTCTGACGGACGACCATTCGGGTATCGCCAAACCGGCAGCGATCATCCTCGAAACGATTCAGGCAGAAGGCGGTCTGAACGAAGCTCCGATCGAATGGCTCCGCCAGCTGCGCGATTTGTGCGACCGTCACGACATTCTGCTCATTTGCGACGAAATCCAAGTCGGATGCGGACGGACGGGCCCGTTCTTCTCCTTCGAGCGCGCAGGCATCGTTCCCGATCTGGCCGTGCTTTCCAAATCGATCAGCGGTTACGGGCTGCCGATGTCCTTGCTGCTGCTGAAGCCGGAGCTCGACGTCTGGAAGCCGGCAGAGCACAACGGCACATTCCGGGGGAACCAGCTTGCTTTTGTCGGCGCTACGGCTGCTCTCGAATTCCGCGAACAGACCGGATTGGAGGCGGAAACGGAACGCAAAGCCAGATTCGTCGAGCAATTTTTGAAGGAGCAAATTTTACCGATCGACCCGCGTCTCACGGTAAGGGGCAGAGGGCTCATCTGGGGAATCGACACGTCGGGCAGCGGGGATGAGACGCTCTCCAAAGCGATTGCCTCGCGCTGCTATGAGCTCGGGGTTATCATCGAGCGGGCGGGACGTAACGATGCGGTCGTCAAGCTGATGCCTGCGCTCACGATTCCGATGGAGGAGCTTGCCAAGGGCTGCGAGATTCTGAAGCAGGCCGTAACGGAATGCTGCGCGTCGAACTTGCTTCAACCGGAATTGGTTTGAAGTCGGGCCGGCGGGTGATGGATTAGCGAAATCGTATTCGGTTCACCATTTTATTGGGGGAGTGAATGTTATTGATGAATAAAAGAGTTCTGACGTTGCTGTTGTCATGCCTACTGCTTTGGGCTGTCGTTGCAGCGCCAGCTTCCGCTGCCGCACCCGACCCGAACTTATCTGGCGTTCCCGGAACTTGGGCGCCCGGCGCTACACCGAGCAACCTGAATCCGAACTACCCCGTCATTCTGTTCGTACAAGGCTTAACAGCAAACGCCGGAACTTGGTACAAAACGAACGATATGTACCAAACGGTTTTCAATAACGGGTATCAAACCGCTTTCATCGAGCTGTACGATTCGGGAGGCCCGTCGAAAAACATGTGGGATAACGGCAAGCTGCTTGCCGATAAAATCGTGGAAATTTCCAAGGCGTTCCCGGGTAAAAAGTTCGTGATCGTCGCCCACAGTAAAGGCGGGGTCGATTCGCAAACGGCTCTCGTGCATTACGGCGCGTATCCGTACGTTTCGCACGTTGTCACTTTAGGCAGCCCTCACCACGGATCGCAGCTCGCCGATTTGGCGTACTCCGACTGGGCGGGATGGCTGGCGGACCTGATCGGTTTTAAGACCGAGGGCACCTACTCCATGCAAACGTCTTACATGAACTATTTCCGTTCGATTACCGATTCGCATGCCAACGTTTCGAAGAACAAGATTTACACGTTCGCCGGCGACGGCTGGCACGATTCGAGTCTGATTTACCTCGCGGGAGGGCTGTATTTATCGAAATTCGGTCCGAACGACGGCGTCGTAACGGTCAGCAGCGCCCACAATCCCAAGGGCACCATGGTGAAGATCGGACCGTGGGACCACAAGGTGGTTCATAACGGCACGCCGATGTTCCCGCTGATCAAGCCTTATTTGGCGGCTTCAGCCGGATTGGCGGCGGAGTCGGAAAGCAGCGGACAAAGTGCGGTCCGGGAAACGAATCCGTTTGAACGGGTTCAACCGAGCAACACGCTGACCCGTGGGGGCAAGCATGAAAGCATCGCCGTCGAGCGTTTTCTCGTGGAGAACGGCGTGCGGAGCATCACGTTCGATTGGATTGCCGACCAACCGGCCGACCGCCTGGAATTGATTGCGCCGAACGGCGAGAAAAGAACGGTCGACGTCAAGGTGGAGCAGGATCAGGAGCTGTTCAAAAACGGCTGGCACCATACTGCGGTCGTTGCCAAGCCGGAACAGGGCGAGTGGACGCTGCAGGCGCAATCCAAAAAGCCTGGCGCGCATCTGCTGACGGTGCAATACGATTCGGCACTTTCCGATTCGCTCAAGCTGACGACACAAGACAAGCAAAAATTCCGTGTAGAAGCCGACGGCAACGGGTTGTCCTCGAACATGCTCAACGTTCGTTACAATGTGAGCTTTATCCCTGAGCAAGGCAATCCGGGCAAAAAGCAAATTCAATCGTTGAAAAAACAAGCGGTGGCAGGAGCGAATAACGAATTGGATCTGACGGCAGCCCAAGAACCGGGCGTCTACCAGACGTCCGTCGAGGTTCAGGGTGTGACGGCGCAAGGCGTTCCGTTCGAAAGATCCCTGCTCCGCTCGGTCTATGTCGATAAACAGGGGGGAAGGCACTAACCGACGCCTATGACGATCGAAGTTTACGCGGTCCGGTTATCCGGGGAGCCCGAGGCCGGTATCATGCAGCAGCTGTACGATTGCGTATCGGAAGAAAAGCAGGCGAAGGCCGCAAGTTTGAAGCAGCCTGCGGACCAGTGCAGAACGTTGGTCGGGGAAGCGCTGGCACGGTGGCTCATCGGACAAAAATGGGGACTTCGCCCCTCGGATATCCGGTATATCCACAATGCTTACGGAAAGCCGTCTTTGGACGGTTTTCCGAATATTCATTTCAACGTATCCCATTCCGGCGAATGGGTTGTATGCGCCATTTCGGAGCAGCCGGTAGGCGTCGATATCGAACGGCAGCAGTACATCGATTTTTCATGGTCCTATCATTATTTTGCCCCCGAAGAGGCATATGATTTGCAGCAGCGTCCGTTTGCGGAAAGGTTGCCTTATTTTTACGATTTGTGGACTTTGAAGGAAAGCTTCATTAAGCAAAGAGGGGTCGGGCTTTCACTTCCTTTGGACCGTTTCGCGGTGCGGGTAACGTCGGAAGGCAATCCCGTCCTGCTGCATAGCCCGGATTTGAAGGAGTACTGGTTCAAGCAGTACCCTGTGGACGGTCCGTACAAGCTGGCCGTATGCGGGCAGGAACGCGAGTTTGCCGAAAAACTGACTATCCTGCCGTTCGACACGTTCGTGAAATCGCTAGTAGCTGTACAACCCGTTTCGTAGACGGGACATATGACGAGCGCTGCGGGCTGAATAAGCCCGCTTAGCTCTCGAGCAAATGATTTTTCCAGTACCTTGGGTTGCGGGCCTACCTTACGAATCCCTATGCCAGGAGAGTGTCGATGTGAGCGAGAATAAGAACAAATTGTATGCTTTAACCCAAGCGCAGCGAAGAATTTGGAATATGGAAATGATGTATCCGAATACGACTGTCGGAGCTATTGGAGGAACTTTATTCATAAGGGGTCATGTCCAAACCGATGTTTTGATGCAGTCGGTTTATAAATTGATAAGAGAGTACGATGCTTTCCGTATCCGGATTGCTCCTTCCGAAGCTGAACCGATGCAATGGTTTGAAGAGGAATCGAACATCATCCCTGAGTGCGATTATCTGGAAATGGGGAGCGTTGAGGAAGCGAAGGAATGGCTGGAGCGTTTTAATAGAATACCGATAAGCATTTTTGATGAAAAGCTGTACCATTTCTGTGTTTTTAATATTAATAATCAAGAACACTGGTTTAACTTGAAAATCAATCACATTATTGCCGACGGCGTAGCATCGCACCTCATCGTTAACACGGTTATGCAGAACTATATGGATTTGCTGCATGGAACCGTGCCGGATCAGAAAGCCAAAAGCTCTTATCTCGATTATATTTATGCCGAACAGGAATACGAGAGGTCGGAACGTTACCAAAAAGATAAGGCCTACTGGTTGGATAAATTCAAATCGTTCTCGGAAATTACCGCGATCAAACCGAATACGCCTTATGCTATAAGCACGGAGGCCAGAAGAGCGAGCGTTCCCCTTACCCATAAACGTTACGAACAATTGAAGCAATTCAGCGAGCAGAATAACGTCAGCATATTTACTTTGTTTTTGGCGTCCTTGTATATCCTTCTTCATAAAGTCACCGGAAATCAGGACCTCACGGTAGGCACGATTTATGCCAACCGGACGTCGAAGCAAGAAAAAGAAACGATCGGGATGTTTGTAAGCACCGTCGCGACGCGCATGCTGCTGGACCCGGATCAGAGCGCAGAGTCTTTTCTGCATCATGTATCCAAAGAACAGAAGTCGAACCTCCGCCATCAGAAATATCCGTACAATCAGCTCATCCAGGATTTGAGAAAAGAAAACAAGCAGCACGACATTCAGGAATTGTTCCGGGTGGATATCGAATATTTGCCGCTTACCTGGTCCCACTACGATGACCTCAGCGTTCTGCAAAACAGCCGTTTTTGCGGACACGAAGTGGGGGATTTTGCCATTCACGTGGTGGACATGATCGACGACGGGCGGATTGAATTGAATTTCGATTACCGCATTCAATTGTTCGAGGAAAATGAAATCCTGCGCATTGCCGAACAGATGATTGCGATTATCGAACAAATTATACAGAACCCTCAGCAGACGGTGCGCGAGCTGTCCATGCTGAGTGAAGAAGAGAAAAGCAAGATTTTAACCCAATTTAACCCGGCATTGCCCGAGGTTCCGCACAATAAGCCGTTCCACCGGTTATTTGAGGAGCAGGCGGCGCGCAGCCCGGAAGCGGTAGCGGTGGTGTACGAGGACAAGCAGTTGACGTACGGGGAGCTGAACGAGCGGGCGAACCGGCTGGCCGGCACGCTGCGCGAGGGTGGCATCGGCCGGGAATCGATCGTCGGCATTTTGGCCGACCGTTCGGTGGACCTGCTGGTTGGCGTCATGGCGGTCTGGAAGGCAGGAGGCGCGTATGTGCCGCTTGATCCGGACTATCCGTCCGACCGCATTCAGTTCATGCTGGAGGATAGCGGGGCGGCGGTGCTGCTGACGCAAACCCACCTGCAGGACCGCGCCCAGGCATGGCTGGCGGAAGATTCGGCGCTGCAAAGCGTGCGCTG
>NZ_JTHN01000220.1 GCF_001399685.1 Paenibacillus sp. A3
TACCGGGGCATCCAGGGGGTGGGCGCCGGGATCATCATGGCCACGGCTTTTACGGCCGTCGGTGACTTGTTCGCTCCCCGCGAGCGCGGGAAATGGTCGGGGATCATGATGTCCGTGTTCGGATTTGCAAGTGTTGTCGGTCCGGCGCTTGGCGGCTATATCGTCGATCATTTAGAGTGGCACTGGGTATTTTGGATTTTCCTGCCTCTCGGCATTGTCGCTTTCATCATGATTCTGACCATGTTCCCGAAGGTGGAGCGCAAGCCGTCGGAATCGATCGATTATTTCGGCTCGCTGTTTCTTACATTGACGATCGTGCCGATGCTGCTCGCGTTCTCGTGGGCCGGCACGAAGTATGCTTGGGCCTCGTCGCAAATTCTCGGTTTGTTCGCCTGTACGGTGGTGGCGCTGGTTATTTTCATTTGGGTGGAGAGCCGGGTGAAAAGTCCGGTGCTGCCGCTCTCGCTGTTCAAAAACGGGATTGTGACGATCTCGAACGTCATCGGGTTCATTATGAACGCCGGGATGATGGGAGCGCTCATGTATACGCCGTTCTTCGTCCAAGGCGTGATGGGGATTTCGCCGACCTATTCCGGTTATGTGACGATGCCGATGTCCATCGGGATGGTCGTGACCAGTGCGATCAGCGGGCAGTTGATTACGAAGACGGGCAAATACAAGCGGATCGCGATTCTCGGGATTATCATTATGGTCATCGGGATGATGATCATGCATTACATGAATACGATCTCGGTGACGGTGCTCAGCATGATCGTGTTCGGCTTCGGCCTTGGGCTGGGGATGCCGGTCTTTTCCTTGACCGTCCAGAACGCCGTATCGCCGAAGGATCTTGGCGTCGCTACGGCCTCCTCGCAGCTGTTCCGTAACCTGGGCGGCACGATCGGCATTGCCGTCATGGGGACGATCATGTCGACGGGCATGACAAACAAGCTGCAGGAAATCCTGGCCAGCGGGCGGGGCGTCGACTTGAGCCAGCTCGATCCGAAGGTGGCCGAGAAGCTCGCGGCGTTCCACAATCCGCAGATGCTGCTCGACCAGCCGAAGCTGGCGCAGATTCAGGCAGCCCTGCCGCCGGAGCTGCAGACGGTGTTCGGCCGGATGATCGACTCGCTCCGCGAGGCGCTTAGTTACTCGCTGGCAAATGTGTTTTTGGCGGGGGCTGTGCTGCTTATTGTCGCGCTTGTGCTGACGTTCTTCTTGAAGGAGATTCCGCTGCGCACCGGAAGCGGGGGCCCGGGGCCGAAGCCGCAGGAAGCGGCAGAAACGGACCGCGAACCGTCGCCCCGCCTCCGCGGGAAGCAGCCGGCGAACGGGTAAAACCATAAACGGGTTTGGACCATGCGTTTGGTCCGGGTCCGTTTTTTTTGGTTTAAACGAGCAGATATAAACGATTTCTATCGAATTCGATAAATACCATTACATCAGCTTCTGCGCTTTGATAAAGTCGACAAACGCTTTAATCAACGAAATATGCAAGGACTCCTTCCGGTAAATCATCCACGATTTTCGCAAAATCGGTTCCCCGTGCTTCGTTCTCAATTGAAGACGGTACATATCTTCGCTCTCATTCAATACGATATCCGGGATGATCGCATACCCGAATCCGCTCGATACCATCTCTTTGCACGTTTCCATATGGTCGACCTCCATGGCGATGGTCGGCGGCGCGGAATATGTCTCCTTCCACCAATTGGTTAATTTGAGCGTGTTTGTCTTTTTGCAGGCTGTTGCTGTTATGCGCGGCTGCGATCGCCGTATTCGGGGTGTCCACGCGGCATCGCGGGACGGAGGAAGCTTCATCCGCAACGGAGTTGAAAGCGAATACAGCCGATGTGATGTAGAAAGGAACGGGCTTGAGCCGCGGAAGCGGGTCTTGCCTGTTTTTTTGTTATATAATTTAAATCATCAGGTGCCTGCTACTCGTCTATTATTCCAGATCGTGAGGAGACATGTATGGGATATCAAAAAGGTGATTCGGCTTCAAAGGTTAGAGAAGTCGATTGGACTGAATTAGTAATTCACGAGCATCATGAGCTTTTAGCACAATCCAGTGAGATTTTTGAAAGCAGCGCTACTTTTACATTGGCGCATTCCTTTAAAATTGACTCTCCATGGGAGAAAAAATTAGATATAAGAGGCCAGGATGTTTACAAATATTACGAGAATCTCGAACATCGGGACATTATTCAAGGCCATTATGTTATAGACACCTTAACCAAAGGAAGCAAGGTTACATTCATTGCATTGCAGGGAAATACAGGGGCAAAATTAAGATTGCCTAACGACAGCGTCTGGTATGATGCGCTTGAAATTTCCTACGCTGACCATGGAGTGACAACTGTTCCGCTTGAAATAAAGTGGGATGTTAAAGGAGCTAATGAACTTACCCTATTTCCGTTAAGGCAAGACGAGAAGGATCTTTACTCCGGCGGAAATCTGGGAATTATTCGAATGTGTATTCTGAACGACAAATTTAATTTTACACAATTTATTAAAAAAATCGTTATCGATCAACAAAGTATAAAAAGCTCTCTATCGTTCATGCCCATCCCAAGTCTCACGGATAATGACGGAGACGAGCCAAAACTAAATATACAAGACGATATGGTTAAAGTTTCAAAGCCATATAACTCGATTACCTTACAAGAAATATCCTATGAAACGAAATTAGATGTTCTCGTGGTAGACGAAGGGGGCAAGGTGGAGATTCTCCAGACGGGAGTTTGGCTGCTTCCCAACAAGAAGACAAGAATCCCATTACCCGACAAGCTGCTTGAACAAATTCAAAACGATCTAAAGAGACATTTTGTCATGCTGCTTAATAATAGAGGTGAAGAACTGTTAACAGATATGAAGGCATTCGCTGATGAAGAAACTCAATTTCCTACTTCCTTCAGTCTAATCATTGAACTATACAAACTTACGGTTCCTGGGTCAGCGCGGTCTACAGGCGATGGTTGAAGAGCTGGCGCTCATTGATCCGGCCGAAGATCCTCGTCCCGCAAAGAGATCAGTCTCCCGGCGGTTGTCCACATTATTTTCACAAAATTGCTTCGGGCGCCATAATTTTTTATGATAAAAGAGGACTCCATTGGGTGGTCTAATCCAATACTTAATTGACGAGGGACCAGATTATGATCGATAAATTGAAAGCGGCCGGCGAATGGAAAGAGATGTTCCTGCCTTACAAATTTGCGATGGAGCAGCTGAGCACGACGATCCGGCATATTAACGAAGAGGCCATGCACGTCTACAACTACAACCCGATCGAGCATATCAAGACCCGGATCAAATCGCCCGAGAGCATCATTAACAAGCTGCAGCGCAAGGGGCTGCCGGTCAGCCTTGTCGCTGCGCGGGACCACTTGAACGATATTATCGGCGTGCGGATTATTTGCTCGTTTCTGAGCGACATTTACGATCTGTACGAAATTCTGAACAACCGGCACGATATGAAAATCATCGAATGCAAGGACTACATCCGCAATCCGAAGCCGAACGGCTATCAGAGCCTGCATCTGATCGTCGAAGTTCCGGTGCTGCTCTCCAAGGGCACGCAGCTGGTCAAGGCCGAAATCCAGCTGCGCACGCTGGGGATGGATTTTTGGGCCAGCCTGGAGCATAAAATTTTTTACAAATACAACAAGGACATTCCGGACCGCCTAAAACAGGAGCTGCTGTCCGCCGCGCATCTAACCGTCGAGCTGGATGCGAAAATGAAAGCGATCAGCGACGAAATCGGACACCTGGATTCGCCGTATGCGAGGATTCAGTAAATCGGCACGCAAACCGGGGCTGCACGGATGGAGAAAGACAGGACGCAAGGGTCTTGTCTTTCTTTCTTCACGTCAAAGAGAAAGCGCTTATTCGCTGCGCCAAAAGTTGCATTTTCTAAACATTTCCAGCATAATGGCAACTAATAATACCTATTAGGGAGGTAGCGGTCGCCTGATGAAAGCACTAAAAGAACTAGGAAACTGGATCGGCGCATTCGCCATGGCTTTTGTACTGTCCTTGGTCGTCGGCATCTTTGTTTTCCAGCCATTCAAGGTCGAAGGGCATTCCATGGAGCCTACTTTGCAGAACGATCAGCGGATCTACGTTTCGAAATTATCCCATACCTTTTCTTATTTGCCGGACTATGGCGATGTCGTCGTGATCGACAGTCGGGTTAACCGGGAACGGACGTTGACGGATAGCATCCTGGAGAATCCCTTGGTGCAATACTTTAGAGGGAACACGGACGAGCATATTTTTTATGTCAAAAGGGTCATCGGCAAACCGGGCGACGTCCTAGAGTTCAAGGAAAATCAAGTTTACCGGAATGGGGAAGCGCTGCAGGAGCCTTACATGAAAGAGGCGATGATTTTTAGCTCGGACCGGAAGTGGACGGTTCCCGACAAGCATGTTTTTGTAATGGGAGATAACCGGAACAACAGCAGCGACAGCCGCAACATCGGCTATATTCCTCTCGATCACGTGATGGGAATTATGAAGTTTCCGTAAGCAAAGGTAGAGACCCTTGCGATGACCATTGCGAATATGGAGCTTCATGGAAAATCGGCCTTGCTTATGCAGCTTATGCAGGGCCGATTTTTTGTCCGGCCGATCTCAAACGCGTCCTTCGAAGGCATAAAATGCCGGGGATGGACTGGTGACGGAGTTTAGTTTCAATTGCTCCATTAAGGCGGGCATGAGCTCCCTTGCGGTCTGAAGGTCGACCCAACGTATCTCCAAAATATCTTGATCCGGATCGTGGCTGCCCATCTCCCCGCCGATCACCTTGGCAAAAAAGGTCACGACCAAGGCATGGTGCCCCCGCTCCGTAAATAATACTTCTCTCAGCGAGCTCAATCCGGTAACGGCAATATCGTAACCGGTTTCTTCCTTCACCTCGCGCAGGACGGCTTGCTCCAGCGTTTCTCCTTCTTCTACCGCACCGCCCGGAAGGCTCCAATACGTGGAATCGCCTTTTGTATTGTGCACGATTAATAAATTCCCGTCATCATCGGTGATCACAGCGGATGCAACATTAACTGTTTTCAATCAAGCTCCTCCTATAAGCCGCGGCTTCGATAGCCTGCAAAGTATGCGCAGCCCGGAGCCCGCTCCAGCGGATAGCCGACTGCTCCTGCCGAAATGGGCCTATGCATGGGCGCACTTCGAATAGCTTAATGCTTAATCGCTCCGCTTGCAATAGTCCGGCACCGTTCAAGCTCAAGCGATCCCGCTAATTCCGGGCCGCGATCCGCGCCACATTCCCCAGCTTGGCGGTTAGCCGGTAAGTCCCCCGCAGCGGCTCATAGCCCAAGCTTCGATTGATCCGGAGAATGGGCGCGTTCATGGAATCGTTGTCCGTGCGGATATAGGCGGCGTTTCGCTCCTTGGCCAAGAGCATGGCTTTGATTTTCAAGCCTAGGGCAATTTTGCGTCCGCGGTAGGCCCGCTTCACTCCCGTATACTCGTGATACATCCCGTTGGTTTGCCGATTGTGAAGCACGTTGGTTACTCCGACATAGTTGTCGCCGTCCGCTGCAATGATCACTCGCTCCGGTGCGTAGCCTTCGGCCATAAGATACCATTTGCGCCATTCCTGAAAGTCGGGAACCTCTCCCGTGTACCCCGGAATGTCTACCAGCGTCTCCTTGTACAGCTCGTACAGCTTCCGCTCGCTCTCCTCGCCGGGCTCGTCCGCCAGCGTCAGGAACCGCAGACCTCCGCTCTCCAGCCGCTTGAGCGTTTCGGCCTCGCGCAGGCGCTCCGGGTCAACCCGATCCAGCTTCAGCACCGATTGAAAAGCGTGCCGTTCGACCGCAAACCCCCGGCGCTCGGCAAATTGCAGCGCATCCGGGTGATCGTCCCAGACCTCCGTGACGAGGGTTGTTGCCCCGAGAGCGGTTCCCCAATCAATGACATGCTCGAAAAGCAGCTGTCCGGCTCCTTGCCGGCGGTAGTCTCCGGCCACGATAAGCGTGTTATTGAGATGTCCCGGCTCCGTCCATGGCGCCCGCCAAGACCAGGCGTATCCGACAATGACATCCTGCTCCGTCACGGCAACGCGCCGGGTACGGTCATAGCCGGCCAGAAGCCCGTTTTCATCGAGATACGTATGGCCGACCTTATACAGCTTGGCATCGTCCTCCTCCAGCCTTTGGGCCGTGCAAGGCTCCGACCAGTAGGTATTCACCAGTGCCGCTAACGCTTCGTAATCATCCGGCAGCCGCAAGGGTCGCAGTTCAATGGACATTCCGTCACCTCATTTTTTTGGGCGTGAAATCTATCCGGATCGGCCTTTTTGATTTGAATACGGACGCCCCCTTTGATAAGATTACAACCAGACTTGAAGGCTTGCGCAAAGATAAGGGGAGACCTGCCCATGAAAATGTCCGGTACGAGACCGGTGTCATACTTGTATACCTACGCCTGTCACGAGGACGAGGCGGAGCTGTGTGCGCTGGAGCTGCGCACGCTGCTTGGCGCGGAAGCGCGGGACGGCTGGCTGGAGAGTCCGGCGGACGTCGATCCGAGCCGCAGCCCGTTCGTCAAGCAGCGCATTGATGTGCTGTGCGAGGCTGCAAGCCTGCAGGAGCTCGGGGAGCTGGCCGGGACGCTGGAGCTGGACGGCGGCTCGTTCAAGGTCGTCTTCGTCAAGGCCGGCTGCCATGCCGCGTATGAGGACCAGCGGGCCATGGAACGGGAGCTCGGCGCGCGCATCCGCGGCCGGGCCGACATGCGCCAGCCGGACTGGCTGCTGGGCTTCGCCTGCACCGGCGAAGAGCGCTGGGTGCTCGGCCCCTGCCGGCAGAACGAAGCGGTCTGGCTGAAGCACAGCCGGAAGCCGCATAATTATTCCACCGCCCTCAGCACGCGGGTCGCCCGGGCGTTAGCCAACCTGGCCGTGCCGCATCCTGCGGGCATCCGGGCGGTCGATCCATGCTGCGGCATCGGCACGGTGCTGATCGAGGCGCTCTCGATGGGGATCGACATCGTCGGCTCCGACATCAATCCGCTTGCGGTCCGCGGCGCCCGCGCGAATCTCGCTCACTTCGGGCTGCCGGACGTCGTGCGCGTGGCGGATATCGGGGACGTGAGCGGCCGGTACGATGCCGCCGTCCTCGACCTGCCGTACAACCTGTGCTCGGTCATTTCGCCGGAGGAGCAGCTTCGCCTGCTCGGGAACGTCCGGCGGCTGGCGGAGCGGGCCGTTATCGTGTCCACCGAACCGGTGGAGACGCTCGCCGGGCAGGCCGGGTTCGCCGTTCTGGACCGGTGCGTTGTGCGCAAAGGCTCGTTCTCCCGGCACATGATCATATGCCGTTAAGTGCGGACCCGCCCGGGGTCGGCGCTTTTTTCCTTCTGAACGGGAGGTTTCCCGGGTTTTTCCGGGAACCGGAATCGACGCCGTTTCGTATGTAGGAACAAGCGGATTGCAAATGGAAAAAGGTACGCGAAGACTCGAACGGGTTGGAGGAGCATCGATGTTAAACTATCTCAAAGGAATCCGGCAAGCTTGGCTCGATTACCCCGAGCCGGAGGGGCGTCTGTTGGCGGGTACCTACGAAATCGTCCGTTCGCTCGGCAGCGGCAGCTACGGGCTTGCTTACCGATGCTGCGATATTCGTACCGGCGAGCACGTGGTGGTCAAGCAGTCCAAGCCGAGCAAGGGGGAGCTGGCCGAGCGGCTGCTGGAGCGGGAGATGGAGCTGCTGAGCGGGCTGAAGCACCCGGGCATTCCCGGCTTTCGGGGCTCGTTCCGGCATAAAAACCGGCTCTGCATCGCGATCGATCTGATCGAAGGGCATACGATTGAGGACTTGCTGTTCGAGCAGGAACGGCCGTTCTCGGAGCTCGAAAGCCTGCGGTGGATCGCCAAGCTGATGGAGATTGTCAGCTTCGTTCATGCCCGGGGCATCGTCCATCTCGATGTCCGGATTCCTAACGTGATCCTCCGGGAGGAGCGGCTTTACTTGATCGATTTCGGGTTGGCCAAACGGATCGGCGAAGAAGCGGCGGAGCCGTATGCGGACGAGGAGCTCAGGAAGCGGAGAACGCCCGAGGTGCAGAGCGATCTGTACGCGGTAGGGCACCTGCTGTTGTTTCTGCTGTATTCTTCGTATCAAGAGCGCCCCGGGCAGCTGCCGGCCGACTGGCAGGAGGAGCTTGACGTCGCGGACGACGTCAAGCATATGATAAGGCGGCTCCTGCAAGTGGAGCCGCCTTATGCGGATACGGAAACGTTTCGATTGGAATTGGATAACACGCTGCAGAGGCTGCAAAATACGGCAGACGCTAATCAGGAGCTGGAGTGACGGCGGTTTTTGTTCTTATAATAGCCGTGGCCGTATCCGGAATGGTGCCGGTGGTCTGACGACGAGTAGCGCCGCGGCTGGACGAAGCGCTGCGAGCTGCTTCCGTGCCGGTAGTGACCCTGCTTGGAATGCGTGACGGAGTGAACGATTTTTTTCAGCAAATGTTTAAGCATCGCGAATTCCTCCCGTTTCGTGAATAGTAGGTAGTACGGACAAACGACAGGGAGGTTTCAAGACGGAGTAAGACGGCAGCGCCGCCGAGTCTACCGGTTCCTGTAATGGCTGGGGGCTAAGCCCTTCACCTTCTTGAACATGCGCGAAAACAACAGCTGGTCCTTGTAGCCGACCGAATAGGCAATCTGGCTGATCGACAGCGCGCCGTTGTTCATCAGCTCGCAAGCCTTGTCCATACGATACCGGAGAAGGAAGTGCTGCGGCGATACGCCAAGCGCTTCTTTGAACAGCCGGGACAAGTATTTCCGGCCAAGGCCGATCGACTGGGCCAGCTCCTCTATCGTAAAATTCCGCGAATAGTTCGTTTCGATAAATTCCAACGCTTGCTTTACATACCTATCCCGCATCGGAACAAAAGCTTCCGGCGGCATATCTTCTTCCTCATAAGCTTCGTCGGTCAGTACGGACAAAAAGTCATACAGCGCGCCCAGCAGCTTCATATCCCGGCTCGGGGATCTCCGGCCGGCCTCGAACATGCGCTGAAGGCAGCCTTCGATGACCTCCGGCCTGCGGCACTCGAAGACCGGCTGCTCCGGACTGAGGCGGGCCCGCTGCAAATAATGCTTCGCCTGCACCCCGTTAAAGGCCGCCCAGGAATACGTCCAAGGCTCATCGAGGTCGGCCTGATAGGACGATACCGTGTCCGGGGACACGAGAAAGCCGCAACCTGCCGACAGCTCGTACGTCTGCCAGGGAGTCCGGTACACGCCGCGTCCGCGATGGACGTAATGAATTTTATAATGATCCTTCAGACCGGGGCCCCAGGAATGTCCGGGCGCGCAGTCTTCCATCCCGCAGTAGTACAGCTTCAAGTCCATACCCGTCTCGTGCGGTCCGGGCCTGTGAACATACTTAAAGGCACACACGCTTGCCACCTCCGCTCCGTAATTTCGCTTCACCATGAAGAGGATTAAGTGACATTATACTATATTTTATCCAACATGCTGACATACGATTTTCCAGCGGCGCGCGCTACAATGAAACAAGCAGTGCAGGTTATTCAATCACATCACCTTCCTAAGGAGGAGTTGCGACTATGTCTTATTTACCGAGCGGCGACCGGTATGACACGATGAAATATAACCGGCTTGGAGCCAGCGGGCTGAAGCTGCCGGCCGTTTCCCTGGGCTTGTGGCACAACTTTGGCGGCGGCGACATCTATGAGAACGGCCGGGCTATGGTCCGGCGCGCCTTTGACCTGGGCATCACGCATTTCGATTTGGCGAACAACTACGGACCGCCTCCGGGATCGGCAGAGGAAACGTTCGGCAAAATACTTCATTCCGATCTCCGAAACTACCGCGACGAGCTAATCATTTCGACGAAAGCGGGCTACTATATGTGGCCGGGACCTTATGGCGAATGGGGCTCCCGCAAAAATATGATCGCGAGTCTCGACCAGAGCCTTAAGCGGATGAAGCTGGACTACGTCGACATTTATTACCATCACCGTCCGGACCCGAACACCCCGCTGGAGGAAACGATGGGCGCGCTCGACTACCTCGTGCGTCAAGGGAAAGCGCTGTATGTCGGCATCTCGAATTACCGCGCCGACCGGGCGGAGCAGGCGATCGCCATGCTGAAATCGCTTGGCACGCCGTGCGTCATTCATCAGCCGCGCTACTCCATGCTGGACCGCTGGGTCGAAGACGGCCTGCTCGATCTGCTGGAGCGGGAAGGCGTCGGCAGCATCGCGTATTCGCCGCTTTACAAAGGCATCCTGACCGATCGATATCTGAACGGAATTCCGGCAGATTCCCGCGCGGCCGGTTCGAGCGTCTTCCTCAAGCCGGAGGAGCTGACGGACGAAGTGATGGGCAAGGTGCGCAAGCTGAATGATATCGCCCGGGAGCGCGGCCAGAAGCTGTCGCAGATGGCGGTGTCGTGGGTGCTTCGCGGCGGCCGGGTGACCTCCGCTCTCATCGGGGCGAGCAAAGTAAGCCAGATCGAGGATGCCGTAGGCGCGGTAAGCAAACTCGAATTCAGCAGCGAAGAGCTGGAACGGATCGAAGCGGTGCTTGGCGGTAAATAGGCCTCAGAGGACAAAAGCCGTGCTTGACTCAGGAAGTGGAAGAGTCGAGCACGGCTTTTGTTGTGCGAATTACCTCTTTTCACCAGTAGACTCTCGTCCTATAATGGTTCTAAATGCCTATTCTTTGACGAATCTGGCCGCAGTTATTTTCGGATGGGAGAAGCTTTGAATCGATGCTGAGAAGAAACGCATTTCGCTGGGGGTTATTTCTGTTTTTCTTTCTAACCGAGTTCGCGCTCGGCTTCTATATCAGTTATGTCGTCGGATACATGCATTCGGACGCGCTCAGCCGGGTGGCTAACGCTTTCTATGTACTCTACAGCCGTGACCCTCATCTGGGGGCCATCGGGTTCGTATGGAATCCATTGCCGAGCCTCATGGAGTTGGCCGTTCTGGTGCTCTACCCGATCCTTCCGGAGCTGGCGTCTTACGGATTGGCCGGGGTGCTGGTCACCAATGTCTTCGCCGGACTTACGGCGCTGCTCTTGTATGATGCCGGGCGGCGCAACGGCTTGTCGTTCGGCATGAGCCTCGGACTCAGCCTGCTGTACTGCCTGAATCCGTTCGTTTTCCTGTTCGGGGCCAACGGGCTTAGCGACGCACCGTATATTTACTTTCTCATGTACACCGTGATCCGGTTCGGAGACTGGCTCAAAACGCGGCAAATCAGCCATCTGGTGCTTTCCGGCTTTGCGCTGGCCTTGGCGTTCTGGACGAGGTACGAAGCCGTCCCCTTCGGCGTGTCCTTGGGAGCCGCTCTGCTGATCGTCCTGCTGCTGATGCCGCCGGGCGAAGGGGAAAGGCCGCTGCCCTGGGCGGAGCGGGCCCGCAAGGTGGAGGCAACCGCGTTCATTTTGCTGCTGCCGGCGGTTTTCTCGGGGCTGCTCTGGATTTTTTTCAACTATATTATTATGGGCGACGCGCTTTACTTCCTGCACTCCGAATATTCCAATCAGGCGCAGTCCGATGCGCTGAAGGGGGACGAGAACTTCAGCCGGATCTTTAACAGCCCGCTACTGGCCCTTGGTTTCGTTGCCAAAAAAACCGCTTGGTTTTCCGTGCCGCTGGCGGCCGTATTGCTGATCCGTTCGTTTGCGGGACGGCTGCTGCGTTGGGAGACTTTGGTGCTGCTGTGCTTGTTCATGTCCATTCCGGGACTGCAATTCGCGCTGTTAATGAAGGAATCGTCCTTCGGCTGGTTCCGCTATTTCATGTACGTGTATCCGATTACGGTAGCCTGGATTCCTTACGAGCTCGGCCTGCTCCGGAAGCGCCGGGCCGCCTTCACGGTTGCGGCTGCCGGACTGCTGGCTACTTCCGCGCTGCTGTCGTATGCGGTCACCAACCCGCAAATTGCGCCTGACGAGAATACGTTTCTGACGATCAAGAGCGGGAACAAATATTACCAGAGCCAGATTCTGGACCGGTCTGTGGCGAAATGGCTGGACGAGCATATGGGGGATGCGACCATCCTGACCGACTCGGCCTCCGCGTTTACGATTCTGGTGAACAGCCGCAATACGAAGAAGTTTTTGATTACGAGCGATTATGACTTCAAGAAGGCCAAGAACGATCCGCCCGGCAACGGCGTCGATTATATTCTGATCCCGCGGCCGCTGCCGAACGCCGATAAAAGCGCCATTAATACGAAATACAAGGATTTGTACGAGAAGGGCAACGAATGGGCCGAGCTTTATCGTGATTTTGACAACGAGTGGAGGCTGTATAAAATAAAAAAATGGCAGCCAGAGGCCCCATAAGTGTTAACCTTTTGTAAATCTGGGTAATAAGAAAGAGCAGGCAAACTCTCCGGAGCGAGCCCTGCTCTTTTTTACCGATAACGGGGATAAAGTCCTGAGCCGCAAGGACCAATTTCTCCCTTTCATCTTAAATTCATTTTTCCTTAATATTTAACCTTTACAATATATTAAAAATGGATTCCGCAATTAAGAAGGATATGCGGGCTGATAGGAGTGTGAGAAGCGATGCGTCCCTTGGTCGCCCAAGGACAGCCAAAGTCATCACGGTCAAAGCTTGCCCGCATGGGATGGAACAGCTTAATCGTTGCCGCAATGATTGGAATTCCCCTGCTTCTGGTATTTGGCATGGAACTGATAGGACGGGGAACCGTACACGAGACCTGGACATGGCTAACCGCCAATTGGAAGCTGTTCGGATTGAATGCATTGATTGTGTTTCTGGTGTTTGCGTTGGTTTACTGTATCATCGGGTCGCTGGTGCTGTCTGCCGGCATTAGTGCCCTGGTGCTTTCTCTTGTATCGCTGATCAGTTATTTCAAGGTAAAGCTGATCGGCGAACCCTTCTTTCCATGGGATATTTTCCTGAACAAGGAAAGCATGAACATTCTGCCGCTGGTCACGACTCATACCGCCCTTGTGCGGATCGGGTTGGTCTTTGCCGTAGTAGCGGTAATCTTCCTGTTCCGCTTGTGGGTGCCACGGCTGGCGCTGCGTCCCGTAACCCGGGTAGTCCTGGGCGCGCTGTGCGTTTTTGCTCTGTACAGCTTTGGCGTGCGGGCTCCGTGGACCGGAACGCTGTTGGACCGGGCGGGAGTGAACGAGATCGTCTGGAACCAGCAGGAAAACTACGGAACGAACGGGCTATCCCTGGCGTTCACCATGAACGTAAAAAATACGATCGTACCGAAGCCGCCGGGCTACAGTGAGCCTACAATGGCAAATCTGGCCGAAAGCCTCAACGAAATGGTCGGCACGTCGACGGCGAACGCCGCAAGCGGGGTGAAGCCGAACGTCATTTTTATTATGAACGAAGCGTTCTGGGACCCGACCTTGCTGCCGAACGTCACCTTCAGCGAAGATCCGGTGCCTACGGTGCATCGGTTACAGCAGGAGAGCACGTCGGGCTATCTGCTATCACCGCAGTTCGGCGGCGGCACAAGCAATGTGGAATTTGAGGTGCTGACCGGGCAGTCCATGAGTTTTCTGCCGGCTGGATCGGTTCCTTATCAGCAGTACATCAGCAAGCCGATCCCGAGCATGGCCAGCTATTTCAAGGGCCAAGGCTATAAGAGCGCGGCCATCCATTCGTACGAAGGCTGGTTCTGGAACCGCGAAGCCGTCTACAAGCATATGGGCTTCGACAGCTTCCTGAGCAAGGACGGTTTCCAGAATCCCGAGTATCGCGGCGATTTCATCGCGGATGACGAGGTGTCCAAGAGCATCATCAAGGAAGTCGAGGCCAACGACAACCCGACGTTCATCTATGCGGTTACGATGCAGAATCACGGCCCTTACGACGATCATCGCTACGGCAGCGACAATCCCATTCAAGTTCAAGGCAGTCTTGACGATACGGCCCGCGATACGCTGCAAACGTACGTGCACGGCGCCCGCGATGCGGACCGGAGCCTGCAGCTGTTGATCGATCATTTCGAAAAGTCCGGCGAGCCGACGGTTGTCGTGTTCTATGGCGATCATCTGCCGATGCTTGGATATGATTACGACGTGTATGTGCAGTCCGGGTTCATTCCTACGGCCAAATCGGATCAATGGTCCCTCGAGGATCTAAAACGGATGCACAGCGTGCCTTTTGTGATGTGGTCCAACTTCGACATGGCGAAGGAGCAGGTGCCGGTGCTGAGCAATTCGTTCCTGAGCGCCTACGTGCTGGACCGGCTGCAGATGGAGAAGCCGGCCGCGCTGGCGTACAATGTCGAGCTGTCCAAGAAGACGCCGGGCCTGCTGCGCAATCTCGTCATTGATTCGGACGGGCAGATGTTTACGTCGGTCCCGGCTTCGGTCGCTGCCGATGTGGAGAAGTACCGGGAGCTTCAATATGATGAAATGTTCGGAAAGCAGTATCTCGCCAAATATACCGGAGCCCCTTCTAACGCCGGGGCAGCAGATCCGGAAGGCGGGGGAGCCGGGCCGAATGCCGAAGGGCATTAGCTACGCAGGACGCTGAATAACGGATTGCTCACAGCAATGAATTGACGGTTGGATCATGGTCCAGCCGTCTTTTTGCGCTTTTTTTGCTTTGGTGGGCAAATGACTGCCTTTCCGCGCATACAATATAGAATCAATGCCGAAAGCGGGTGGGTTCTTGTGACGACGCCGGCGATTAATATTTTTTATATCAAAATCAACAGCATCTCGAATAACGGCTCCTTTAGCATCGGAGATACGTTTCACCATGGCCATACGGTTCGTTCCAAAACGCAAGGAACCAACGCGTCCTTTGGGGACGAATCCCCGCCACGATCCGAAATGCGCAATATTTATATCGATCCCGATCTGAACGACCAAGGGGAGCTCACGCTCTCTTCCAAATGAAGCATGCGCTTTAGCTTTACCAGCGGGCTTGCAAGCAGAAGGAGGCGCCAAAGATGCCCAACATTATTAATGTTTTTAATATTAAGACGAACGGATTGTCCAAAAACGCGAACATTGATTTCGGTACGACGGTGCAAAACGGCCACACGGTCAACTTGAAAGTTGTCGGCGCCAATTTTGCCAACGGGGACTTATCTCCCGTTTCCTCGTTGATGATCAATGTCGGGGCGGACCCGGATCTTGTTGATCAAAATCAGAATTCGTTCGGCAGCCCGAGCTCTCCGGTGACGAATACCGTCTAACATCAGCGGTATGCGGGAGGAAGGGACAAGAGGGCTATATCGGAGCGGCGATACGGGACTTTTTCTGAATAGCAGTTTATGAGGCGGTCGGCCGTTGGGGGGCTTCGGGTTATGGACATGGATAAACTGAAGCAGTGGATGGAGCTGGCGCAAAAGCTCGAGAAAGGGGATTTTTGGAAGTCTGTATTCGAGGCAAAGGATGATGCGGCTTCCGAAGGCGCGGAGGGCAGTAAGCCAAGCCGGTATCCGGCGTACGATCTGTACGAGCGGGAGGAGGAGAACTGGGTCGTGCTGGAGCTCCCAGGGCTTTGCAAGGAGGACGTGGAGCTGACGCTGTCCGGCAACGAACTAACCGTGCGGGGGATTGCTAAGCCGCCGCTGGACAATGCCGTCCCGCTGCATAAGGAACGTTTTTACGGCCCGTTCGAGCGTACGATTCCGCTGCCGCAGCTGGGAGAGCAGTCTCCGGTCCATGCCCGCTTCGAGCGGGGGCTGCTCATTCTCAACTACGAAAGAATGCGGCGCAAAGACGAACATATCGAGATTGAATGATTGGATATTATTTCCTGAAAAAGTGGGGATACGATGAACAGGAAATCGCTTTTCGGGACAACGCCCAATGCCAACGCGCCCCCGCAGCAAGGCGGCAAGCACGAAGAAGCGCAGCGGCTCCGTCTACTGGAAGAACGGTTGAACCAGCTGATGGAGAAACTGGAGGACCAGCAGACCCAACCCGCCATCGTGATCCAATCGTTATCGATTGAAAAGGTGGTCGTCGAGCATATCGATCTGAACAACAACCTTGGACAATTGGGCATCCGGGAGCTGAGCGGCAAGCTGAACATCGGAGCGGCATATACATACGGCAAGGAAGCTGACGGGAGCGGGTCCGGCACAAGCCAGTCCGCAGCCGACGGGAAGCCCAAGCCGGAGGACAAACCTAAGGCGGGAGGGAATCCCGCAACGGAGAGTAAGCCCGCCTTTGACGGCAAATCTGCGGCAGATCACAAACCCGGGGGGGACGGCAATCCGGATCAGGAGAAGAAGTCTGCCTCCTCTTCCTTGGGAAGCGATCCGCACCATGGCGGCCCCCGCATCCGTTTTGGCAGCAGGACGTAGGACAAGCCCATGATGCGCCCCTTTTCCTTTGCAAAAGGAATATGCTACAATTTGCTCAACAACCTATGATGTTATTTTTCATGACATAGGAAAGCAGAGTAGCGGGGGGATGATTATGGACTTGCGTAAACTGCGTTTGGACGAACCGGTGGCCGGGACGTTCAGCGAAGAACGGGATGAATACGAGCGGGATTATGCGCGGCTCATCCAATCCCCGGCTTTTCGGCGGCTGCAGGGCAAATCGCAGGTATTCGGCGCCGGGTCCGGCGACTACTACCGGACAAGACTGACGCATTCGATCGAGGTGTCGCAAATTGCCCGTGAGACGGCGCGGCGGCTTGGGGAGCATTACGAGTTTTTGCGGCGGAAGGAGCATCCCGGCTTGATGATGGATCCGGCTGTCGTGGAATGCGCTGCGCTCGCGCATGATCTCGGACATCCGCCGTTCGGGCACAAAGGGGAAGAAGTGCTGGACCGGCTGCTTGCCGAAGAGCACGGCTTGGCTTATGAGGGCAACGCGCAAAATTTTCGCCTGCTGATGTTTCTGGAGAAGCGCGCCGGCAGCGGCAGCGGCTTGGATTTGACGGCGGCGGTGCTGCTCGGGATTAATAAATACCCGTATAATTTGGATACGCCCGGACGGATTAAGGGTGTGTATCCGATGGAATGGGAAGGCATCAGCTACCTTCGCGACAAATGGAACATGCCGGCCGGCTGCTCGACGCTGGAGGCGCAGCTGATGGATTTGAGCGACGATATCGCCTATTCGACGCACGATATCGAGGACGGCATCCGCGCCGGCAAAATTCAGATGAACCGGACCTTTTTCGAGGACGACCGGCTCGCTATGCATCTGGTGGAAGAGATCGAGGGCGATCAGGGGAACCTGGAGGTCGGCTGGGACCAGGTCGATATCAAGGCGATGGTCAAGCACGTGCTGGCTTCGTATCTGGAGCAGTGGGAGGAAATCTACGCCGAGTGCGATAACGAGGCCTCGCGGACCCGGAGAGAGATGAAAGCCCGCTGGGTGAGCGCCTTTGCCGGGCGAGTCGGCATTATCGACGATCCGAAGAAAGGCTGGAAGCGGGTCACGTTCGTTCGCGACGGACAGCAGGATTTGGAGCTGCTGCGGACGATGGAAATTTTGAAAAAGCTCGCTTGGGTGACGCTGATCAAAGATTTCCGCGTGCAGCGGCTTCAGAAGCGCAGCGAAATTATGATCCGGCGGCTGTGGGACAGCTTCAAGGTGCCTGAGGAAGGGCGCCTGATCATTCCGGCCGATTGGATCGAAAATTACGAGCGGCATAAAAACCGCTGGACGTGGCCGCGTTTCGTGGCCGACTATCTCTCCGGCATGACGGACGCCTATGCGGAGAAGGTATACGCCGAACTGTTCGCAAGCAAATCCGGCTCGATCTACGAGATGGATTAAGGCTTTTGGGGTCTGATCCTTGCCCTCCCCGGCATATACTGGGAGCGAGCGCTAGTATCGCATCTCTGACGAGGAGGTGACCGGTCCCCATGATCGTTATTGCGGACGGCCAGACGTCGGTCGATATATCCGCCTGGGAACCGCCCGAGAGGGACATCTACGAGGAAAAACACAGGAGCCCCACGACGTACCAATATGATTCGGAAGGAGCGCTGCGCTTCGAGCTCAGGCTGCGGACGGCGATTGTCCAAGCGGCCAGAGATATGCAGAACAGCGCGGCGTCGTTCGCTTCCTTCAAGAAATCGCGCTGCAACGCAGCCTATTGGACCCGTACCGAGGATGGCGGATTTAAGATGAGGCGGGACGTACAGCCCGCCGCAGCGATCCGCGATATTTTCTCGAACGGCCGGGCCTATGCGTTCGAATGCGCTACCGCCATCATTATCGTGCTGTACAAAGCGGTGCTGGAGACGATCGGAGACCAGAAGTTCAACCGGCTGTTCTTCGACCTGTATTTGTATTCGTGGGAGGTCGACAGCGATCTGCGGCTGATTACGATTGCCGAGAAAATGCCGACATATTCGGGCGATATCCTGTATTTCAAAAATCCCGACGTCGACCCGGAATGGATGGAGTGGCAGGGGGAAAACGTAGTGAAGCTCGGGCACGACAACTATTTCGGCCATGGGATCGGCATTATGAATGCAGCCGGTATCATTGCCAAGCTCAATAAGCATCGCAAGCCCGGCGCCACAAAGTCCGCTCACATGATCGATCAGGTGACGTACCCGAATTTCGTTTATTTGTACGAGGCGGCGTCTTCCCGCGTTCCGATTTCCCAAGCGGCGCTCGCTTGGCTGCCGCCCGAAGCCCGCGGCCGGATTGTCGTCAAAATCGGCGGAAGGACCAACATTTACGCTTGAGACACGATTATAAGGGATCTTTCGATACGCGAAATCGCGCACGAGAGATCCCTTTTTTATTGCGAGAGGTTATTGTAAGCTATTTGCGATTCGCAGCAGATCGTCTTGAGATACTTTCAGCGAAGGGGTCGTCACTTGGTACAGGATCGTGCTGGCATCTTGCGTCTCCAGCCAAGCCAAGCTTTGTATCGCGCCCGTTTCGCTGAGGATATGGTTGCGGTTCAACGTATAGTAGCCGTCCTTGTTCGAAACGGAAACCTTATCCGCGGTTGTCGATTCGCCGGTTATGGTGCGGATGTCGGTCATCGCATCGTCTCCGGAGAACACTTGGTAACGCACCTCGATTTGCTCCCCGTCACCATTGGCATAGACCAGCCCGGGCGAATCCATCGGAGAGACGGCTTCACCTGCCGAAGGCGCCTTTTGCCAGACGATGGTTTGGTCCGCTGCCCCGGCTTTTTTTCGAAGCAAGCTATGATACTGCTCATAGGCCGCAGCGTCGATGCCGCCGACGGGAGATCCCAGCTCCGCCCGGACGAAGGCGAATCCGGCCGGCAGCGCCGTCGGCGTCTTGAACGGGGCAAAGCGCTTCTTCGTCTCCGTTTTCCATGCGTCGATGTCCGAATAGGCGGCGGGGGAGGTAATTTTCAGCAGGGCCGGCAGCTTCCGCTTCTCAAGCTCCGCGCTGTATACGTAAGCGGATTCGCCCGAAGCGAGCTGGCTGCGGATGTCGAGCACCGATTGCGTTAACTCGGCGGATAAGCTTGCGGGCAGGCTGGCTGCGGCTTGCTGAGTCACCTCTACGCGAACCTTATCCGACTGCATCGTATAGAGCAGGCTGGAAGCATAGGCGATGCCGGAAAACAGAAAGATGCACGCGGCGATAAGAGCTGCCCGGGTCGCGTATTTACGTTTGGCGGGTCTGAGGGACGGAGCCTTCACGCGGGTATGCTTCCGAATTAACGCTCCGATTCGCTCGTCGAGCTGCGATGGGGCGTGAAGGGTTCCGGCAAATTGCTGAAGCTCGGTTTTTAATTGATTTTCGATGGACATGGGGCAAGCCCTCCTTCGTTCGTTTCGATTAAATGGCCTGCTTGCTTGCGCAGTTTGGCCATTGCGGCGTGGTGCCTGGACTTGACCGTCCCGGACGGGATGCCCAGCAGTTCCGCAATTTCGTCAAAGGTATACTCCTGATAATAGCGAAGCACGACGACGCTCCGGAGCTTGTAGGGCAGCTTATGGACAAGAGCGATCAGTTCATGCTGATGCTCATGCTGCAGGAACAGCTCCTCCGTATCCGGGGCCCAATCTTTCGTTTCCAGCAGTTTGCTGCGCTCGTGCAGCCTGAATTTCCGCCACAGTCTTCGGTTCCAGTTGCGGGTTTGGCGGATCACGAGGCCGGTAAGCCAGGAACGGAACGGCTTGCGTCCGTCGTATTTTGCGAGCGACCTGAATAATTCGGCATACACCTCGCTGACCACGTCGCACGCGTCCTGTTTGTTGCCGATGAGAAGCGTGACCGTGCGGTACACCTGGTCTTTACTTTGTTCGTAAATCATTTGAAACGCTTTTTCGTCTCCATGGTTCGCTTGCTTGATCCAATGCTGCCATTCGGAGTCTGTCATAGGCGGCCGGCCCCCCTATCGTTGTTTTTTCACTCTATATTGGTCCCAAGCTTCGAATTCGTTCGTTTTTAGTTAAAAAAGTTTCGTCGCCGCACGCAAAAAATAACCCCGGCAATCAAGCACCGGAGAGCTTGTTGAGAAACCCGCTTCGCGTAGAAATTCTCTGAATACGCCGGCGGGGTATATCCCTCCAGCCGCTCTTGAAACCCGTGAATCTGATTAGAATTTGCGGTATTTTCACG
>NZ_JTHN01000221.1 GCF_001399685.1 Paenibacillus sp. A3
GCTTCACGGTGATCTGCTGATCCAGCCCGTTCAGATGCACGTTCTCCGTCGCGCTGGATACGGCGACCGGATCGAGGTCAAGCGCCAGCACATGCTTCGCGCCCAGCTTGGCAGCCGCAATGGCCAAAATGCCCGAGCCTGTGCCGACATCGATCACATCCTCGCCGCCTTGAACGACCTTCTCCAGAGTGCGCAAGCAAAGCGACGTCGTCGCATGCGTGCCCGTGCCGAAGGCCATTCCGGGGTCCAGCTCCAGAATCAGCTCGTCCGCTGCCGGCGTATATTCTTCCCAGGTCGGTTTAATCGTCAGCCGGTCCGTCACGCGCAGCGGTTTGAAGTACTGCTTCCACGCGTTCGCCCAATCCTCGTCGTCCACATCCTTCAATTCGTAGACGGGATTCCCGGTATCGATATCGTATTCCGCAAGCTGATCGACGGAACGCTTCAGCTCCTCCAGAATCGCATCCATGTCGGTTCCTTCGGCGAAGTAGCCTTTAATGACGGCCCGGCCTTCCGGAATATCGTTCAGCGGGAGCTCATACCATTGTCCTAGCGACGTATCCCTCTTCTTGTTAAGCGTTCCGGACTCCTCGATCGACACGCCGCCTGCTCCAAACTCGTGTATAAAATTCGAAATCATCTCGATTGCTTCTTCTGTCGTATGTACCGTTAATTCATGCCAACGCACCGGGTATTCCCTCCCATATTTTGCTTATGCAAGCACACGTAAGTCCTAGTATACAACAATTACGGGCGCGGGTAAAACGGCGCAGCCGCATGCGAAAAACGGTTCCCCGCATGTCGGACATGCAAAGAACCGTTATCTCCGGCTGCGAAGGCCGGCTTTGCCGGGCTTCAGATGTTGCCGCCCGCCTCACGGATGACCCGCAGCGCTTGGTCGTAGGTCGCTTCATCCAGGACGACCGTCAGCAGAATGTCCCGGCGCGTCATATCCTCCGGGTCCGGTGCCAACAGCTCTCTGCTGCCGTCGGCCATGCCGCTGGCATCCACATCGACGGCGGTCAATATCCGCGCATCCTGACTCATACCGGACCCGCCGAGCGTTAAATAGGCCAATCCCGGAAAATCGCTGTTGCTTAAAGGATTGAACGTTTCCTCCACGCCATGCCCCGGATACTCCCCGAATTGATCGATTTGAATATCGGCGGCACGCAAGGCTTTCAGCTTCGGCACGCAGCTCTCCGCTTGCTGCCTGGATTGGAAATAAGCCAAGATGCTTTTTTCAGCCATAACAATTACCCCGCTTCCCTACGCTTGCCCTTGTTGTCTCTCATCGGCATCCGCCGCACGCTCGCGCGCTGCGACGTCCGCTTGATCCGCCAATTCGGAAGCAAATTCGACATCTTCGTTTGTGGCGATGGGAAGCTGCCGATCCGCTTGATTAGTCTGGCGTTCATTTTCGCTCATTTCAGTTCCCTCCTTTACGTAGTCCATAGGGTTTGGATATCCACCTCTTGTATTGTCTGCCAAACGGACGAAAAATATGCAAAAAAGCACCGCAGCGAAAAATCGCCGCCGTGCTTTCGTATGCCTCTTGATCTGCTTAATCGCCTAAAAAGGCCTTTTTCATCCGCTCGAAAATCGATTGATTTTGCTCGTGCGTATGCTCGCCGCTGAGCCGCGCGAATTCGCGCAGCAGCTCTCGCTGCTCGTCGTTCATGTTGGTCGGCGTCACGACGACCACCTTCACGTGCTGGTCGCCTTGACCGTACCCGCGAAGCCGCGGAACGCCTTTGCCTTTCAGGCGGAAATACGTATCCGTCTGCGTGCCGGCCGGAATTTTCAGCTTCACTTTCTCGGTCAGCGTCGGAATTTCGATTTCGTCCCCAAGCGCCGCCTGCGCGAAAGTGAGAGGCACTTCGCAATAAATATCGTCGCCTTCCCGCTCGAAAAATTCATGCGATTTGACGCGAATTACGACGTACAGGTCTCCCGGAGGACCTCCCCGCGTCCCTGCTTCGCCTTCTCCCGTCACACGGAGCTGTGCCCCGTCGTCCACGCCTGCCGGAATGTTCAGGCTGATCGTGCGCTGCTTCTTGACTTTCCCCGAGCCATGGCACGTGCCGCATTTGTCTTTGACGATTCTTCCCTGTCCTTGACAAGAGGAGCACACCCGGCGGTTGACGATTCGCCCGAAGGCCGTATTTTGCACGACCTCCTGCTGCCCGGACCCGTGACAGACGCCGCACGTTTCAGGCTTCGTTCCCGGCTTCGCGCCGCTACCGCTACACGTATCGCACGTTTCCGTGCGAGGAATGTGAATGTCGGTCTTTTTGCCGAATACCGCTTCCTTGAATTCGATGGTCAGCGTATACTGCAGGTCGCCGCCCCGCTGCGGTGCGTTCGGGTTGCGCCGCTGGCCGCCGCCGAAGAACATATCGAAGATATCGCCAAAGCCGCCGAAGTCGGCGCCGCCAAAACCGCCGCCCATGCCCTGATTCGGGTCGACATGGCCGAAGCGGTCGTACTGCGCTTTCTTCTGATCGTCGCTCAGTACGTCGTACGCTTCCTTCGCTTCTTTGAACTTGGACTCGGCATCGTCCGCCTTGTTCACGTCCGGGTGGTATTGGCGGGCGAGCTTGCGGTAAGCTTTCTTGATATCCTCTTGGGAAGCGTCCTTGCCTACTCCAAGCACTTCATAGTAATCGCGTTTACTCATCGTTCCACTCCCACTCCCCGGGCGACAAACGGAAAGTCAAAGCCGAATGCCGGCTTTGACTTCCTGCTAACCGCAAGGGTTATTACTTCTTGTTCTCGTCGACCACTTCGTAATCCGCGTCTACCACGTTGTCTTTGCCTTTGGCTGCGCCTTGCGCGCCTTCGGCGTCTGCGCCGCCGGCCGCTTGAGCCTGCTGCGCCGCTTGCTCGTACAGCTTCGTGGAAAGCTGCTGAACGACTTGCGTCAGCTCCTCGGTCGCTGCTTTGATCTCGTCAAGGTTGTTGCCTTCAAGCGCTTTTTTCACTTTGTCTTTCGCCGCATTTGCCTTGTCGATTTCAGCCTGGTCGACTTTGTCGCCCAGATCTTTAATCGTCTTGTCGACGGAATAGACGAGCTGATCCGCCTGGTTGCGGGCTTCAACAAGATCCTTGCGCTTGCGGTCTTCGTCGGCATGCGATTCCGCGTCTTTCATCATGCGGTCGATTTCTTCTTCGGACAGACCGCTGGAAGACGTGATCGTGATTTTTTGGCTTTTGCCTGTGCCTTTATCCAGTGCGCTGACGTTGACGATACCGTTGGCATCGATGTCGAACGTTACTTCGATTTGCGGCACGCCGCGCGGCGCGAGCGGAATATCGCCCAGGATGAAACGGCCCAGCGTTTTGTTGTCGGCCGCCATTGCGCGCTCCCCTTGCAGAACGTGGATTTCCACGCTCGGCTGGTTGTCCGCGTAAGTGGAGAACACCTGTGATTTCGTTGTCGGAATCGTCGTGTTGCGGTCGATCATTTTCGTAAATACGCCGCCTGCGGTTTCGATCCCCAAGGACAGCGGAGTCACGTCGAGCAGTACGACATCTTTAACGTCGCCCGTCAGTACGCCCGCTTGCACGGCAGCGCCGAGCGCAACGACTTCGTCCGGGTTAACGCCTTTGTGCGGCTCTTTGCCCGTCAGCTTTTTAACGGCTTCTTGAACGGCCGGAATCCGTGTGGAACCGCCGACCAATACGATTTTGTCGATTTGGTTCGCGCTAAGGCCCGCATCGCTCAGAGCTTGACGGGTCGGTCCCATCGTTCTTTCCACCAGCTCGGCGGAAAGCTCTTCGAATTTGGCGCGGGTCAGGTTCATCTCCAAGTGCTGCGGCACGCCGTCCACAACCGTAATAAACGGAAGGGAGATCGTCGTCGTCAGAACGCCGGACAGCTCTTTTTTCGCTTTTTCGGCCGCGTCTTTCAGACGTTGAACGGCCGCTTTGTCTTTGCTCAAATCGATGCCCTGCTCTTTTTTGAACTCGGCCACGAGGTGGTCGATAACCACTTGGTCGAAATCGTCGCCGCCCAGACGGTTGTCCCCACTGGTCGCTTTAACTTCGAAGAAGCCGTCGCCAAGCTCCAGAATGGAGACGTCGAACGTACCGCCGCCAAGGTCGTATACGAGAATCGTTTGGTCTTCGCTTTTCTCCAGCCCGTACGCGAGAGCGGCTGCCGTCGGCTCGTTGACGATCCGCAGCACTTCGAGGCCCGCAATTTTACCTGCGTCCTTCGTCGCTTGACGCTGGCTGTCGTTGAAATAGGCCGGAACGGTAATAACGGCTTGGGTAACCGACTGGCCGAGGTAAGCTTCCGCATCGGCTTTCAGCTTTTGCAGAATGATCGCCGAAATTTCTTGCGGCGTGTACTCTTTGCCGTCGATTACTTCTTTGTGGTTCGTCCCCATATGACGCTTGATGGAGATGACCGTACGGTCAGGGTTCGTAATGGCTTGGCGTTTCGCCGTTTCGCCGACGACGCGCTCGCCGTCTTTCTTGAAGCCTACGACGGAAGGCGTCGTACGGTTGCCTTCCGGGTTCGGGATAACGACGGCCTCGCCGCCCTCCATGACGGCTACGCAGGAGTTGGTCGTCCCAAGGTCGATACCGATTACTTTACTCATGAGGGTTAGCCTCCTTAATTTCGCTGTGCATTGTATGGGTATACGCTTATCGCGTTCATAATTTATGCTTTATGAGCTCACTTTGACCATTGCAGGTCGGATGACTTTGTCTTTCAGCAGGTAGCCCTTTTGCACTTCTTCCACGACGATGCCTTCCTCGTACTCATCGGACTCCACCTGCATGATGGCCTGATGGTACTCGGGATTGAAAGGTTGACCTACCGCTTCCATCTTTTGCAAGCCTTCGCTCGTCAGCACTTGCTCCAGCTGGCGGAAAATCATATCGATCCCTTTCGTCAAGGCTTCGTAATCGCTGCTGCCCTTGCTGGCGGCAAGCGCCCGGTCGAAGTTGTCGACCACGGGAAGCAGCTGCTCGATCAGCTTGAACGAAGCGTATTTGGCAAACTCTTCTTTTTCCTTTTGCGTGCGGCGTCTGAAGTTGTCAAAATCGGCCTGCGCCCTCAAAAAACGCTGGTGATTTTCCTCCGCTTGTTTTTTGAGCTCTTCCACTTCCGGATGGACTGCCTCCTGAGCCTCCGATTGGCCGGTTGCCTGTTCCGTGTCGGCAGCTCCTTCGGCCGATGCTCCGGCGTCATATGTAGCTCCGGTTTCTTGCTCGTTGGTTTCGACGTCCGTCTCCGGGCGTCCGTTTGCTTGCTCTTTTTGTTCCGCGTTCAATTGTGTCACCTCCTTAACCGAATCGGCCATACGGCCTCTCTATCTCTACTTATTGTAACCATCCCTTGCGGCCGGGAAACGCCCGGCATGCTTGGACCTTACTCTTCCGTGCGCGGGCGCATCTTAATGACCGTGTGGATGCGAAGCACCGCGCATGCCACCTCGCCGGCAGCCTGCAGCGCGTGCAGCTTCACCTCTGCCGGGTCGACGACGCCGGCGGCCATCATATCGGCGACGCTTCCGGTATCGCAGTCGATGCCGAGCGCATCGTTGCCGGAAGCGATCTGTGCCGCCTTCACTTCTTCGACCTTCTCCAGAGGGTTGTAGCCCGCGTTTACGACGATTTGGGCCAGCGGCTTGCGAAGCGCCTGCGCGACGGCGGCAATGCCGAAGCCCTCCATGCCCTGTACCGTCTCGCGGTGCCGGTCAAGCTCGTGGGCGACAGCCATTTCGGCCGCCCCGCCGCCGGGCAGGGAGCCGCCGCGCAGCGCGGCCTGCACGCTTGAAGCCGCGTCGCGGGCGATGCGCAGCCGCTCGCCGACCACCTCGCTCGTGCTGGCGCCCACGACGATGGATACTTGCGTGCGGCCTTTGCCTTCGGCCATCCGCACGCTCTCCAGCCGCTCGTCGTAAGCGACGTGCCCGGCGAAGCCGAGATAGCCCGCAAGCTCCGAGGCGGGCTTGCGCAGTCCGCTGCGGCGGATCGGCCGCGCGCCGGTGTATTCGGCGATGCGGCGCAGCTCCGCACGCGGCAGGCGCTGCAGCACCATGATCCCATGGTCGGTGCAGAACTGCTCCGCCTCGGGATCGACGCCCCGTTCGGAGGCCACGAAGCCGACGCGCAGCTCGACGAGCTTCTCCAAGAGGGCGCGGAACTGCTCCCGCAGCTGCGTCTGCTTGTGGAAGCCCGCATCGGTCATGAGCGCTTCCTCATCGACCGACTCCGGCTCGAACGCATCCTGGAACAGCAGCACCTGCGCCGTATCCGGCGGAAAATCAAGCTGGGCATTGGCCGGCTTTTTGTTAATCAACAAGCCCGGCCACACTTCGTTCGCCGCTTTTCCGTGCGACATCACGACGTCGGAAAAGCGGAAGTGCGGCTCCCGCAGCTTCGCCGGGCCGAGACGCTTCGCCCCTTCGACGATCAGCTTGGCGAGGTCGGCATGCTCCCGCCCGGCAATGTACGCGATCCGGTACAACAGCGGATCACTCATTCCTTCCAGCGGACGCGCCCGGCGGGCCAGCGACTCCAGCGCCGCGGCCACGCCGTCCTGAACCCCGCGGACGACCTTCGCCACCGGCACGCCCCGCGTGACCTGCGCCACGCCTTCGGCAACCAATGCGCCCGCCAGCACGGTGGCCGTCGTCGTACCGTCCCCGACTTGATGCTGCTGGGAACGGGCGACTTGAATGAGCAATCTTGCGGCGGGGTGGGTGACGTCCATCTTTTCCAAAATGGTCACGCCGTCGTTCGTAATGACGACTTCCCCTTGCGTCCCAACCAGCATCGTGTCGAGCCCCTTCGGTCCGAGGGTCCCTTCCACCGCCGAGCAAATGGCGCGGATCGCATTCGCGTTGTTCCGCAGCGTTGCAAACGCCTCTTCGCCTTCCTGGCCTGTCGGCTTGATTTGGCTCATTTGTACCAACGCCCCATCAATTGATTCAAATCTTTCGTCAAATGATCGAGAAGTTTGATGACTTTACCGTAATCCATCCGTGTCGGTCCGAGGATGCCGATCGTCCCGAGCAGCTGCCCGTCCAGCGAATACGAAGCGGTGATCAAACTGCAATCGTTCACGGCTTCCAGCTTGTTCTCGCTGCCGATCCGCACCTGTATTCCGTCCGTTTCGCCGGTTCCGTCAAACAGCTGCACTATCTTCGGTCCTTCGGCGAGCAGGTCCAGAATGCTTTTCACCTTATCGACATCCTTGAACTCGGGCTGCGTCAGCATGTTCGTCGTGCCGCCAAGGAATATCCGCTCTTCCTCTCCGCGGTCCATCACATGATCCAGCATGAGCAGCAGTTCTTCGTAACCGGAGACGTAGCTGCTCAGCTCCGAGGCGATCTCCGTGTACAGCTTCGCCTTGAAATGGAGCAGCGGCACGTTCTTGAGCCGGGCATTGAGCAGGTTAACGAACTTCTCGATCTCCGACATCGGAACGCCTTCGGGGATCGTGACGGTCTTGTTTTCCACTTGTCCGGTGTTGGTCACGATAATCGCGACAGCCGTCCGCTCGTTAAGCGGAACGATCTGCAAATGCTTCATCGTCGTGCCCAGCATCTCCGGTCCCATGACGATAGACGTATAATTTGTCAGTTGGGACAAAATTTGCGCCACATGCTGGATGGTGCGTTCCATCTCCTGCATTTTTTCGGCAAAAAACTGCTTGAGCATGTCGACATCCTGAACAGGAAGCTGGTTATAATGCATCAGATGATCGACGTAATATCGGTAGCCCTTATGGGAAGGAATCCGGCCGGCCGACGTGTGCGGCTGCTCCAGAAAGCCCATCTCCTCCAGGTCGGACATTTCGTTGCGGATGGTGGCGGGGCTGAATCCCACGTTGCCGCGCTTGGATATGCTGCGGGAGCCGACCGGCTCTGCAGAACGGATGTAATCATCGACTATGGCGCTTAAAATATGACGTTGACGTTCGGTTAGCACACCAAGTCCCCCTTGCTTTTTTTCGGCTGAATGGAGGGTTGACTGCGGGAAAGAAACTGCAGCCTCCGGCCGCTGTTGAACTCGGGTTCCAATTGAACTTACCTGTCGGTAAGAACCCGAATTCAAAGGCGGCACGTAGACTCTCCGGCTGCAGTTCTTTCCTCCGTCAAAAACATATCAGCCGAAAAACAAATATATTAAAAGAAATAAACCAAGGCATATCTTGCTTGCCTTGTTTCCCAATATACAAACCGTTCTTTCGTTAGCACTCCGTGCTAGTGAGTGCTAAGCTAATACAAAAATAACAGACCCATAGGGTCTGTGTCAAGTCAGTCGAGCCGTTTCAAGACGGCGATTTCGTCGCAGCAATGCTGCTTTTTGCAGTGGATGCAGTCGCGCCATACCTTCTCGGGGAAGATCTCCTTCTCGACAACGGTAAAGCCGTTTCTTTCGAAGAACGCCACCTCGTAGGTCAGCGCCATCACTTTCGGGATGCCCTGCTGCTTCGCTTCGTGCAGCAGCGAGCCAACGAGCGCCTTGCCGATGCCTTGACCTTTGTATCCGTCCGAAACGCCGAGCGACCGGATCTCGACCAGATCCTGCCCGAGCCTTGTGAGCGAGCCGCAGCCTACAAGCTGGCCGTCGATCTCCGCTACGACGAACGTATCAAGCTGCACAGACAGCGTCTCCTTGGTACGCGGGAGCATAATTCCTTTTTCAGCATAGCCTTGAATAATGTCGTATAATGTGTCAATGTCCTGCGCGGTCGCTTGTCTGCAGGTCAACGTCGTCGTCATAGCGGTTCCCACCCATCGCCTAGTAGTATCTCATGTAGAAAATGATATGAATAAATATACAACAAGACGTATAAAGGATCAACCTATTTTTGACGTATTTTTTGCGGCTCCCAAAAATTCGCCGAACACTTCGTTTCCAAGCAGCACGCCCCGCTCCGTCAGCTTGTATCCCCCGGCGCTCGCCTCCAGCAGTCCGAGGCTGCATTGCCGCTGGAGCACATGTCCGAACACGTCGTCCAGCTCCATACCGAACTGCTCGTTAAAATCCGCCTTGCGCACGCCGCCAAGCATCCGCAGCCCGACCATCATGAAATCTTCCATCGCTTCATGAACTTCCACCGCCTTCTTGTCCAACAGCGGCAGCCCGCTGCGCGTCGCGTCGATATAAGGCTGGACGCCTTTAATATTCACATGTCGCTGACCGTGAACGTAGCCGTGAGCCCCGGCGCCAAGGCCGTAATAGCTCTGATTGCGCCAGTACATCGCGTTATGCCGGCTCTCGTATCCGGGCCTGGCGAAGTTGCTGATTTCATACTGCCCGTAGCCGGCCGAGCGCAGCCGTTCCATAATCAGCAGAAACATGCCGATTTCCTCATCCTCTTCGGGCAGCGGCAGCTGTCCGCGCTCATAGAGCGTGTGGAACAGCGTATTCTCTTCCACCTTCAAGCTGTAGATCGAGTAGTGCGGCAAGTCCAGCGCGAGCGCTTCCTTCAGCGTCGCTTCCATCACGGCCTTGGTCTGCTTCGGCAGGCCGAACATCAGATCGATGGACAGGTTCGTAAACCCGGCTTTCCGCGCGTTCTCCAGGCTCCGGTACACGTCGTCGGTATTGTGGATGCGCCCGATGCCTTCAAGCAGCCCGTTGTCAAAAGACTGCACCCCGAAGCTGATCCGGTTGACGCCTCCTTCTTTCATCGCTTGCAGCTTCTCCAGGTCGGTCGTGCCCGGATTCGCCTCCATCGTGAATTCCAACTGCGGCGACCAAGCCGGGAAATAAGCGCGGACGCGGCGCAAAAACACTTCCATCTGCTCCGGCGTCAATACCGTCGGCGTACCGCCCCCGACGAAAATCGTCTCAATCTCCCCCGGCGGGACCGCCTGCACCGTCCGTTCCATTTCGCGCTCGAGCGCGTCCAGGTAATCCGTGACGGGCTGGCCTTTCAGCACGTAGGAGTTGAAATCGCAGTAGTGGCATTTGTTCGTGCAAAAAGGGATATGAATATACACCGCTTGGGGTGTCTGGGTTCGCTGCAGCATTTAGGTTCCCCCTAATGGCAAAAGCAGGCGTCCGGAACTCCGAAGCACCTGCCTGCTTTTTTCTTAGTTATCGTCGATCTTCAATACGGCCATAAACGCTTCCTGCGGCACTTCCACGCTGCCGACCTGTTTCATGCGCTTTTTGCCTTCCTTCTGCTTCTCGAGCAGCTTCCGCTTCCGCGAAATATCGCCGCCGTAACATTTGGCAAGGACGTTCTTGCGCATTGCCTTCACCGTCTCGCGCGCGATGACCTTCTGGCCGATCGCCGCCTGTACCGGTACCTCAAACATTTGGCGCGGAATGAGTTCCTTCAGCTTCTCGCAAATAATGCGGCCGCGGTGGAACGCCCGGTCGCGGTGTACGATGAACGAGAGCGCGTCCACCTGTTCCCCGTTCAGCAGAATGTCCATTTTCACCAGATTGGAACGCTTGTAGCCCGACAGTTCGTAATCGAACGAAGCGTAGCCTTTGGTACTCGATTTCAATTGGTCGAAGAAGTCATAGACGATCTCCGACAGCGGAATATCGTAAGTGAGCGTCACGCGGGTCGTGTCGAGATACTCCATGTTGATATACTCGCCGCGCTTGGATTGGCACAGCTCCATGATGGCGCCGACATAATCGTTCGGTACGATGACAGACGCCTTGACGTAAGGCTCTTCGACGAAGTCGATTTTGCCCGGCTCCGGGAACAGCGACGGGTTCTCGATGTTCAGCACCGTGCCGTTCGTCTGCGTCACGCGGAACACAACGCTCGGTGCGGTCGTAATGAGAGGAATGTTGAATTCGCGCTCGATCCGCTCCTGAATGATCTCCATGTGAAGAAGCCCCAAAAATCCGCAGCGGAAGCCGAACCCGAGCGCCGTGGACGTCTCCGGCTCGAAGCTGAGCGACGCGTCGTTCAGCTGCAGCTTCTCCAGCGCTTCGCGCAGATCGTTGTAATCGCTCGTTTCGATCGGATACAATCCGCAGAATACCATTGGGTTAATTTTGCGGTAACCCGGCAGCGGCTCAGGCGTCGGATTTTTGGCGTCCGTTACCGTATCCCCGACCCGGGTGTCGCCGACGTTCTTGATCCCGGCGACGATGAAGCCGACATCGCCGACCTCCAGCGAAGGAACCGAGCCCATGCGCGGCTTGAATGCGCCGACCTCGATGACCTCGAACGTTTTGTCCGTCGCCATGAATTTGATTTTCGAGCCCGCCTTGATCGAGCCGTCGATGACGCGGACGTACACGATAACGCCCTTGTACGGGTCGTAATGCGAGTCAAAAATGAGCGCCTTCAGCGGGTTGTCCGGATTCCCTGTCGGTGCGGGAACCTTCTGTACGACCTGCTCGAGAATTTCTTTAATCCCGATTCCGGCTTTGGCGGAAGCCAGCACCGCATCGCTGGCGTCAAGCCCGATCACGTCCTCGACCTCCTGCTTCACCCGTTCCGGCTCTGCGCTTGGGAGGTCGATTTTGTTGATGACCGGCAAAATTTCCAGATTGTTGTCCAACGCCAAGTAAACGTTGGCAAGCGTCTGTGCTTCAATCCCCTGCGCCGCGTCCACGACGAGCAGCGCGCCTTCACAGGCCGCAAGACTGCGGGAAACCTCGTACGTGAAGTCGACGTGTCCCGGAGTATCGATCAAATTCAATATATAATCTTCACCGTCGTCGGCCCGGTAGCTAAGGCGAACCGCCTGCAGCTTAATCGTGATGCCCCGCTCGCGCTCCAGATCCATCTGGTCAAGCACCTGCTCCTGCATTTCGCGCGACGAAAGAGCGCCGGTATATTCGAGGATGCGGTCTGCAAGCGTCGATTTCCCGTGGTCGATATGGGCGATGATACAAAAATTTCTTATTTTCTTTTGTCTGGCTTGGATATCCATCGGCAGCTTTACCCTCACTAACCTGCAAATTTACAATACTTCTAATTATAGCAGTTGTGACGGCGGGCAGCAATGGACACCCCTAAACTTCCATCTCCGTCCCGTTCCCGAAGACGGCGCTTATGGACTTAACGCTTCGAACAGGGAGACGACGAGACGGATGCCGTGATACGCCGCAATCTGCAGCAGCTCTCCCGTCTTGTTCCCGACACGGTTGATGCCCGTGTTCGCAGCCGGATCTTCCGGCATGGCCGGCTTCGCTTTGGCCTCCGCAGGGCGCTGCGCTTGCGGCTTGTGCTCCGGCCCAACTGCATTTGCTCCGGCTAGACCCTGCTTCCCTGCTGGAGCGGCGGTATACGCGTGCTGCTTCGCCTCACCGGCCTCGCCCTGCGGCTTTGTCAGCGGGCCGTGGATCCGCTCGGTTCCCTGCGTGGCAAGCGCAACTCCGAAAAAGATGCAGAAGGCCATCGCCAATCCTACGGCGCCGACTTTGACGAACGCATTTCCTCTCACCGCGCTCTCCTCTCTTTCTCGCCGGGGTCCGGTACCGGCCGTTACTTTTTCCCGTCTTTCCCGTCTGTAACCGGCGCATCGACCTTCTCCGCATTCAGGATCACTTCGGAAACCGCCTTGGCCAGCGCATCCACGGTGCGATAGCATTCCTCCAGGCTGTTGTCCACCCCACCAACTTCGATCAGCACGCTGTTCGGGGAGAAGGTCTGATTGTAAACGCCGTTGCCTTCTCCATTTTTGGCGTGAATCCCCTTGGAGAGGCCGGGATACTTCGCTTCGAGCACGCGGTCGATTTGTTCGGCAAACTGGTAGTTTTGCTTCCAATTCGGATTTTTGCCGCCGATGATAAAGTAGATTTGCGCGTAATCTTTTCCGTTGATCGTCGCCGTCGTCTTGTCGCGGCGCTGCGAGTCGCGGTGAATATCAAAATAAAATTTCAAGTCCGGGTGCCCGGATACGGCCTCTTCCAGCGTTTTGAACGAATATTTGTAGGAGTAGTAGTAGTTGAAGCTTTTTTCGATGGCCGGATAGTTTTTATCGGAATGCACGGCGCCGATGCCTTCCTTTTCCAGCATTTGGGCGAGCCGCAGTCCGACCAACGTTACGTTCCGTTTCGGGTCGTACGCCTTGTCCGGATCTCGGACGCCCGGCAGCTCCGGCAAATACGATTCCTGATTGTGCGATTGATAGATGAAAGCGACGTTCTTGCCGGCCATTCTCGGTCCTTCGGCCGCAGGCAGCGGGATGGCCGGACCCTGCACTTTCCCTTCATCGACGGATTTCGCTCCGGGATTGGCTGTGATTGAGCCCGCTTCTCCCAAATCTCCGCGCTGGAACACGTCGGATTTGGGGCCGTAGTCCTCAGGAGAATCGACGACGAAGCCGTCGGCGCCGCTCAGCAGCACGGAGCGCTCCTGCGACAGCCCGGGCACCTCCCGGGAAATGAGCGTCTTCGGGTCCTTCGGATTGAGATCGGTGAACAGCGAGAACAGGAAGCCCGACACGTTCGATTGCGAAAACGTAAACGACTTTCGGTCCTGCTGCAGACCCGGCACCTCCATCCCCATCATATCCATGAAGAACCGGCTGGATACGGATGCCGCCAGTCCCTTCATAGACGTGGATGGGGAAGGGTTCGATACGGTCGAATGCACATATCCCAGCAAACCGATGGCTATAAAAAACAACAGACATCCTGTCATCAGGATGGTCAACGTCCTTGAGTACATGCCGATGGCTTGTCCCATTTTCCGGTACCTGCTTAAATTGACGGTTACGGCCGGCCATTTCATGATCCATTCCTCCTTGTTCGGCTTCTGGTGCATCTTCGGCTGAGCAGGCACTTTCCGACGATTTTTTGCCGCCGGAAGTCCGCTTCTCTATTACCAACTCTATGAAGCCGCGCTAGAAGATAGAACCTGAAAATCATAGACCGTGAGGAAATTTACCGGCGCAATCAAAAACGCCGGGGCGGAGGCTCGTCATCCTGCCGTTCCCGGACGTTCGTTCGGCTTAATGCGTATATGCAGACACGTTGCTCGTATCTACCGCCTCGTGCAGCGCAGCATTTAACCCGCTGGCAATAATATTGGCGATGTCTTCGATGAACTGATCGATCTCCTTCGGCGTGACGAGCAGATCATGGCCGAGCGGGTTCAGCACTTCCTTCACCAGCTGCAGCCGCTCCTGCTCCTGCATATTGTCGAGAAGACCGAGAATATGTCCGGTGTTCGTCGTCTGTTTGCGGAAATGGTTATGCATCATATCGAACGCATTGTTCACGATCGTCGACGCATAGACGACGGTCGGCACGCCGATGGCGATGACGGGCACCCCAAGCGTATCCAGCGTCAAGCCTCTGCGCTTGTTGCCGATGCCCGACCCGGGATGAATACCCGTGTCAGCGATCTGAATCGTCGTGTTGACGCGTTCGAGCGAACGGGACGCCAGCGCGTCGATGGCGATCACCAGATCGGGTTTCGCCTGCTCCACGATTCCTTGCACGATCTGGCTCGTTTCAATCCCGGTCGTCCCAAGCACGCCCGGCGCCACGGAGCTTACCGGACGATAGCCCGGGCTGACCTGATCCGGCATTAGCTCGAAATAATGACGGGTCACCATGACATTCTCCACGACCATCGGTCCCAGTGCATCGGGCGTCACGTTCCAGTTGCCGAGTCCGATGATCAACACGCTCGCCTTCGGCCCGATATTCAGCTTGTGCAAAAATTTCTCGAACTCCTGGGCGAATATTGTAGTTACCCGGTCCTGCAGATCGCTGTCTTTTTGACGCAGGGCCGGCACGTCCAAGGTTATATAATGACCCGGAAGCTTCCCGACCGCCTGGGAGCCCTCCTGGGAAGTAATATCAATGACGCTGACCCGGACGCCTTCCTGCTCGTACTGCGTCCGCTCAATGCCCGGTATCGTCATTCCGCCGGCCGATGCCAAGTCGTGCGCCTCAAGGGCGAGATCCGTGCGTACGGAGTATGCGCTCAAATCCAATCCCATGCTCTCGTCTCCTTTCATTCTGGCTGCCAAGTTATTGTGTGAAAAAGCCAATTCCGTTATGCAAAAGTTTTACAGGCTAGGTCCGGCGATTCTATTGCATTTTCATATTGCCCATGTTAGAATATTAAGAGTTGTCAACAAAACATGACCTATGTTTTTTTGCAAGTTGTGGTAGGAGGTGAACGTCATGCCAAACATTAAATCCGCGATTAAACGCGTGAAAGTAAGCGAGAAGCGCCGTCTTCGCAACGCTTCGCACAAATCCGCGCTCCGCACGGCTGTAAAAACAGCTGAAACTGCAATCGCAGGCACCAACGTGGAAACGGCTAAAGCCGCTCTGATCGCTGCCAGCAAAAAGTTGGACAAAGCAGTGACCAAAGGATTAATCCATAAAAATGCCGCTGCCCGCAAAAAGTCCCGTCTCGCGAAAAGACTTAATGCTCTTTCCGCTCAATCGTAAGGTACTTAAGCGGTGTTGCAGCAGGTACGAGGCTTTGTCTCCGTACCCGTTGTCAACAACATACATGCGATAAAGAAAGACCTTCAGGATTTTGTCCTGTCGGTCTTTTTTATTTACAAAGGAGCTCCTATGAAAAAGGTTTTCATCGTTGGAATTGTAGCTAGCGGCAAAACGACCTTGGCGAAGCGTTTATCCCAAAAGCTGAATGTTCCTTGGTATGAGCTGGATGGTATCGTTCATCCTCAAACGGAGGCCGGGCGGTATAAACGGACAGCGGATGAGCAAGTCGAGGTCATTAGGGAGATTGATAAAAGCGGAGCTTGGATATTCGAAGGAACGGACCAACACAAAGTTATCCGACTATATGATAATAGGGACTTGAGTTTTGTAAAGTAAAAGAGCATGGCCGTCCCTTCCCGGAACGATCATGCTCTTCTCTTGTATCGTCAGGACGCCAGCCGCAGCAGAAACATTTCCAAGCCCAGCACCTTGTCGATTTTCCCGCTCTTCATCCGGTAATCGAGATCCGCCAGCTGCTGCAAAATATCGGCAAGCTGCTTCAATTCGAACTTGTTCGCCTGACCGGCCGCAACCTTCACGCCGTACGGATGCAGCCCGAGCTGGCCGGCGATTTGCTGCTGCGAATAGCCCTGCTGCATTAAATCCTTCACTTGGAACATGATGCGGAACTGCCGGGCGATCAGCATCACAATTTTGATCGGCTCCTCCTTACGGCGGATGAGCTCGCTCAGCATCGTAAACGCCTGATCCAGCTTAACCTGAACGATATGCTCGATCAGCAGGAAAATGTTCTGCTCGATGCTTCTCGTGACGAGTTGCTCCAAATCTCCGGCTTGCAGCGTCCCCCCCTGACCGACGTAAAGGGCGCATTTCTCCACTTCTTTAACGAGCGCCTGAAGACTGGTGCCCGTGTACAGAATGAGCTGCTCCGCGACCCCGGGACCGAACGAAAAACCGGCTTTTCCCGCTTCCTGATTGACCCATCCCGTCAGTTCGTCCGCAGACAGCATGGCGCACGGAACAAGCGCATCGGCTTCCTTCAGCGCCTTAACGATCTTTTTGCGCTCGTCCAGCTTGTCCGCCTCGACGGTAAAGACGATGATGGAGAAATCCGCCGGGGCTTTCAAATAGTCCGCAAGCCGTTCGAGCGAATGCTCCACTTTGCCGCTTTCCTTGGCGCCTGTCAGAAACAGCGCATTCGTCGCCACGACCAGCTTGCTCGGCACCATAAAAGGCAGCGTCTCCGCCTCCTCGATGACGGCGTCGACTGGCGTTTCCGTCAGATCGTACCGCGATACGGCAAACGCTTTATGCTCCGGCTCGATCAGTTTGTCCGTCAACCGGGAGATCAGCTCCTGAATCAGATAGCCTTCCGCCCCGTAGGCTATGTATACGGGCTTAAACTGCCCCTTGCTGATGTGCTTCATCGCCGTTTTATAATCCATCGTGCCGCCCACCGTTCCTTCCCGCTCTGCTTACGTCCTTCATGATACCAACAACAAAGGGATTACGTCAAAGCCCTAAGGCCCGACCTAATCCCTTTGCCCGAAACCCATCTATATAAACATCTGCCGGGCAGGCTCTAGAAACCGGCCCGCAGATGGTCATACGACGTGAATCGTCTTCCGTCTTAATCTATTGTATATATACGTGAATGTACGCCGCGGGGTGCAACAGTTCTCTTTACCAATATGTTAAACTTTCATGAACTTGTTGAAACCTGCATTCGGTTACGGCTTGCTCGGCTTGATTTCCGTCTCGGTCTTGGCTTTGAGGTCGATGACGAACGTCTTGGACTGTTCGGACATGTTGACCCGGTACGTCAATTTCCCGTCGCCGGACCATTCCACAAGCTCGATACGATCCGCACCCTTCCAATTGTAGCCGGACGCATACAGTTCTTTGCCGTCTTTGTCAAAAACAACAATTTTCTCTTCCCGGACCGATGCCTTATACTTCTCGTCCGGGGATGCAAGCTCGTGAGCCGCGGGCTTCGAGTCCGGCTTTGCCGCAATGCCCATATACGAGCCGCCTTGAGCGGAGCCTTCCAGCGGCGGCTGATTATCCATCGCTTCGGCACCGCCCGCGTCGGCCGACTCGGAGGCACCCGCTTCCTCCGAAGGCTGGGATGGCTCAGAGGCGATGAAGCCCTTGGCTTGCTCGCTGCTGCCGTTCCTCGGCGCTACCGTCTGTTGACCGCCATGCTCCCCGGACTGACCGCCTTTTTCCTGTGCCGGAGGAGTAGCAGGCTGCTGGGAAGGCACCGCTACATTATCGCGTCTCTCTGCCGGAGCCTTCGGCTGCTTCTCCTGAACAGGCTGCTCCGGTTCCGCCGTCTTGTTCCCGCCTCCAGACGTCTGCTGCTGGGGTCCGGCCGTCTGACTTGCGCTCCGGTCCGTATCCGCTGTATCGGAGCTTCCCGAGCGGACAGGAGCTTCTTTGTTGGCGTCGCCGCTCCCTGCGGACGAATTTTGGAGCTTGTGCTCCTCGGACGCCGCTTTGTTATCGGAGCCGCTCGCGGGAACCGGCTTGCCCTCCGTCTGCGCCGCCGGCTTGCTTTTCGCCGCATCAGTCGCTTGGCCGGCCGCAGCATTTTCCGCTTTCTTATCCGTCATCGAGAGCAGCAATCTTCCCGCATCCGCCTCGGGATTGGACTGCTGGTTCTGGAACAGGAAAAATCCGAACACGAGCCCGGCCGCCACGACGCCGCCGAACACGGGGAAGGAAATCCATTCCCGCATATTTTTGCGCCAGCTTCCCCAGGTCGGACGTTCGTCCGCCGGATCAGGGGCGGTCTTAGCCCGCAGCGCTTCCGTTTCTCGCTCTATCTTGTCGGAAGCGGCGTAAGCGGTACCCGGTTCGGCTCCTTCCGCTTCAAGCTGCTCCAGCTTCGGCAATATGGCATCGACCAAGCTGAATGGCGGGGTTACCTTGGGCAAGCTCTCCAGCTCGTTCGATAAATTAACAAGACGTTCGAACAATTCCGTGCAATCCGGACACTGCTGCAGATGCTGAAGCATCCGGCCGTACTCCGTTTCATCGAGATCCCGGTCCAGGTATCTCTGCATCAGTTCGATCACCTCTTGACACATCATCCCCGTACACTACCTTTCCGTAACGATTCGTATATCCTCTTCATGCTGCGCCGCTTACCCTCGAACCGCGTCGCCGCTTGGCTTTTTGTACTCCCTCAGGATGGTTTGGAGCTGCTGTCTCGCCCGGAACAAATAAGATTTCACCGTGTTGATCGGCAAGTCGAGCGATTCCGCTATTTCATTGTAGGAAAAATCCTGCAAGTATCGAAGCACCACGACGGACCGATGGTGCTCGGGGAGCTTGTCGATTGCATCTCGGATGTCTTGAGCGATATACGTAGACATCACTTCGTCTTCCACCGTTTTATGGTCGGTAAAGCTCAAATCGTGCTGCTCGATCGAAACCGTAGGCTTGGCCCGGCGGAATTTATCGATGCACAAGTTGGTCACGATGCGCTGCACCCACGTTTTAAACTGAGCCTTTTCTTCGTAGGAGTTGATCTTCGTATAAATTCGGATTAACGCTTCCTGAGCGGCGTCCATCGCATCCTGCTCATTGTTCAAAATGTAATAAGCAGTACGGTAGACGTGGTTTTCAATTTCGCGCAATAGGGTAATTAGAGCGTCGCGATCGCCCGACTGGGCAGCCTTGATAACTTCAGGCGCTACCACTGGGATCCCCCTCTCTTGCAACCTTATAAACGAGTGCGTCGGGCAAAATGTTGCACCCGGAACACAACTCTATCAGCATATCAAATTTTGACTTCAAGGTATATAGAAGTTGTCATGCTTGAACAGCCGACTTATGTCGTTCAATTATACGTGAAAGGGGCTTTTTTGTTTCGCGGCAAAAAAAGATCGGATACCCCGCGGCTCTCGGCTGACGATACCCGTTAAAGGCTCGTGCCCGGAGATTCACTGAGAATCCGATAATGAGTTCAAATATAAAACAAAAAGTTCAGAGTGTTGAGAAAGTGGTCAAATGGGATAATAGAGGTTACGAAGGGGTGGAGTATCCACTTCCGACCGCTGTTGTCATCGGGAAATTTGATTAGAAGCCGCTTAACAGCGGACATTTCCCGATGACAAAGGCGGCCGCTATCGCTTCTCCAGTGGATACCCCACCTACGTATGTATCTCTATTTTTGTTAAAGTCCACTTTCTCAACAAGCTCAAGTTATTGCCATGCTCCCGGTCTGTGTCACCGTTTGACTGCCGATGTTCGGGCCGTCTTTGCGTAAGCGCCCTTTCGTTCGGCCGGAAAGATCGTTGCGAGCGCTCCGGCGCACACGATCGAAGCTGCGCCGATTAACGCCCCTTGGTAGTGCCCGCTGCCCGACACCATCCAGCCTGCGGCGATCGGACCGGCCACCTGCCCGGTGCCGTAAACGGCGGTAAGGACGCCGACAAATCTTGCGGAATCGGCCGGCATCCGCTGCCGCGTCCACGAGATGGTCAGCGTCGTGACGTCCATGAACGTAAAGCCGAACAGCACGGCCCCCGTAAGCACGCCCGGCCAGGCCGGATAAATGACGGGAAGAGCGATCCCGACCGCTTGCAGCGCTATGCCAAGCCACGTGCCACGCCAGCCGTACTGCCCATGCAGCCAAGGGACCGCAAAACGGTCGCCGTAATGCCGAGGCCGACGCCGCTGTAAAAGAGCCCCACCGCACGATGAGGCTTTGACAACCCTGCCAAGCCGTCCATGACCAATCCGGACACGTAAACGAAGATCACGGCGCTTGCGAAGCCGGAGACGAAGCGCAGCGCGAACCATAGCGCATAGCTGTCCGCGATCCCCATCCATGCCGTCGTCGCCACGCTGACGATAAGCGCCAGCTTCAGCCGGCTCAATCTGCTCTCCTTCCGAGTCCCCAAGGCGGTCATGATCGCACCGGCCAAATAACCCGCATAATTCGACGATGCCAGCGCGCCTGCGCCCGCCTCGGAAAACAGCTGCTGCTTTAGCATCAGCGGTAGAATCGGCGTATAAGCGAACCGCCCGACCCCCATTGCGATAAAAAGAGAAGCGACTCCCCCGCCGACCAATAATAGCGAACGCTTGTTTTGCTCGTTCATCCCGATCCCTCCGCTATCTCGTAAAAAACAAACTTTATTGTCTTGTCTATCATAGACGCAGCCTGGTATCATGTAAATAAAATGATTTTGATAAGATGTATCATTTTTTCATATACCAAAGGAGGCACCGATCATGCCGCTGGATACCGCAGCTCTTCAAATATTTCAAGCCGCCGCGCGGAGCGGCAGCGTCTCCAAGGCCGCCCAGCTGCTAAATTATGCGCAATCCAACGTCACCACCAAAATCAAGCAGCTCGAAAAAGAGCTTGGCGCCCCGCTCTTTTACCGGCATAACCGGGGCATTACGCTGACTCCTGCGGGCAAAACACTGCTTGAGTACGCCGACAAAGCGCTGCGCTTATTGGAAGAGGCACGCAAAGCGGTTCAAGATGCGTCGACGCCGACCGGGCCGTTGTCGATCGGGTCGATGGAAACGACCGCCGCCGTCCGGCTGCCCCACTTGCTGGCAGACTATCACCGGCTGTGCCCGGAGGTCGATTTGTCTTTCGTGACGGGACCGTCGCAGCAATTGATTCAGGCGGTGCTCGATTACAGCTTGGACGGAGCGTTTGTCATGGGACCCGTAGAACATCCGGAGCTGCTGCAGGATTCCGTCATCGAGGAAGAGCTTGTCCTTGTCACGGACGCATTGCGCCCGCATCTTGATTTTCCGAAGGAATTGACGGACCGGACCGTTCTCGTGTTCCGTTCCGGCTGCTCCTACCGGGCCAAGCTGCTTGGCTGGCTTCAGGAGGAAGGCGTCATACCCGTCAAAATTATGGAATTCGGCACCTTGGAGACGATTATCGGCTGTGTTGCCGCCGGACTTGGCGTCTCTCTGCTTCCCGAATCGATCGTGCGGAGCAAAACCAAGGAAAGCCTCGTCCGATCCTATCCGATCCCGGAACGGTACGGGAAAGTTCAAACGGTATTTATTCGACGGAAAGACGCCTATTTGACGCAAGCCTACAAGCTGTTTCTCCATGAGATCAAGAACCGCTTCCATGTGCCCCGCGGCTCCGGCCAGCCATCTTAGATTGAGATGGCGGGTATCAGCTATTGCGATTTTACTTGGCGAACCGGGTTGCTTATGATGAGAACATAGCAGGTTTGGATATGCCGTTATAGTTTTCGGAAGGAGTGCTGTACCATGTTTTCAACCCCGATGACAGACATCGTCGGATGTTCCTATCCCATCATACAAGCCGGCATGGCCGGGGGGCCGACGACTCCGGAGCTCGTAGCCGCCGTGTCGGAAGCCGGCGGTCTGGGGACGATTGGCGCCGGATATCTCACGCCCGAGCAAATCAAACGCGCCATCGAGGATGTCCGCCGTCGGACGGATCGCCCTTTTGCCGTCAATCTATTCACCCCTGAGCCGTTCGGTCCGCCGGATGATACCGCAGAACGCATGAACGAGTGGTTAAACCGTTATCGGGAACGGTTTAAGCTTGCGCCGGGGGTCATGCCCGCTAAGTTTCAAGAAACGTTTGAAGAGCAGCTTCAAGTCGTTCTGGACGAACGCGTGCCCGTGTTCAGCTTTACCTTCGGCATTCCTTCGCCGGAGCTCATCGGCAAGCTGAAAAGCGAAGGCACTAAGATCATCGGGACCGCGACCACGGTTCGCGAAGCGCTGGCGCTTGAGGCGGCCGGGATCGACCTTATCGTCGCCCAAGGCAGCGAAGCCGGCGGACACCGCGGCACGTTCCTGGGCCGTTACGAGGACGGACTGGTCGGAACGATGGCGCTGGTTCCTCAAATCGTCGCCCAAGTCCGCACTCCCGTCATCGCCTCGGGAGGCATTATGGATGGCCGCGGTATCGTCGCCAGCCTGGCGCTGGGCGCTTCCGGCGTGCAGATAGGCACCGCTTTTCTGACCTGCGACGAAAGCGGCGCCCACGAACAGCACAAGCGTGCCATTCTTCAAAGCAGCGAAGAGGATACGACGGTGACCGTCGCTTTTTCGGGAAAAGCGGCCCGGGGGATCAAAAATGAATTTATTTCGGATATGAAGCAATATTCGGAGCCCATTCCCGAGTACCCTATCCAAAATAAATTAACGCAAGACATCCGCAAGGCCGCGGCGAATGAAAATAACCCGCAGTATATGTCGCTCTGGGCCGGGCAAGCGCTGCGCTTAAATAGGACTCAATCCGCAAGCAAGCTGATCGGCGAGTTGATGAGCGAAGCAGCCGGTACGCTGCAGCGGCTAAGTCAATACCGGGAAAAATAATCGTACCCGTCAAAAAAAAGAGGCTTCTTCCAAGCAGATTCACGTCATACTCGGAAGAATGCCTCTTTTTGATTTACTTAAACTGTTGCTACCGATCGCTTACCGCGACATGTTCGTTTGGGGCTCCGCAAGGTTCCGTTCGCTTTGGCTAGTGCGCTTGATTTTCCATTCGGATACGACGATGCCGGCAAAAATAAGCCCGATGCCGAGCCACTGGAGCAAGCCGGTCTGCTCATGAAGCAGCAGGCTGGAGCACACAATGACGACGGGCAGCTCGATCGCCCCGATGATGGAGGCTACGCCGGTACTGAGATACGGGGCACCCTTGGTATACAAGTACGGCGGAAGGATCATGCCGAACAGGCTAAGAATGACCGCCCATCCCCACAAGCCGTTCGTCAACGCGCCGCTCCACAGAAACGTCGGCGGATAAATAAGCGACACGACGATAACCGATCCCGTCAGCATCCACGAGCTGCGTAAAATCGCAGGCACGTCTGTCGCAACCCTACCGCTGAAATAGACGGTCAGCGTATAGCTTGCGGCCGCAAGCAGCCCAAGCCCGATACCGGTCCAGCTGAGCTGAGGCACGCTGCCTTCGAGAAAGCCGGAGGCGAACAGCGTGCCGGCCAGCACGACGACAACGCCGATAAGCTGAAACCGGTTGGGCGCTTTTCTTTGCAGCAGCCAATCCGCGAGCAGCCCCATCCAGGTGAACTGGAACAGTAGCAGCACCGCGAACGACGCGCTCAACGTTTGCAGCGCGTAGTAGTAAAACACGCCGGTAAGCCCCGTAAACACCCCACTGCCGAGCAGCTTCAGAAAGACGATCTTCGGCATCTTTTTCATGTAACCCCAGCAACGGATGCTCAGAAGCCACAAAGCCGCAAAGCCGAACAACACTTGGCTGCCCGTCACCTCGGCGGGCGAAAAACCATCCTTATACGCCAGCTTGACGCAAGTGGACAGTATCCCGTACGATGCAGCGCCGGTCAGTACCAACAGGCTAGCTTTGAATCGCTGCGAAAATATCATAACCGATCCTCGGTTCTAGTTAACCCTCACCCACCCGCGGTAGCTCCGGCCATTATAACCGAAGCCCCACAAACAAAAAATATAGCAAACTCTGGGCCGAGTTTCAAGACTTGTTTTTTATAAAGAACTGACCACAGTAAGTTTCCTGTTTGAAAATAGCTAAAAATGTGATAATATTGCCGATATGCCTACCTGACTATGGTAAGGTAAACGAAGTTATAGAGCCAAGGTGGATACGATGAGCCGAAGAGAAGAGATCAAGAAAGCCGCCATAGGGCATCTGCTGCAATACGGCTACGAGGGTACGAAGCTGGCGGATATTGCCCAAGAAGTAGGGATTAAGAAGCAGTCGATGTACGCTCATTTTGAGAACAAGAAAGATTTGGTCGTCGAAATCCACGAGGATGCAACGAAGCAGGAAATCGCCTACTTGACTACGTTTTTTCACGAGCATAAGGGGGAGCCGCTCCAGGCGCTGCTGCGCACCTTCGTCGAGGAGATGAAAGACCGCTACGCGACCAACCGGAATGTGAAGCTGATGTTTCTGATGGCGTTCATGCCTCCCGAGCCGCTGCAGGAACTGTGCATCACCATGTACGAATTGTATTCGCATCATTTGCTACATCTGCTGGAGCTTGCTTTTCAACTCGACTCGACCACGCAGGTCAATCCGAAGGAAGGCGCGCTCGCCGTGCATACGATTTACGAAGGCTTGACCGCCAAACTGATTTTCGGCAGCCCGGATTATTTTATCCAAGCGGCCGAAACAACCTTTTCCTTATTCTGGAATGGAATACTTAAAGAAGATCGTTAGAGGTGTATGATGCAACTTGAAAACAACAAACTGACAGCCCTGGAATCCGATACCGTAGGCAAAGTATTCGTCCGTTATTTGGTTCCGTCCATTGTCGGCATGTTTATGATGTCCATTAACGTCGTGATTGACGGCATTTTTGTCGGGCAGCGGCTCGGCGAGGTCGCGCTGGCGGGGGTCAATGTCGCCTTTCCGGTATTTTCGATTTATTTTGCCATATCGCTTTGGGTCGGCATCGGCGGTGCGGCTCTATATTCCAGATCGCTGGGCGCCAAAGATGCCGAGCAGGCACGCTCGATCTTTACTCATTCGCTTACGCTCATCTTCAGCTTGACGCTCGCACTGGCGGGAATTGCGTATTTATTCCGGGAAAAACTGGCGTTGTTTCTCGGAGCCAATGACGAGACGATGCCTTATGCGATGGAATTTATGACCGTGCTGCTGAGCTTCGGCTTTGTCGTCACCGTGCAAAATGCGTTCAGCATCTTTGTACGCAACGACGGCAATCCGAATCTGGCGATGATTTCGCTGCTCGTGACAGCCGTATGCAATATCGGGCTAAATTACGTGCTATTGTTTGTTCTCGACTTCGGTGTAGCCGGGTCCGCATGGGCGCTGATCGGCGCATCCGCCATCGGAGCGTGCGTGCTGTTCACGCATTTCCTGCGCAAGGACAGCACCCTCCGCTTCGTCAAGCTGCGTTTGTCGTGGAAGCTGGCCAAAAGCACGTTCACGATCGGCTTTCCGAGCTTCGTCGCGGAATTGGGCATTGCCGTCTTCACGGCAGGCTACAACATGGCTATGGTCCGGTGGGCAGGCACGTTAGGCGTATCGGCCTTCTCCATTCTAAATTACGTGCACAGCGTGGTGCTTATGTTGTTCATCGGCATGGGCTCGGGCATTCAGCCGCTGATCAGCTACTATCGGGGCGCGAAGCAGCATGCCCGGGAGCGGGAAACGATCCGCATCGCCGTAAAAACGTCGATCGGCATCGGGCTGGGCGTGTTTCTGATCGGTTTGGTTACGGCCGACGGCATCGTCTCCTTGTTCGGTTCGTTTACCCGGGAGGTTCAGGACTTGGCCGCTTCCGGCATACGCCTGTTTTTCATCGCCTATTTGTTCATGGGTGTCAACTTTGTCATGATGACGTACTTTCAAGCGACCGACCAAGTCAAAATGGCCACCTGGATTACCGTAGCGCGCGAGATGCTGATCATGGTCGCCCTGCTGTTCACCCTGCCCCATGTCATGGGAACGACCGGAATTTGGCTCGCTATCCCGCTTTCGGAGCTGATCGTCGTCCTGACCGTGTATGCTTATATCCGCAGGCGCCCCCGAACGGTCGCTTCGGTGAATGCCGCCTCTTAGCGCAGACCGCACCTTTACCAGCGTTTCCGCCTCGCAACAGCCGCTCGGCCCATCATCGCATGGACCGGGCGGCTTTCGCTGCGTTATGCGGTGCAATAGGCGCGCCGTAGCGCCATACCTTTAGGGCCGGAGCTTCGTTCGCGTATAAATCTTTCCGCCCCGCACGGTCATCTGCACCTCCCCGTCCCTGTCCGTCCGCTGCGCGCTTATCCCGTGCGACGTCAGCCGCTCCAGCACCTGCCGGTTCGGATGCCCGTAAATGTTGTTCGCCCCGGCGGAGATGACCGCGTGCTTCGGCTGCCAAGCGTTCAGCCAATCTTCGGCCGTAGACGACTTACTGCCGTGGTGGGCAACCTTCAGCACATCGACGGGCTTGTATACTACCGATACCTGTGCTCCCGCCCCCGCTGACAGTGCAGGTTCACGAGCGGCTGGAGCCAGCGCCTCTCCTTGAGCGAATCCCCGGGATACCGCCGACCAACGGTCGAGCAGCTTTCGCTCCTCCGCCTGTCCGATATCGCCTGTGAACAGCCAGCGGGTACCGGCCATCTCCATTAAAAACACCACGGAGCTCGGGTTTTGATCCTGCTCCATACGCACGCCCTCCCGCTCTCCCTCCGGCAGCGGATACAAGAAATGAAGCGCCGTACCGGCGTCGACTTGCAGTGTATCTCCCGCTTCCACCTCGACGAGCTCCGTTCCCTTCTCCAGTGCGGTTTGAAACAGCTTTTCCACGGCCGGCAGCGGCTTCAAAGTCCCGTTGAACAAAAACCGCCGCACCGGGATGTGCTCAAGCACCGCCTGCAAGCCGCCGAAATGATCGGCATCCTGATGCGTCAGAATGAGCTCGTCGATTTGCTGCACGCCGCGTTTTTTGAGCAGCGGCACGAGCAGCTTGCGGCCCACTTCATACGGGTCTCTCCGCTCCTTCCAAGCATCCCCCGGTTTCCGGAAGGAGACCGTCCCGCCTCCGTCCACCAAAATCGTATGGCCTCCCGGGAGCGTCTGGATCAAGATGCTGTCTCCCTGCCCAACATCCAAAAACTGCACGCGTCCCTCCGCTGTTCCGCGTTCGGGATCGTAACCGTACCAGAGCAGTCCCGCAAAGCCGAGCAAACTGGCGGGCAGCAGGACGTACCGATTCATCGTTTGCCGGTTTAGAAACGGCAGCTTGTTGGTTTTTGTCCCATAAAGCATCGGTTCGGGCGCAGCCGACTCGTCCTTGGCCGCAAACGGCTGCAGCAGCACAAGCGCCGCGCACAGCAGCCCGTAATAAGCCAATATCCATACCGGCGAAGGGCTCGGCCATATCGTTTGAAACGCATCCAGCTTGCTCGTTTGTTCCACCACGTAAAACAGAAGCGCATTCGTTTTGGCAATCAGCCACCCGAGCCAGCCTGCTCCGGTTCCCCAGAGGAACCCAAGCAGCATGGCCGTCGTCCCGCCCGGCATTACCCATGCGCTAAACGCCGGAACCAGCGCAAAATTGGCAGCGAACGATAGGAGAGAAAATTGGTTGAAATAATAAATCGACAGCGGGAACGAAATCAACTGCGCGACTATGGTTATCGAAAGCGCATCTCTCAGCTTCGCATGCTTTACCGGCAGCAGCTTGTTCATTTGCGGAACGCCGAGAATGAGGCCCAACGTCACCAGAAACGATAGCTGAAAGCTGACGTCCAGCAAATAATACGGATTCCAGACGAGCATGCCGACTCCCGCGATCAGCGCGATGTGGAGCCCGTCCTTAAGCCGGTTCCGGTAAGCGGCATACAAGCCGATCATCGCCATCAGACCGGCGCGGACGATCGAAGGCGAAGCCCCGGTGACCGCGATATAAAGCGGCATGAGCGCGAGCGCGGTAAGCAGAACCGTTTCCCGTGTCAGGCCGAAGCGGCGCAGCAGCCAGATTAAGCATGCCAGAAATATAGCGACATTCAGGCCGGAGATCGCAATAATATGGGTCAGGCCCAGCCGGGAAAACCGCTCGAATTGCTGCGGTTCGATCTCATCTGTCAGGCCGATCAGCATGCCTTTCATAAAACCGCTTTGATCTGGAGGAAACAGTTGGTCTACCTGCCCCGCCAACCGGTCCCGAAAACGGTCGATGCTGCGCATGGCAAGCCATCCGCCCCATTCCCCGGCTTCCGGTGGCGTGACGGTGAGTCCTGCTGTCCCTTTTGCCGTCATCTGCCAATGAATATGCTGCAGCCGCAAATAGTTCCGGTAGTCGAAGCCGCCAAAGTTACGCGCTTCCGCCGGGCGGCGCAGTGTTCCGTCCAGCTCGATCCGGTCGCCTCGCTCCCAACGCCTAGCCGTCTCCTGCTCCTCCTGGGCAAGCAAGCGGATCGAAAACTGCATTCGCTCACCCTTGCCGCCATTCCCCGGTGCCGCATGCTCGGGAATGGCTACGGATTCGGCTTCCGCTTGAAAGGAAACGCGGTCCCCGTCTACCGAAACCGGCGTCACGATCCGCCCTTGAAAATGTACGCCGCTTACTTCATCGGTCTGTAATTCGACCAAGCTCCGGTTTCGGGCATCGTGGTCGCCGTATACGCCCGCCGCTGCCGCGACGATCAACAGACTGCGGAGCCAAACGGTCCCCTTTGGTCTCATGATCATCGCAGCACAATACAGCATTCCTGCAGCCATCGCCAGCCACAGATTCATCCACGACAGCCGCACGATGACCGCAATGGCATAGCCTATACCCCAACATACCGCGAACGCTACGATCGGTCTTTGAGACATCCGCTCCTCCTTTCAGCAACAAAAAAAAGAACCTCTTCCGGGCGCATGCCTGACGCACGCCCCAAAAGAGGTTCTTCCTCTTAAGCTTTGGATTGTTCTAATTTTTCACTTCGCTGACCGTTCCGGCCGGAGGCTCGTAGTTTTCAAGCTGCCGGAACGTCATTCCGCGCTGCTCCATCAGCGCGCGCACCTTGTCGTTGTCTTTCGGATACGGCCGATGGAACACGATCTCCGATACGCCGCTGTTCGCGAGCATATTCGCGCACGTCCAGCACGGCTGGTCGGTCACATAAACGACAGATCCTTCGCGGTCCTCACGGTCCGTGAACAACAGCAGGTTTTGCTCCGCATGGATCGTCCGGATGCAGCGCTGCTTCTTAACCACCTGCTCCTTGCCGTCCGATGCGACTAATTCGTACTCTTCCACGAGCATGCAGCCCGCTTCCGAGCAATCCGGCACGCCCATCGGAGCGCCGTTGTACGCCGTGCCGAGCAGCTTCTTCCCCTGCACCAGGACGGCTCCAACGTGCCTTCGGCTGCATTGGGAGCGGGTGGAAGCCATGTAGGCGATATCCATAAAGTACGTATCCCAATCTTTACGTGCCATCATGCTGATTCAAGCTCCTTTGTTTTTTCCGGCTCTATTTCTGGCTTGCTTGGATCGCTTGATCCAAATCGTAAATAATGTCGTCGATCGCTTCCGTCCCGATGGACAGGCGAATCATCCCCGGCGTTACGCCCGCAGCCGCCTGCTCCTGCTCGCTAAGCTGCTGATGCGTGGTGCTGGCCGGATGGATGATGAGCGACTTCGAATCGCCGACGTTCGCCAAATGGGAGAACAGCTGTACCGCATTGATCACTTTGCGCCCTGCTTCCACACCGCCTTTAATGCCGAACGTCATGATCGCGCCCTGGCCTTTAGGCAAATACTTTTTCGCCAGCTCATACGACGAATGGCTCGGAAGACCCGAGTAGCTTACCCAATCCACAGCTTCGTGCTTTTCCAGGAATTCGGCAACCTTCTGCGCATTCGAGCTGTGGCGCTCCATGCGAAGGTGGAGCGTTTCGAGACCTTGCAGCAGGAGGAACGCGTTGAACGGCGAGATCGAAGCGCCCATGTCGCGCAGAAGCTGTACACGCGCCTTGATAATATAAGCGATCGGCCCGACAGCGTCGGTATATACGACTCCGTGGTAGCTCGGGTCCGGATCGGTCAGACCGGCAAATTTACCGCTGGCTGTCCAATCAAAACGACCGCCGTCGACAATAATGCCCCCGATCGAGGTGCCGTGTCCGCCGATAAATTTGGTCGCGGAGTGAACGACAATGTCCGCTCCGTGTTCGATCGGACGGCAAAGATACGGGCTCGGGAACGTATTGTCGATAATCAACGGAATGCCGTTCTCATGCGCAATAGCCGCTGCGGCAGCAATGTCGAGCACATCGCCCTTAGGATTGCCGATCGCCTCCGCGAACACGGCTTTCGTCTTCGACGTAATGGCTTTCCGGAAATTTTCCGGATCGCTCGCATCGACGAAATGCACTTTAATGCCGAGTTTCGCCAGTGTATTTGCAAACAGATTGTAAGTACCGCCGTACAAGGTGGACGATGAGACGATTTCGTCGCCCGCTCCGGCAATGTTAAGGATCGAGTACGTGATGGCCGCTTGGCCGGATGCCGTCGCCAGAGCCGCAGCTCCGCCTTCAAGCGCAGCAACGCGTTTTTCGAACACGTCGGTCGTCGGATTCATAATGCGCGTATAGATGTTGCCGAACTCTTTAAGAGCAAATAAATCGGCGGCGTGATCCGTATCGCGAAATCCATAGGACGTTGTCTGGTACAAAGGAACTGCTCGGGACATCGTCGTTGGGTCAATCTCCTGTCCTGCGTGAACGGCCAACGTTTCCAAAGAAAGCTTGCGCTCTTCTGACATACTGCATCCTCCTTATGATCAACAGAAATAATGGATAATCGTACCTATTTTCGCACATTCCGCAGCAAAACGAAAGCTTTCTCCGCAAAACATTCCAGACATAATTGCACGGCCTGACCGACTCAAGGCTCCAAAGTGACGAGAGGCTTTATTTTTTGCAGCATTTTTTCGCCGATTCCCTTCACTTCCAGCAGCTGGTCCACGGATTTGAACGAACCGCCGAGCTTCTTGCGAAGCTCGACGATCGCTTGCGCCCGGCTGGCCCCGATTCCCGGGAGCTCGTCGAGCTGTTTGGCGGTAGCCGTGTTCAAATTGATTTTGCCCGGAGCGCTCTCCGTCCGCTTCCCGGCAGCGGCCTTCCCCGGATCGGAAGCCGCCCCGGCTGTAGGAGCTTCTTGCGCCGGACCGTCCGCTGCGGCAGGCTTGGGCGGTGGCTCTGCGGAAGCCTTCTCCGCGACCGGGTTCCCTTTCGGCTCCGCCGCAGGGTTCTTGTCACCCTTCGCTGCCTTCTGCTCGCCCGGAA
>NZ_JTHN01000222.1 GCF_001399685.1 Paenibacillus sp. A3
GCAAGCGCCTGATACAAGGTCGACCCGTCGAGATTGAACGAATAGCCGGTCGGGACGACGAACGACGTAATTGCTTTAGGACAGCCGAACTTTTCCATCTTCTCCATCACTTTAGGCATGACCGATTCGGAGCTGGCCGTGGAGTAGGCGAGAATGATTTCGTCTTTAAGCAGCTTGATGATCGTCAAAATGCTGGTGCCGGATATTTTAGCGATAACTCCGAGCACGACGAAAATAAAGAACAGCATGCTGGCATATACGACAATGACGAGCTTGCCAAGCGGAATAAGCGAGCTTACGCCGAATTTGGCAACGGTGACGCCGATCAAGGCGAATACCCCGAACGGTGCGAACTTCATGACTTGGTTCGTGACCCAGAACATCGCGTCAGCGACGCCATGGAAGAAACTGAGCACCGGCTTGCCGCGTTCGCCGACCGCCGCAATACCGAGACCGAAAAGGACGGAGAAGAAAATGATGGCGAGCATATCGCCGTTCACAAACGCTTCGAAAATGTTCTTCGGCACGATGTTTACGAACGTGCTGGCGAAGCTGTGGCTTGCTTTTTCCGCCGTATCGACATACGTTTTAATATCGGTTTTCGCAAGGCCCGACATATCGATGCCGGCGCCCGGCTTGAAGATGTTGGCAAACAGCAGGCCGACGATAATGGCAATCGTGGTAACGATTTCAAAATACAAGATCGTTTTGCCGCCGAGCTTGCCCAGCTTCTTCATATCTCCTACCCCGGCGATGCCGACAATAAGCGAAGAGATAACGATCGGAACGACGATCATTTTGATCAAGCGGATAAAGATGTCCCCAATCGGCTTCAGGTATGTCTCGACGCCGGGATTCCCGTAAAAGATGGCCCCGACGGCTACCCCGAGCATCAGGCCGATTACGATTTGCAGGGCCAATCCGAATTTTTTCATGTCTGCTTCCCCCTCTTTTGTTACTAAAAGCGCTTCCAAATCAGTGGCGTCTGTGAAATAATAGGTTTGAATATTATCATATGGACCGTCTACACTAAACTACAAAAACCTACAGTTGCGAGTTGATGCGAATTTTGAAAAAGGCTGTCTCTTGGCAAAACCGCCTGATCCCGCTTGCCCTTGTCGCCATTCTCGTACCGCTGGCCGGCGAGCTGAAATTTTATCCGTTCTCGGATTCGTTCCGCGTCGGCATGGGGCCTCCCGTGCTTTTTTTCAGTTTGCTGTGGCTTCGCGGGTTAACGCCGCTTGCGGCAGGATTCGTGACCGGCCTTACCGTACCGGCCTTTCGGATCGGAGTGGATGCGCTCGGCGGGGCGGCGCTTGAAGCTTCGTTCTATCAGCATGTTCCCGCTTTCTTCTTTTATTTCTCTTATGGGGCCTTGTTCACCGCGGCGCAGGTCAACAACTACCGCCAAAGTCCGCTGCTGATCGGACTGATCGGCATGGGGCTGGAAATCGGCTCCAATGTGGCGGAGCTGTTTTTTCGCTATTCGCTTCCGGGCCGCACGATCATTCTGCACGAGCTGGAGCAAATTATCGTGATCGCCGTGTTCCGGAGCTCGTTCGTGCTGGCGATCTTCAACATCATTCAGCTTAGGCAGGTGCGTGCGCTGCAGGAGCGGGAGCGGCTGGAGAACGAGCATCGGCTGATGCTGATCTCGACGCTGTACGAGGAATCGGTCCATTTGCAAAAAACGCTGCAGCAGGCTGAGCAGATTACCCGCTCGTCCTATGAGCTGTACCGGGGGCTCAAAGACGCGGCCGAGCCCGATTTCGCCCGGCAAGCCTTGGGCATCGCCGGACAAGTGCATGAGATCAAGAAGGACAATCAGCGCATCTACGCCGGATTGTCACAGCTCATTACAAGCGAGCAGCGTGCCGACTTCGGCCTGGCGGAAGAGCTTGGCGGCGTGGTGGTCCGCTCGAATGAAAAATATGCCTGCCTGCACGGCAAATCGATCCGGATTGCGTTGAAAGTCAAAGGGGCGCATCCCCCTTATCACGCCTACACGCTGCTATCGCTGCTGAACAATCTCGTCTCGAACGCCGTAGAGGCCGTCGCGAAGGACGGGAATATCGAAGTCGTCATCGACCGGATGGACAAGCGCACGACGGAGCTGCGCGTCAGGGACGACGGCCCGGGCATTCCGGAGCATTCGCGGGATATCGTTTTTCATCCCGGCTATACGACCAAATACGATGCTTCCGGGGTTCCTTCGACGGGCATCGGCCTCTCCTACGTGCAGGAAACGGTGGAGCGGCTCGGCGGAACGATCACCATTCGGGAAGGAATCGGTGGAAAAGGAACGGAATTTATCATACAATTGCCGTTAGCAAGTTTAACGACGAATAAGGACGGGTGAAAAAGGAGTGCGATTTTTTATAACCGATGACGACCCGGCGGTACGCCGGATGCTGGCGCAGCTGATCGAAGACGAAGACCTCGGCGAGGTGGCGGGCGAAGCCGCGGACGGAGCGGATGTGGATGCCGGGCTGCTGGCGGTTACGCGGACCGATATTTGGCTCATTGACCTGCTGATGCCGAGGCGGGACGGGATTGAGACGGTGCGGGAGATCGCCCCGTCGTTTCCCGGCAAAATCATCATGCTGTCGCAGGTCGAATCGAAGGAAATGATCGGCGAGGCGTACGCCTTGGGGGTCGAATATTACATAACGAAGCCAATCAACCGGTTGGAGGTGCTGTCGGTCATCCGCAAGGTCGAGGAGCGGATGCGACTTGCGCGGTCCATTCAGAACATTCGCCAGTCGCTGCTCGGACTGGACGACGGCGGCTTAGGGAAGCCTGCGGCACCGCGCGAGCGGGATCACGGGTCTGCCGGAATCGGTGCGGCGGGCCGCTATTTATTCTCGGAGCTCGGCATCACCGGAGAAATCGGCTGCAAAGATTTGCTGGCGATGCTGCAAATTTTAGCGGAGCATGACGATGCCGCTTCAGGCCACCGCGATTTCCCCCAGCTGCGGGAGCTGTTCCGCGCAGCGGCCGTGCGCAAGCTGGGCGATAAGGCGGACGAAGCGGTGGTCAAGAAAGAAATCAAAGCAGCCGAACAGCGCGTGCGCCGGACGATTCATCAAGCGTTAAGCCATTTGGCTTCGCTCGGACTGACGGATTATTCGAATATCAAGTTCGAAAATTACGCATCGAAGTTTTTTGATTTTACGGAGGTTCGCAAGCGGATGCTGGAGCTGGAGGACGAGAGCGGGGACACCGTCTCGCAAGTGCGGATCAACGTCAAGAAATTCATTCAGGTCCTTTATTTGGAGGCTAAGCAGCACATACGGGAACATTGATTCGAAGAAAGGGCTCTCCCCAGGTCTATATCGGACCTTAAGGGAGAGCCCTTTTTTTCGGGTGATCATTTTACCAATATCTCTTGGAAACACAGTGCTCTTTCGCCAGCTTGTAGCCGTCCAGCTCGACAAGCTCTATGCACCCTTCGGAATCGGGAGAATGAAGCATCCGGTTGTCACCCGCATAGATTCCGACATGATGCACGCGCCCCTTGCCTTCTTCGTAAGCGAAGAAGAGCAGATCCCCCGGTTCCAGACGGTCCCGCTCCACCACCTGCCCCCGAACGGCTTGATCGGAAGCATCCCGCGGAATGAGAATACCTTGCGATTTGTGCATGCTGTAAGCAAAACCGGAACAGTCGTAGCCGAAGGAAGACATGCCTCCCCACAAATAAGGCAGAGCTATAAACCGCATCCCCTGCCGGACGAGCCGCTTGCCCGCTTCTTCCGTGCCGCAGGATGCCGGACGGCTGGCGATCCGCACTTGATCCTTCGGCAAAAAGCCCGCTCCGTGCGGGGTATCCACCACGACTCCGTCGTTCGTCTCCTCGATGACGGGCAGCCGGGTTAGAAAGCTCAGCTCGATTTCGGCTTTTGGCGAACGGAGGGTCAACAGCGCCCGGGGAGCGCTCACCTCCGCCCATTGGTCCACGGAGGATTGGGCGCTTGCTTCCGCCAGTTGGCGCTTCGGAACCCATCCGGGATATCCCGCTCCCTCCTTCCGGGTGCTTTGCTCGGGAATGAGCACCTTGACCCAGTCGCCGTTTTCTTCGGCAACTACCGCCTCGGTTCCGTACAGCATTTGCGTCTGAATGCGATTGGCGCCGTACAAATCCAGCTTATCCTTAACGGTCATAGCCCCTAGCCATTCCGTTATAGCCGCCGGATGCCGCAGCGCCGGTTCGTCCAGCGGACGCGGGGAATCGGGAGACGTCCACACGGTGGCGACGGACACCGCCGCTCTAACTCGTCTCGGTCCGCTCATGATACGGCCCCCATCCCGTCCTGACAGCGCACGTTCCGGATGCCGAGTCCGGCATCGTCCGGGAACGTCATGACCCGCCCGTTGTATCGGACGCCGCCGTCGACAATATCGTGAAGCATCATGAGCGGCGCATCGAAATCGAAGCGGGTAATGTTCTTTTTGCTCGCCGCAAAATGAGCCGCCGCCGTTACCGCAAGTCGGGATTCGATCATGCTGCCCACCATGCATTCCACGCCGTATTCCTCCGCAATATGGTTGATGATTTGCGCCTTGTAGATCCCGCCCGATTTCATCAGCTTGATATTGATCAGATCGGCCGCGCGCCGCTGCAGCACTTCAAGCGCCTGAACCGGAGAGAACACGCTCTCGTCCGCCATAATCAGCGTTTCGACCGCATCCGTTACGGCCTTCAAGCCTTCGATATCTCCGGCCTTCACCGGCTGCTCCACAAGCTCGATATTGAGGCCCATGTCTTCCATCCGCCGGATCGATTTGACCGCATCCTTCACCTGCCAGCCTTGGTTCGCATCCAGCCTGATTTTGACCCGGTCGCCTACGCGGCTTCGGATCTCTTTGATCCGTTCGATATCTTCGCCGATATCGTCCTTCCCTACCTTGATCTTCAGCACGTTGAACCCGGATTCCACATAGCGGGCCGCATCCTCGCCCATTTCTTTCGGCGAATTGACGCTGACGGTAAAGTCCGTCTCGATCCGGTCCTTGTAGCCTCCGAGAAATTGATACAGCGGCACCCCGCAGGCCTGTGCCACCAGGTCGTAGACCGCCATATCGACCGCGGCTTTGCCGCTGCTGCACCCGACCATCGCCTGATGGACGGATTGAATGATTTGTTCATAGGCCAGCAGACTTTTGCCGATTAACAGCGGTGTGAACGTATGGACAATGGCGGATTCGATGCTTTCCAAGCTGTCCCCCGTAATCACAATCGTAGCCGGCGCTTCGCCCCAGCCGACCCGGCCATCGTCCGCCGTGATCCGAACCAGGACGGATTCCGCTTGAAATACGGTCCGCAGCGCGGTTTTGAACGGTTTGACGAGCGGGGTCGACTGGCGCATTACGTCTATTCTTTGAATTTGCATCAGGGCGCCTCCTTACGCTTCTACTGCCGGTTCGATAAACTCCAGCTTCTTTTGTGCGGTATTCATCCTCGCCTCTATGCCTAACGGCACGGCGATATTCGGCGAGCAATGACCGATTTTAAATCCTGCGAGCGCGGGTCTCCCCGCCTGAACGATATGATGCCGGATGACCTGCTCCAACGTTAGTGAATTTTTGTACTTGTTCGGCTCGCAATTGTGAAAATCGCAGACGAGAATTCCCGACGCATCGGCCAGCTTCCCGGCCTGCCGAAGTTGGTTCAGCATCCGGTCGACGCGGTACGGCTCCTCGTCAATCTCTTCTATAAACAAAATACGTCCGCGGGTATCCAATTCATACGGCGTCCCGAGCGTGCTTACGAGCAGTGTCAAATTGCCTCCGACCAGCGGTCCGTACGCTGCCCCTTCCACCAATGCGACAAGCGGCGAGATGTTTGCCGTGTAGACAACCGGCTTCGGATGAAATAGCTGCTCAAAGCCCTGCAAGGTCAGCGGATGAACAGATTCCTCGGCAAGGCAGGTCAGCATAGGACCGTGAAACGTGACGACCCCCGACCGGTTTCCGATGGCAGTGTGGAGGAATGTGATGTCGCTGTATCCCCAGAAAACTTTCGGGTTATTGCGGATGCCGTCGTAATCCAGCATGTCGGCTATTCTTGCCGACCCGTATCCGCCGCGCGCGCATACGATGGCCCGAATGTCCGGGTCCGCGAACATCGCGTTCAGCTCCGCCGCCCGCTCTTCGTCCGTCCCCGCCAAATAACCGTACTGCCCGGACAGCGTGCCGCCGAAACGGACGTTCAGGCCCATCCGCTTCAAATAACCGGCCGCCCGCTCGATTCTGCTCCGGTCGCCCTGACTGGCCGGGGCCGTAATGCCTACCGTATCGCCCGCGGCGAGACGCGGAGGTTTGATGCGCTTGCGCATGGTATTTTCCTCCCTTCGTTAGCAAGAGCCGGCGATGGCTCGGATTAGCCGATGATGCAGTATTGCGGGAACCATGCTCGGCATAATGGGTAATGGCGCAACGGGCTATCCAATCTACTCAACATCAAAGAAACTATCGCGAAGTCTGGCTTGATGGTTACTCAGTATGCTTGATACTAGGCGACAGGCAGATTAGATGCTTTACAGTATCAGTGGTACGATTGCCAATCGACCAGTCTATGCAGCATCGCAGGAGCTATCATATGCCCCATTGGACGCTTTTTTCAGCATCGCTGACACTGGCGCGACAGTTCCGTACTAGCTTATTTAGCATAGAGGAACTGCGATGCGTTACTTTGCCTGATGTCGGCGCCTTGTTCAAAATAGAGGAACTGGCGTTCCCCTAACAATCCCCTCTCGCGGGTCGTGAACATTTTTCGACACAACTAAAGCATCTGTCTTCCGCTATATTCCAGCGGACTCCGCTTCCTGCTCTTTAACGCATCGTACTTCCTTTAATATTAAGCTGGGTCAAATAACCACCACGGGTCGTCGGCCCTCAAGCTCCCTCCGACCTCAGCGCGACGGGGATACTACCCTGCGACTTGCAAGCACCCGCCCAACAGGCCGTCACGCCCCGGTGCCGTCTATTTCAAATCGGCCCACTTGAAGTCGATGTAACCGTAGGCGTACCGGACGACTCCTTCCAGCTTGTCGCTTTGCATATAGGCGGAGTTGTAAAAATAGAGCGGCATGATCGGCGCTTCATCGAGCAAGATTTTCTCCGCTTCGTGCAGCAATTTGAACCGTTTGGCATTGTCCGGCTCATTGTAGGCGTCTTGAATCAGCTTGTCGTACTGCGCGTTGCTCCAACCGGTACGGTTGTTCGGATTGCCGGTCTGGAAGATGTCGAGGAAATTGATCGGATCGGCAAAATCCGGAAGCCATGACGAACGGGAAAATTGCAATTGCAGCTTCTTCTGCTCGGCTGTCAGCACCTTGCCTTCCTTGCTCTCGATTTTCACGTCGACGCCCAGGTTTTCTTTGAACATCGCTTGGGCCGCCTCGGCAATTTTCTGGTGCAGGTCGTTCGTGTTGTAGGTCAGCGTCACCGGCGGGAGCGTTTTGTAGCCGGCCTCGGCCATTCCTTTCTCCAGCAGCTTTTTTGCCTCCGCGGCGTCGAACTTCACCAGCTTACCGCCGACCTTGCGGAAGTCGTCCCCTGCCGGGTCTTTGAGACCGTACGAGACGAACCCGTCCGCCACCTTTTGCTTTTGCTTGACGACGAGGTCGACGATTTTCTGGCTGTCCACAGCCATCTGAAACGCTTTGCGGATATTGACATTATCGAACGGCGGCATCTTGGTGTTGAACCGGTAAAAATACGTTCCCGCCGAATCCTCCACCTTGACCTTGCCTTCCGCGAACAGCTTCTGGCTCAAATCGGCCGGAATGACGCCGTCAATATGCAGCCCTCCGCTCTGATACAGTTGATACTCCGTATTCGTGTCGTTGACCATCTTGAACGTAACGCCGTCCAACTTGACGTTGGCCGCATCCCAGTACTGGTCGTTTTTGACCATCTTCAATTCGGAATCGTGCTTCCATTCGGTAATCTTGAACGGACCGTTGCTTACGATCGTCGCGGCTTCGCTTGCCCATTTGTCGTTTTTCTCCACGGTTGCCTTATGTACCGGGAAAAATGCCGGGTTGGACACCATCCCGAGCAGCCACGGGGCCGGCTTGGTCAACACGATCTCCAACGTCTTGTCGTCCATCGCTTTGATTTTGACGCCGTCGGCCGGACCTTTATCCGAATTGTACGCTTCGGCCCCTTCGACGACGTAAGCCAGAGGCGCGGCCGGCGAAGGCTTCTTCGGATCGAGCATCCGCTTCCAGGCGAATTCGAAGTCAGACGCCTTCACCGCGTCCCCGTTGGACCACTTGATGCCGTCCCTCAGCGTGAACGTATACTGCTTGCCGTCGGGACTAATCTTCCATTCCTTGGCCATCGCGGGCTCTGGGGATTGGGTTTTGCCAAGGCGCGTCAAGCCTTCCATGGCGTTGTTCAGGATATCGTACGACACTTGGTCGAACCCGACCGGCGGGTCCAGCGACGTAGGCTCCCTCATATTGTTGTACAGCAGAATTTTGGCCTGCTGTTCGTTCCGGGCCGGATCGGTGCCAGCCCCTTCTTTGCCGCTGCAGCCTGCCAGCGCCGTGCCGGATAACAGGATACAGCCGAGGAGTAAAGCCGTTCTTTTCTTCATGCAACGTCTCTCCTTCACATTGTATGATAGGAATCGTTAACCTATCGCTGAACGGATAAAAGTATTCGTGCCCGGCGGTTCAAGCTGTTTGGCGCGCGCATCCTGAAGCCAACAGACAACGCCGTGCCCGCCGGGCAAGCAGGACGTTTCCGGCTGGAAGTCGGCGCACACTTCCATGGCGTGAGGACACCGGGCTGCGAACGCGCAGCCTTTGGGCGGCGCGAACAGATCCGGCGGAGTCCCCGGGATCGATTGCAGCGGGGTATTCCGGTCGCTATCGAGACGCGGCATGGATGCAAGCAGCCCTTTCGTATAAGGATGCTGCGGATGCTGAAACACCTCGTCCACCGTGCCCGACTCGACCACCTTGCCGGCGTACATCACGTTCACGCGGTCCGCAATATTCGCCACCACGCCGAGGTCATGGGTGATCATGATGATGGAGACGCCGGTTTTGCGCTGCAGCAGCTTGAACAGATCGAGGATCTGCGCCTGAATCGTCACATCGAGCGCCGTGGTCGGTTCGTCGGCAATAAGCA
>NZ_JTHN01000223.1 GCF_001399685.1 Paenibacillus sp. A3
TACCCCACCGGCGTATGCTGAAGATTTTGTACGCGCAGCGGGTTTCCCGAAAAACTTAGGCCCCCCGCCCCTCTTCAATCCAAAATGACCGGTTTGCCCGGATCCCGCAGAAACTCGAACATCGTCCGCAGCTGCGCTTCGGTGTTGCGCTCTACCGATAAGACGGGCAGCTCGTCTTCGCCGAAAAAACCGACGGCCGACGTTTCCACCCCGGTCTCGGCGCTTCCCCCGGTGATCTCGCATTGGATAAACAGCTTATAAATATGATACGGCTCCGGCGGATGGCCGTGAAATTTCTTGTCCAGTACGGCAAGCAGCCGGACAGGCCTTGCGTCGAAGCCCGACTCCTCCTTGATTTCCTTGACCGCAATCTCCGACGGCGACAAGCCGATATCCGCCCATCCCCCCGGAAGCGCCCAGGCGCCGTCATGCTTTTCGCGGACCAGCAGAAGCTTGCCGTCCCGGAACACGACGCCGCGAATGTCCACCTTCGGCGTGGCATAGCCGCTATCGCTGGCGAACGTCAGCTTGATTTTCTCGGAGCCCGTCTCCGTATAATGAGCCAGGATGTCGACGCTCATTTGCCGCAATTCCTCGAACCGCTCCCGATCGTAGACATCCTTCGTGTACGCCAATCCGGTCTGCGCGATTGCTTGAATCTGCTTGGCCCATTCCAACCATCGGTGATTCATAGGACAGCCTCCTTCATAGCTGTGAAAGGATCGTTCCCCCTCATTATACCTTCCCGACGTCCCTGCCTACAATTATTTCCAGAGATTCGCCGACCGCCCGGATTTGTCCGGCCACCGAATTCGGTTGACAAGATTTCCGATTGCGGGGATACTAAGGATACAGAAAACTTTTTTGGTGCTCAAACTATTTTTTTGCAACTCGTGAGGTTTGTACACTGAAGGAAAGAAGTGAGACGGATTGGAATCGGTTAAAGAGGAGATCAGCTTCCTCCTTCCCCTGATTCGCTGCATTACTGCGCAGTTCGGGGACAAATGCGAGGTCGTGCTGCACGATTTGACACAGGGGTACGAAAGCACGATCGTCGCCATCGAAAACGGCCACATTACCGGTAGGAAGGTCGGCGACTGCGGCAGCAACCTCGGGCTCGAAGTGCTGCGCGGCACGGTTACCGACGGAGACCGGTACAACTATATCACGCAGACGAAGGACGGCAAAATTTTGCGCTCGTCGTCCACGTATATTAAGAACGGCAAGGGCGAGACGATCGGAGCGTTGTGTATCAACTTCGATATTTCGGATTTGCTCGTGGCGGAAAATACGATCCGGTCGCTCACCATGCACAGCCTCGATCAGGAGGTCAAGGAAGTGTTCGTGAACGATGTGAACGATCTTGTCGATTATTTGCTGCAGGAATGCCAGAAGTCGATCGGCAAGCCCGTGTCCCATATGGCCAAAGAGGATAAGATCAAGGCGGTGCAGTTTTTGGATGCCCGGGGCGCGTTTCTCGTGAAAAAAGCCGGCGACAAGGTATGTCAATTTTTAGACATTTCCAAGTTCACTCTCTACAATTACCTGGATGAAATTCGGGTAAATCAGGAGCGCAGCGCGGCGCAAAAGTTTTTGTAAGTCTATAGACATAGAAGCGTACTGCGCCTGCGGGCGCAGCGACCCACGATAGAGCGAAGCTCTTGCGGACGATTCAGACCTCCGCGGGCTTCGCTTTTTCCATTTTTGGAAACACAAAGCAAAGGCAGAATGATGAAATGGTTTTCATACGACGTTTTTCGACAATTATGTCGATTTTTCAAACTATATGTCTTATTGTGAGGAATTTTACAAAAAAAACAATTGCCGGACTAGGAAAAATGGTGTATATTTCCTACAAGGCCATAGGCTGAATTTTCCATACGGGATCCTTTTAACATGAAAAAGGCAAACTATTCGAAAGAATAGGACGCAAAACTAGAGGGGCTAAGGCTGCTATTCCTATAGCGGCTACGCCAGCCAGCTACCTGTCATCAAGGATAAGAATGAAGGTGACGGTGCCGAACTGTCTCCTTTTTTGCTTTTTCGCTCTCTTGTGACAGGCGAACAAAATCTGCTAGACAACGAAGAGGAGGAACACGAATGCGAGCAAGCAAAAAGAAAATGGCTATTTTGGGAACCGTAGCGGCATTATGTCTCTCTACCGTTTCGAGCGCCGGCGCTGCAAACCGTCCGACTACCATGGCGCCTAGCGGAATGGTCACGACTCAACATTATTTGGCCTCGGCAGCGGCATTGAAGGTGCTGGAGGACGGCGGCAACGCCGTAGACGCAGCCATCACCGCAGCGGCTACGCTGGCCGTTATTTATCCGCATTACACGAGCATCGGCGGAGACAGCTTCTGGCTGATCTACAACGCCAAAAAGAAAGAGCTCAAAGCGTTAAATGCCAGCGGCCCTTCGAGCGAGAAAGCGACCATCGATTACTATAAAAACCAGGGTTACAGCAAAATTCCTTCCAGAGGCTACTTGTCGGCTAACACGGTACCGGGCACGGTTTCCGGCTGGTGGGAAGCGTACAACTACGCCGACGAAGAGATCGGCAACAGCAAGCCGTGGCGTTCTTTGCTCAAACCGGCGATCAAATATGCGGAAGAAGGATTCCCCGTTACGCCGAACCAGGCGCATTGGACCAACGTCAATCTGGATACGAAGGATGACGAGCTGAAGCATTTGCAGCGCTTCGAAGGCTGGGCCAAAACCTACTTGAAGCCCGACGGGCAGCCATACAAAGCAGGCGAGCTGATGAAGCAGCCGGATTTGGCCAAAACGTTAAAGGTCATTGCCAAAAAAGGCGCGGACGGCTTCTACAAAGGCGATGTCGCCGAGAAAATCGTCAAGGACGTGCAAGCGAACGGCGGACTGCTGACCCTGAACGACTTTGCGAACTACAAAGCCGAGTGGCAAAAACCGATTTCGACGGACTACCGCGGGTATAAGGCATACAACGTTCCGCCGAACTCGCAAGGCATTGCTTCCCTTTCGATCCTGAATATTTTGAACAACTTTGATGTGAAAAGCTTGGGCGAAGGGACGCCGGACTACTACCACCTGATCGTAGAAGCGACGAAGCAAGCGTTCGCGGACCGCAACAAGTGGCTGACCGATCCGAAATTTGCCGACATTCCGGTGGATTACCTGCTCTCCCCTGAGCACGGCAAAGAAATGGCGAAACGTATCGATATGACCAAAGCCGCAGCCGACGTTGTGCCGATGGATCCGAAGGGCGATACGACCTGGATGGGCTTCATCGACAAAGAAGGCAACGCCGTATCGTTGATTCAAAGCCATTACTTCGATTACGGTTCAGGGATCGTGGCGAAGGACACCGGCGTTCTGCTTCAGAACCGGGGCAGCTACTTCTCCTTGGATCCTAAGGAAGTCAACCATCTGGAGCCGAAAAAACGCTCGTTCCATACGATCAACCCGGCGATGCTGTTCAAAAACGACAAGCCCTACATGATCTATGGTACCCAAGGCGGCGAAGGACAGCCGCAGACGCAAGCCGCACTTGTTACCCGCATCGTCGATTTCGGCATGCCCGTACAAGATGCAATCGAAGCGCCTCGCTGGCTGCACGGACGCAACTGGGGATCTTCCTCCAACGATTTGAAACTGGAAGGACGCATTTCGAAAAGCGTTCAGGATGAGCTGATCCGTCGCGGACATCCTGTCAAAATGATAGACGATTACACTGATGCGGTCGGGCAATCGGGAGTTATTCTGATTGATCCGGAAACGAACGTGAAATTTGGCGGAGCCGACCCGCGCGGTGAAGGGGCGGCACTCGGATACTAATCCTTTTACGGACTGCCGACTCCATGCTCAGCAGTCCGTTTTTTCTTTGCCATGAGCCTGCCCAAAATTAACGAAGTAAGCGAGGATGAGATGATGGAGGAACATAGTAAACCGCAGATGCAAGCCGGACAATTCGGCCGTCTGACCGGATGGTTCAGCAAAAAGCTGAAAAATAAAATGATCGCCTGGTTTTTGATCGTATCGCTTGTGCCGGTCCTATCAATTTCCTATTATATTTCCAAGACGAGCTCGGCGGAATTGATCAAGAAGCAATCCGAATCGTACGAAAAGCTGGTGGTCAGCACCGCGACGCTGATCGACCAATACATATCCGAACGTATGACCGAAGTGAAAATATTGGCTTCCACCACCGACATCCGGTCGAACGATGCGGCGGCGAAGAACAAGTTTATCAAAAACTTTACGGAAAGCACCAAAGTTTTCGACGGCAACACGTTTATTTCTCCTAACGGAATCGTAACGGCCGACACGGTCGAAGCCAGCGTGGGCGTTAATTTGGGGGAAAGACCGTTTTTCAAAAACGGTTTGCAAGGAAAATCAACGTATACCGAGGTATTGCTGGCCAAAACGACCGGCAAACGCTCCATTATTGTAGCCACGCCCGTCAAAGACGCTAACGATGCGGTGATCGGCGTACTTACCGGGCTTGTCAATTTCGAAGGTTTTATGGATAAATACGTGAAGCCGCTGATGATCAATGACGGAGCAGGCTATCCGATTGTCGTGGATTCCAACGGAATTATTCAGCTGCATCCCGTGAAGGAACTCATCGGCAAAAGCGTGGCCGATTCCGGCGTCTCGCCGCTGCTGGCGGATACCCTGAAAGTCGGGAACAAGCAAACGGGCTCGACCTCCTACACCGACGGCGGAAAAACCTACATGGTCGCCTATTCCCCGATTCCGCAAACGGGATACGGCCTCTACCTTCATTTGCCGGTGGAAACGATCACGGCGGAAGCCTCGAAGATCGAGCAGAACGTCCTGATCATCCTGCTGATTGTGGTTGCTCTGGTTATTATTGCGGCTTATTTCTTGGGCCGACAAATTTCGAGACCGATTGCGGAGATGGCTGCCGTGACCAAGCGGGTTGCCGACGGGAACTTAAAGGTCGAGCCTTTGCCAATCCGCACGCAGGATGAAGTCGGGGAATTGGCCCAGTCGGTCAATACCATGGTAGAAAGTCTGCACACCTTTGTTTCCCAGGTTACGTTGACCGCGGAAGAAGTCGCCGCTTCGGCAGAGCAATTGTCAGTGAACGCCGGAGAAACAAGCAAGGCTACGCAGCTTATTGCCTTAACCATCGAGCAGATGGCCGACGGAACGGAACGGCAGATGCAAGGCGTCGAGGACAGCGTCAACGCCATTAAGGAAGTGGCGAACGGCGTTCAGCAGGTGGCGGCAAATGCCCAGCAGGTGACGGATTCTTCCCAGCACACGCTGCAGGCGGCCACGGAAGGCAACCAAGCCATTCAAACCGTCACCAGGCAGATGCAATCGATCAATACGACGGTCAACGACATTGCCGCCAATATTTCAAGCTTGGGCGCACGATCAACCGAAATCGAAAATATCGCCAAGGTCATTTCCGGAATCGCAACGCAGACCAACTTGCTGTCGTTGAACGCCGCTATTGAGGCGGCGCGCGCCGGAGAGCATGGACGGGGCTTCGCCGTAGTGGCGAACGAAATCCGGCAGTTGGCCGAGCAGTCGTCTCAATCCGCAGCGCAGATCGGGGAGCTGATCTCCACGATCCAGAACGAGACGCAGAACGCGGTCGCTTCCATGGAGCAGGGAACGAAAGAAGTAAGCCTCGGCATCGAAGTGGTCAACGAAGCAGGGAAATCGTTCGACCTGATCCGGCAGTCCATCAACCAAGTGACCTTGCAAATTCAAAACGTTACGGACTATGCGCGGCAAATGCAGACCAGCACCGGAGAAGCCGTTGAATTGGTAAGCCAAATTTCCGAGGTGGCCCGAGAGTCGGCGGACGGAACCCAGAATATTTCGGCTTCCACGCAGGAGCAATTGGCTTCCATTGAAGAAGTAACCTCCTCTTCGGAATCCCTTGCCAAAATGGCCGAGGATCTGCAAGGCATCGTGAAAGAATTTAAGCTATAGAACATAGGACGGCCCTCGTTTCTCTTATGGAGACGGGGGCCGCTGCTGTTAGCCCGTCCTTCATGCGCGGGACGGATCCTCCCCGCTCTTGCCGGAAGCCACAGGCTGGCCCGGAGCTGGACGCCTCGTACCGAAACGGTTCGCCCCGATCACCCCGGCAACGATCATGACCGAGCCGACGAGATGATAGACCGTTACCGTTTCGCCGAGCACCAGCGCTCCCGCCGCAATCGAGACGACCGTCCCGAGATTGGAGAAAACGCTCATTTTGGACGCTTCCATCTTGGACAGCACGTAATTGGACAAGAGCGAAGTCACCAGCGAGGACAGCACGCCCAAATACACAATCGCGACGAGAAAACGGCCGCTGCCGAGCGGCTCGAACAGCTTGCCGAGCGTTCCGTCCATCCCGTGCTTGCCGAGCGAAATCAGCAGGAACGCGCCGAAGCCGAGCCATGTCGTAACGAAGCTCAGCTCCCAAGGGCTGAACCGTTTCGACAGCGAGCGGGCCAGAACGCTGTATCCGGCGAAGGCGACGCAGGACAGGAACAGCAGCAGCAAGCCGTTCATGTTGCTCACATCGATCGATCTGCCGTTCATGACGAAGACGAAGACCACCCCGAATACAGACAAAAAAATCGACAGCTTCTGCTTCGCATTGGTCCGCTCCTTCAAAAACCAAGAAGCTAGCAGCATCGTAATGACCGGCGTGAAGGCATACAGAATGCCGCCTTCGGCGGAACCGGCATGCACCAGCCCGAACGCTTGAAAGGCGAAGAACGCGACGGGGTAAAATACCGCCAGCAGCAGGACATCCTTGATCCGTTTATTGCTGTAGTCGAGCTTGATCCAGCCGATGGCCGCCGGAACGGACATGACGACCGCCGACAGCAGAAAGCGGAACATGAGCGTATCCAGCGGATCGGCCGATTCCAACGCCTGCTTCGTGAACAGAAACGAAAATCCGATAATCACGGCATTCAGCACGACGCACATGTAAGCAAGCCGCAAGCCTGTGGTTTTCATAGCTTTCTCCTCCTCTTCGCATCAAGCCTCCGGGCGTTCCGCGAGCGGAAGCCGCACCTGGACGACCGTCCCCTCGCCGACCCGGGATTTTACTTCAATCCGGCCTTGATGGGCCGCAGCAATCGCCTTGGCGATGCTCATCCCGAGCCCTGCGCCGTCCGTCTTCTCCTCCGTATTCGTCCCGCGGTAGTACCTGTCGAACAGATTGCGCATCGTCTCTTCGTCCATGCCTGCGCCGTTGTCTTCCACTTCAATCCAAGCGTCCGCTCCTTCGCTTCCGGTACGAACGGTAATCAGCGTCCCGGGCGGGTTATGCTTCACCGCGTTGGAGATCAGGTTATCCAGCATGCGCTGAAACCACTTCGGATTCGCCCGCACCGTCAATGCCCGTTCCTCGCATTCGAAGGAGAAGGATACGTGCCCGATCGTCACGTCGTTCACATACCGGAGAACGATACGGCGCACGAACTCGTTCAGCTCGACATTCTCAAGCAGGAAAGGGAGCGCGTTGTTTTTCAACTGAAAGGTCAGGGAGAAATCTTGGAGCAGGTCAACCATGTAATCGCCCTTTTCCCGAATCGTCTTGCCCATCTCTCGAAGCTCCGGCTCGGTCCACTCAAACGTCCCGCTTTCCAGCAGGTGTCCGTACCCTTGAATCGTAGAGAGCGGCGTCCGCAGATCGTGGGAAATGCCGGTCATCCATTCCTCCCGCGTCTTCTCCAGGCGGCTGCGTTCCCGCTCCGAGGCTTCCAGTCGCGCCGCCATCTCGTAGAAGCCTGCGATCACTTCTTTGTACAGCCGGTAGCGCAGACGGATGCGTCCGTTCTTGCGGAACACCTTCTTCCGGTCTTTCTCCGTAAGCGCTTCCTGATAGCGTCCCTGTCCCATCCGCTCGAACCAATCGACGAACAGCAGCAGCGGCTGTCCGTACCGGTAGCCGTGCCACACCGAGAAGACGAAGGTCAGCAGCAGCACCACGCCTCCCGTGATGACGAGCGTCAGAATGACTTCATGCAAAATCGGCTGACTGGCAAAAGGCGGACCTGCCTTGGCCTTATGCAAAATCCACGTATGCCCGGAGGAGGAGTCGTAATAGAACGACATATCGGACGGATAAAGGCCCGGTTCCGCCCGCATCGCGATCAGCTCGAGCGGTCTATAAGGCTCCTTGCGCGCCGAATCGCCGACCGATTGCACGATGGCGCCGGACACGTCGATAATCTGCACATAAGCGTTCTCGGACGCCAACTGCCGCGTCAGCTCCTGGAGCGCATCCTGCCGGACCCGCCCCGCTTCTCCGTAGGCGCGAATCCACGCTTCCAGCTTCGCGGGCCCTCGGTCCTCCGTCCCAAGCATATACAGAAGCGGCGCGCCGCCCGCGTCGCTAAACTTCGTTCCGACACGAAACGAATCGAAGCGCCCGTTCTCCTCGATTTGCAGCAGCTCGGCGGTCCCGTACGACGCCGGGAGCCGATTCGGGGCACTGATGGCGCCGACGACCTTTCCTTCCGCGTCTACGACCTGCAGCCAGTAGCCCCGCTCCGTAAGCTGATCGGTCCAGTGTGAAGGAACCGTCACGCTTTCCCCGTTCTCGACCGTTTCCGTAATGATGGTGTCCAGAGCCCCGACGGGAAACGTCTTTTTCAAATCCTGGTTGGTCAAGTATCGGATGACCAGCAGCAGAACGACAATGAGGGTAACCAGCACGAACATCCACAAGAAAAAAAACTGCACGGTAAAGTGCGCAGCAAGCCTTCTCCTCACCTTACTCATCGGTCCTGCTCCTTGAGCAGCTTGTAGCCGAGCCCGCGAACGGTAACCAGATGCTTGGGATCGCCCGGGTCGGACTCGATGCGCTCGCGGATTTTGCGAATATGCACCATCACCGTATTGTCATCGCCCATGCCGTCGATGCCCCATACGGCTTCGTACAGCTGCGCTTTGGAGAACACGATATTCGGATGCTTGCACAGATACAGCAGCAGCTGATAAGCCTGCGCAGGACAGGAAACCGTCTCTCCGTTCACTGTCAGCTCCCCTGCCTGCTCGTCGAGCACGAACCGCCCGAAGTCGTAGCGGCTCCGGGAGTCCTCCGTCTCCCGCGGCGAAGACCCCGGCTTGTTCCGGCGCAGCCTGGCTTTGATCCGTGCCGCAATTTCGAGCGGATTGAACGGCTTGGTCACATAATCGTCTCCGCCGGTCGCGAAGCCGGTCAGCACGTCCAGATCCGACGTCCGGGCAGTCAAAAAAATAATATGCGCATCGGATATCTGCCTGATTTTCGGACACAATTCGAACCCGGTCTGATCGGGCAGCATAACGTCCAGCACAATAATGTCCGCTCCGTGCCGCTCCAGCAGCCGCAGCCCCTCCTGCGCCGTTCCCGCCGTGTAAATATGGCGGAAGCCCTCTTTTTGCAGCACCATCTGGATCAAATGAATGATCGAGGTTTCGTCGTCTATAATTAAAATTTTTGGATTCAGCATCGTATCCCTCCATCCTTATTGTACCAGAGGCACCTTAATTCCGGCTAAACTTCCGCGCAGGCGTTAAGCGAACGTTAAGGATAGCTTTCGCAGAACTTTAACCGACAGTGCTATACTCGATTCGAGGTGATATCGTTGCTTGAAGGGAATAACAGACTGCACGTCATTGACGGGCTGCGGGGGTTCAGCTTGCTTGGTATTTTAATGGCCAATATGCTTATCTTCCAATACGGAGTCTGGGGGAAGGACGAGCTGCAGTTCTTCGCGTTGTCCCCGGCGGATACCGTCGTGCATAAACTCGTCAAAATTTTCGTCGAGGGGAGCTTCATGCCGATCTTTACGTTTCTGTTCGGGTTCGGCATGATCAAGATGAAGGAGAGCATGGAAGCGAAGGGGCTGAAAGCCGGAAGGCATCTGGTCCGCCGATTTCTGATGCTGCTCGGCCTCGGCCTACTGCATTCCGCCTTTTTGTGGGAAGGCGACATTTTGGCTTTTTACGGAATTATGGGCTTTTTTCTGCTGATATTTATGAACCGGAAAGCGAAGACGCTGCTGATCTGGGGAACGATTCTGCTGTGTCTGTTCGGTCTGCTGGGGCTTGCGCCCGAGACTCCCGACGACCCGGCTGCGAAGCAGGACAAGGCGCGCATGGAGCAATACGTGAAGGACACGAATCTTATCTACGGAACCGGCACGTATGAGCAAATCAAGCATCACCGGCAGACGGCGGACCCGTTCGGGATGGACGGCTTCATGATCTTTTTCATGCTGCTGCTCGCCCCGTTGTTTACCGGGCCGATGTTTCTGTTCGGGATGTACGCCGCCAAGAAACGATGGTTCGTGGATCCGGCCGGCGAGCGGAGCGCTTATTTGAGGGGGACGTTGATTTTCCTGCCAGCGGGACTGCTGTTGAAATCGCTGAAGCCTCTGTTCCCGAAGCTCGGCTGGGCCGGAATTGGCGAGATGCTTGGCGGCAGCATCCTGGCGCTCGGTTACATTTTCGCCTTTGCCCTGCTCTGCTCGGCTGCGAAGAACGCGCCTTGGCTGCGGCGGTTCGAAGCGGTCGGCAAGCTCTCGATGACGAACTATTTGATGCAGACGGTGATTTGCACGACGATTTTTTACGGATACGGTCTCGGACTGTTCGGCAAGCTCGGCGTCGCGGTCGGCTGCGGACTGGCAGTCGCTATTTATTTGATGCAGCTCTTCGCGAGCGCTTGGTACGTGAAGCGGTTTTCCTTCGGGCCGATGGAGCGGCTGCTGCGCATGTGGACGTATTTCTCCTTCGCCGGGAAGCCGAAGCCGCGCATACAGCAGCCGACCGTTTCTTCCTAGATCTGAACACGAGCAAAGATGGGTTCCCCCGCACGCATGGGGTCGGCCCATCTTTTTATTTTTCGCCATACCGCAGCATCCTCTCTTCGATCGTGGATAAACTAATAAGCGGCCCCCTCCATCTTCCAGCTCGGCCTGACATCCCGTTCCGGGTTCATTGGCACCGTTTTTGCTTGAATCCGGTTGAACAACTATGCGAAAGAAGGGATTCTCATGATTTATGTGCTGATGGCCGTCGTCCAGATTGCTTATGTAGCGCTCAACTCGTTCCGCGTCGTTCTAATGATCAAGGGAAAAAACTATTTGGCTTCCGCCATCAGCACGATCGAAATTTTCATCTACATTTCCGGGCTGTCGCTGGTGCTGAATTACACGGAATCTTCGCTCGGGCTGATCGTGTACAGCGTCAGCTTCGGCGCGGGCATTCTGCTCGGGATGTATATCGAGCAAAAAATCGCGCTCGGCTACATCGCGCTGCAGGTCGTGTCGGAATATGGCCGCGATTTGGCGCCGCCGCTCCGGGCCAAGGGCTACGGCGTCACCGTCTGGGCGGGTGAAGGCGCGCAGGGCATGCGCAGCCTGTATCTGATCGTCGCCAAGCGTAAAGAATACGGCGCGCTGCGGCGGACGGTCCTTGAGCTCGATCCGAAGGCGTTCCTGTTTTCCTATGAGCCGATGCAATTTTCCGGCGGGTATTGGGCCAAAAAACTCGAATAAAGCGGATAGGGAAAAAATTACGCTAAAACTTTCACCCGCAGGTACTGTATAATAGATCACACATACGAATTATTTACGAAGCGGGTGATCCGAATGTCATTGCGTCCCTCTCTAACCCAAGTGCAGACGTTGAAGGTTCATTTGACACCGCAGCTTAGACAATCCATTCAACTGTTGCAGCTGTCTGCCACGGAATTATCGGAATATTTACAGGAGCAAGCGGTGGAAAATCCGGTCCTCGACATCGAGTGGCTCCCCCCGTCGCGAAGCCGGACCGCCGGGTCCGATACGACGCGGCAGGACCATGCGCTGAACAACATCGGCGGGCAGGCTCCGACACTGGAGCAAATGCTGCTCGGCGAGCTTCGCCTGATCGGGCTGCCCGAGCCGACACACCGGATCGCATGTTATTTGGCAGGCAATTTGAACGAAAACGGTTATGTCACGATCTCGCCGGAAGAAGCGGGCGAAGTTTTCGGCGTCTCCGCCGACGAGGTTTTGGAAGCGCTTTACAGGCTGCAAGAGGCCGCCCCGGCAGGCATCGGCGCGCGAAATTTGCAGGAGTGTCTGCTGCTGCAAATTCGCAGAGACCCCGGCGCCCATCCTTGGGCGGAACCGCTCGTCAGCCGTCATCTGGCCGACCTCGGCGCCGGACGGCACAAGACCATTGCGGATAAGCTCGGCATTCCGCTGGACGACGTCATGCAAGCGCTCGCTTATATCCGCAGCCTGCATCCCCGTCCTGGCCTGCTGTACGGCAGTACGCAGGCGGCCTATGTCGAACCGGACGCTTACATCGAATGCGTGCGGGGGCAACTCGTGATCCGGATGAGCGAGGCGCATTTGCCGCGTCTCTCGCTGAACACGTCCTATCGGCAGATGCTTGCCGACAGCATATGTAAAGATACGAAAAGCTACTTGCGCCAGCACGCACAAGCCGCGCAGTGGTTGATCCGCAGCGTGGAGCAGCGGAAACGGACGCTCTACCGAGTCATTGAGTGCATCGTCTCGGAGCAGGCGGCGTTCTTTACGGAAGGCATCGACCGGCTGAAGCCGATGAACCTGAAGGCGGTAGCGGAAAAGCTCGAGCTTCACGAATCGACGGTGAGCCGCGCCGTGCAGCACAAGGTTGTGCAGACGCCACAGGGATTTTTCGAGCTGAGCTATTTTTTCTCGGCGGGGCTGCAGACGGAGGAAGGCGATGCGACTTCGGCCGCAAGCGTCAAGGCGAAGATCAAGCTGCTGATCGAGCAGGAGGATAAACGCAATCCGCTGTCCGACCAGAAGATTACCGATCTGCTCGTGCAGGAAGGAATTCGGATTTCGCGGCGGACGGTGATGAAATACCGGGAGGAGATGCACCTCTTATCCTCCCGGCTGCGGACGCAGGCTTGAACGGCCCGGGGTGTATGGCATCGCATTAGTACGGCGGCTCGCCTGAGGAGCCGCCGTACTTGCGGATCAGGCGGGCGGCCTTCGTTTGGCTGATCTGCAAATGCTCGGCCACTCTGCGCGTGCTGCCCAGCTTCTGGTACGCGGCAAGGACGAGCTGCTTTTCGACCTCCGCCAGCGCATCGTCCAGCGCCGCAGGCAGCGAAGCGGACGGCGTTCTGGCCTTCGTATGCTGGAGCATGTGCTCCGGCAAATCCGACGCTTCGATGACGGAATCGGTCGTGACGACCAGCTTCTCGATCAAATTTTCCAGCTGCCTTAAGTTGCCCGGCCAGGAGTAAGCGGAGAAAATGTCCAGCGTCGCTTGCGAAATCAGTTGGTTGACGCCGTACTGCTTGTTGAATTTGTGCAGAAAATAATACGTCAGCGGAATAATGTCCTTCGTCCGTTCGCGCAGCGGCGGAATCTTGATATCGATCACATTGAGCCGGTAGTACAGATCTTCCCGGAACTGCCGGTTTTGCACCATATCGTACAGGTTGCGGTTGGTGGCCGCAATGATGCGGATGTCCACCTTTTTCGTTTCCCGGCCGCCGACCGGAATGAACTCATGATCTTGAATCACCTGCAGCAGCTTCGCTTGGATTTTGGGCGAGATTTCCCCGACCTCGTCGAGGAACAACGTGCCGTTGTCCGCCGATTCGATCAGGCCGACTTTGCCTGTTTTGCTTGCGCCGGTGAACGCGCCCTGCGCATAGCCGAACAGCTCCGATTCGAGCAATTCCTCCGGAATCGCCGCGCAGTTGATCGTGAGCAGCGGACCTTTTTTGCGGCGGCTCATTTTATGAATATATTTTGCAAGGACGCTTTTGCCCGTACCGGATTCGCCTTGAATCAGCACGGTCGAATCGACGCTTGCGATCTTTTTGCAAAATTTGATGACGCTCTCCATCTTCTCGCTGTTCGTTATTAAGTTCGCTTCCGGCGCATCCGGGTCGGCGGGCTGTCCCGTCTGAACGTCCTTGATCTCCAGGCTCTTGTAATTTTGCAGCTCCTTGGAGTTGATGACGACCAGCTCGATGTCTCCCGCTTGGTTCAGAATCGGCACCGCCGTCGTGATCAGTTCGCCGCCGAGGTACGTCGTTTGCTTCATCGTTACCGTCTTCTTCCGCTCGAATACGGGAGGAATAATGGAAGGCGTCCAATACCCTTCCTCGAACAGCTCCATCGTATTGCGGCCGATCACCTCGGCCGGCTTGAGTCCGTAATGCCGCTCGCAGGCATGATTGACATAGACGATGCGCTGGCTGCCGTCGACGACGAAGATTTCATCCGAAGAGTTGTCCAATATTTTTTGCAGCGTGTCATGGCTGATCTGAATCGGTTCGATGGGCTGCGTCGGGTTTGACATTCGGCGTTCTCCTCCATTCGATAGTATTGAGTCAGAAACAACTCAGTTGAGTCAAAAACGACTCAATATTGCAGCAGCTTAACACATGGGACAGCATGAATCCCCCTGTTTCCCGGGCTTTTTGCGGTTGGCACGGAACTTGCTATAACTATAAACGAAAGCGAAACGCCGGCAGCGGCTTGGATGGAAGCCAGGCGATCGCTGGAGGCGGTACGGGTATATTATATCACCGCCGTTTTGAAAGCGCTATCTTGTAAGCGTATGCAAGTTCCGCCAAGGCCGGATGCCATGGCACAAAATCACGGACATTCGAAAGGGGCTATCTGACATGACATTGCAGAAAACGACGGTTTCCCACACGGGCGCTTTGCCTACGCTGCCTTATTCCTTATACACGGACCCCCGCATTTTGGAGCTGGAGAAAGAAAAAATATTTTCGAAGGCATGGAATTACGTCGGACATACGAGTCAGGTGGCCAAGCCCGGAGATTACTTCACCTGTGAGGCCGCGGGCGAGCCGATTATCGTCGTCCGCGATCAGGACGGCACGCTGCGCGCCTTCTACAACGTCTGTCCGCACCGGGCCACGAAGCTGGAGAAGGAAGCGGCCGGACATAAAAAGATTTTGCAGTGCTCCTACCACGGCTGGACGTTCCAATTGAACGGTCAGCTTCATAAGGCCCCGAACTTCAAAGAGTCGGACGATTTCTGCAGCGGGGCCCACTGCTTGAAGTCCGTGCGGGTGGAGACGCAAGCATCGCTCATCTTCGTCAATCTGGACGAGAACGCAGCGCCGCTGGCCGAAACCTACGCCGACTTTTTCGAAGACATCGGACAGTTCGGATTTCTCGGCAAGCTGAAGAAGCACGAGGTGAAGCAGCGGATCATCAAATGCAACTGGAAGGCATTCATCGACAATTTCCTGGAGTGCGACCACTGCCCGATCGCCCATCCCGGCTTCGTGGCGACGCTGGACATGAGCAAGTACAACATCATCAACGGTCCGTACTGCAACATTCAAGGTTCGTCGGTCAAGCAAAGCCGCAGCGATTACGACGATGCCGAAGTGAAGGAAGGCCGCTTCTACTGGATATGGCCGAACGTGATGTATACGGTCTATCCGGGGCCGGGCAACCTGTCTACGATCCAGATGTTCCCGGTCGACCACGAGACGACGCTCGGCGTCTACACCGTATTTCTTGAAGGCGACGAACCGACGGAGAAGCAAAAAGAGCTGCTCGCCTTCACCGATCAAGTGCGCAAGGAAGATGTGGAGATTGTCGAGCTGGAGCAGATCGGCTTCAAGTCCCGCGCGTTCAGTCAAGGCATATGCTCCCCGACGGAGCATGGCGTGCATCATTTTGCGCAGCTGGTGCGGGAAGCTTTGGAGCTGTAAGAGGAAAGTTCGCAAAACGAAGCTTATGCTTACGATGCAGTTTTGCTACGCAAAACTTTGAGGAGGGAGACATCGAATGATTGCTTTTAAAAACGTTTCCAAAACGTACAACGGCCACCAGATCATCAAACAACTGGACCTTAAAATACACGGCGGAGAATTGTTCGTCATGATCGGTCCGAGCGGCTGCGGCAAGACGACAACCATGAAGATGATTAACCGGCTCATCGAGCCGTCCTCCGGCACAATCGAGATTAACGGCCAGGATATCTCCAAGCAGGACCCGGTCGAGCTCCGGCGCGGCATCGGCTACGTCATCCAGCAGATCGGCCTGTTCCCGCACATGACGATCGGACAAAATGTGGCGCTCGTCCCGAAGCTGAAAAAGATGGACCCCGCCGCCTACGAGAAGAAGGTCGACGAGCTGCTTGACATGGTCGGGCTCGATCCGAAGGTGTACAAGAACCGCTACCCCGCCCAGCTCAGCGGCGGGCAGCAGCAGCGGGTCGGCGTCATCCGGGCCTTGGCGGCCGATCCGCCGATCATCCTGATGGACGAGCCGTTCAGCGCGCTCGATCCGATTAGCCGCGAGCAGCTGCAGGACGAATTCGTCCGGCTGCAGAAAGCGATCCACAAGACGATCGTCTTCGTCACCCACGATATGGACGAGGCGCTGAAGATCGCGGACCGCATCTGTCTGATGCAGGGCGGCGTGGTCGTGCAGCTCGGAGAGCCCGCCGACATTTTGCACCGTCCTGCTAGCGATTTTGTAACCGATTTCATAGGCCCCAAGCGGTTAAAACCGCCGATTCAAAGCACCAATCTTCCACCGCAGCCAAGTCACGACGTCATCCAATTTCAGCCAGGAATGTCCTGACAAAAAAAGGGGGACGGCAAGCATGAGTGAATTTCTCGCCTTTGTCGCCGAGCGATACGCCGATATTTTGGCGATCATCTGGCAGCACCTGTATATTTCCGCGATCGCGGTATGCGCCGGCTTTCTCGTGGCCGTACCGCTCGGTATCCTGCTGACCCGCAAGGAGAAAGCAAGCCATTACGTCATCGGCGTCGTCAACGTCATTCAGACCATTCCGAGCCTTGCGCTGCTTGGCTTCATGATTCCGCTCATCGGCATCGGCACGTTTCCCGCCATTATGGCGCTGTTCCTGTATTCAATTTTGCCGATGCTCCAGAACACGTATACGGGTATCCGGGAAGTCAATCCGGCTACAAAAGAAGCCGCACGAGGCATGGGCATGACCGACCTGCAAATTTTGTTCCAAGTCGAACTTCCGCTCGCCATCTCCGTCATTATGGGGGGCTTCCGGACGGCCGCGATTTATACGATCAGTTGGGCGACGCTCGCTTCGCTGATCGGCGGAGGCGGGATCGGGTATCTGGTGTTCACCGGGCTTACGATCTCCAACCAGGACATGCTCATTGCCGGCGCCGTATCGGCTGCGATTCTCGCCGTAGCCGCGGATTTTATCACCAAGCGTTTCCAATACCTGTGTACGCCCAAAGGGTTGCGCAAGCCTTAAAACTCATACGGGGGGATTCATCATGAAAAAGACAACGGGGCTTTTGCTGGCGCTGATGTTATCGGCAGGGCTGTTTGCAGGCTGTTCTTCCAAAGAAACGATCAAAATCGGCTCGCAATCGACCTCCGAGCAGATGATCATTGCGAATATGATCAAGTTAATGATAGAGGACCGGAAGCTGCAGGCGGAAATCGTGACGGGGCTCGGCTCCACGCCGGTTATCGTCAATGCGATGAAAAGCAACGAAATCCAAATTTCGGCCGTCCGCTACGTCGGCACGGACCTGACGGGCACGCTCGGCGTGAAGGAAATGCCTGCGGACAGCGCCGCAGCCCTAGCTATGGTGCAGAAAGGCATTCAGGAGAAATTCGATCAAACGTGGTTCCCCTCCTACGGCTTCGAGAACACGTACGTGTTCACCGTTAGGCAGGATTTGGCCGACCAATGGAAGCTGAACAAAGTATCCGATGTCGCTTCCCACGCCAAAGAAATGCGTTTGGGCACCGACAACGCCTGGCTGGAGCGGACGCTTGACGGTTACCCTGCCTTCAAGAAGGTGTACGGCCTCGAATTCGGCAAAACGTCCCCGATGGAGATCGGGCTCGTCTACAAAGCGGTCAGCAACAAAGACGTGGACATCGTGCTCGCTTACTCGAGCGATGCGCGGCTTAAGGAATACAACCTGAAAACGCTGGAGGACGACAAGAAGTTTTTCCCGCCGTACCAGGCATCCCCTGTCGTCCGCAATGATACGCTGAAGAAGCATCCCGAAATCAAGGAGATGATGGACAAGCTCGCCGGGCAGATCGATACGAAAACGATGACCGAGCTCAACTACCAGGCCGACGTGAAAAAGGTGGAGCCGGAGCAAATCGCGAAGGATTTCCTGAAGCAAAAAGGATTACTGAAATCGTAAGGAGCGTGAAGCCTCATGGAAACGTTCGTCGGCGTCTTCGAGATGATGGCAAGAGACTGGGATAAGCTCCTGAAGCTGACGCTGGAGCATCTGTATATGAGCCTGAGCGGCGTGCTGCTGGCAGCCGCCATCGGCGTCCCGCTTGCCGTCTTCATGACGCGCAACCGCAAAATCGCCCAAACGGTTCAAGTGTTCATCAATATGGTGCAGACCATACCTTCGATCGCGCTGCTGCTCATCGTCATGATCTTTTTCGGTCTGGGCTATACGACCGCCATCATCGCGCTGATCTGCTATTCGTTTCTGCCGATCATTCAGAATACGTACGAAGGGCTGCGCAACGTGGACCCACACCTGATCGAGGCCGGCAAAGGGATGGGCATGACCGACCTGCAGCTGCTCGTCAAAGTGAAATTCCCGCTGGCGATGCCGGTTATGATGGCCGGATTCCGGGTCGCAACCGTGATCTCTATCGGGGTGGCGACGATCGCCACCTTCGTCGGCGCCGGCGGTCTCGGCGAGATGATCTACCGCGGCATCGCAACGACCGACGACGTCAAAGTTCTGGCCGGTTCCATCCCCGCAGCGCTGCTGGCCGTCAGTATCGATTTCCTGCTGCGGTGGATTGAGAAAAAAACGGGCTGCAACCTGCACAAAGCCAAATCACACTAACGAACGGGGGTTTCGCTATGCAAACGGCAATCGCAAAACAAAAGCTGTTCATCGGAGGACAATGGGTGGAAACGGAAAACGTCCACCCCATCTACAATAAATATACGGGCGAGCTGTTCTCGCAGGTCTGCAAAGCCGACGAGCGCGAGGTATCCTTGGCCGTCGAGTCGGCGGAGCGCGCCTTTCGCGAGGTGCCGTTTACGCCGGAATACCGCTATACCGTGCTCTCCAAAGTATCTGCTCTGCTGCGGGAGCAAGCGGACGACATCGCCCGGATCATCGCGCAGGAAGGCGGCAAGCCGATCACCGACGCCAAGGTGGAGGTCATCCGCTCGGCCAACACGTTCCTGCTCGCTGCCGAGGAAGCGAAGCATCTGAAGGGCGACATCGTCCCGACGCAGGCTACACCCGGTGTCGGCAACCGCTTTATCTATACGATCAAGAAGCCGGTCGGCGTTGTATGCGCGATTACGCCGTTCAACTTCCCGCTTAATCTGGTATCGCACAAGGTTGCCCCGGCGCTGGCCGCGGGTAATCCGATCGTGATCAAGCCCGCTTCCGATACCGCAGCGGTTGCGCTCAAGTTATGCGAGCTGCTGGAGCAGGCGGGCATACCTGCCGGGTACGTCCAGTGCGTCGTCGGCGACGGCTCCACGGTCGGCGAGCAGCTGCTGCACGATCAGCGGATTACGTACTACACGTTCACCGGCTCCCCCGGCGTCGGCAAGCATATCAAGCAGACGATCGGCCTGCGAAAAGCGACGCTGGAGCTCGGCTCCAACTCGGCGACCATCGTCCACGAGGACGGCAACGTGGCGAAAGCCGCCGAGCGGCTGGCCAAGATGGCGTTCGCCCATGCCGGGCAAATCTGCATCTCCGTGCAGCGCATTTTCGTCCATAAGGACGTGGCGCAGCCGTTCATGAAGGCGTTTCTCGGCCATGTGGAGAAGCTCAAGGTCGGCGACCCGCTCGATCCCGCCACGGACGTCGGGCCCATGATCAGCGAGAAGGAAGCCCAGCGCATCGAGGCATGGGTCAACGAAGCGGTGCGGGAAGGCGCCAACGTCTTAACCGGGGGAACGCGCCAAGGCAGCCTGTTCCAGCCGACCGTCATTACGAACGCTTCCAAAGGCATGAAGGTCGTCGACGAAGAAGTGTTCGCCCCCGTCGTCACGGTGACGACATTCGATACGATCGAGGAAGCGATCCGTCTGGTCAACGACTCCAAGTATGGCCTGCAAGCAGGCATTTACACAAGCAACCTCTCCTTGTCTTATCAAATTCCGCACCTGCTCGAAGTGGGCGGCGTTATTATCAACGATACCTGCTGCTTCCGTGCGGACCAAATGCCGTACGGCGGGGTCAAGGAAAGCGGCATCGGGCGGGAAGGCCCGGCCTACGCTATCGAGGAAATGCTCGAAACCGTAACCGTCGTCGTCAATCTGGACGAATAGCCGCGGCGGAGAGGAAGGGATGGGATAATTATCATGAAAACATATCGCATTGCAGTCATACCCGGCGACGGAATCGGTCCCGAAGTGATCGCCGAAGGCATCAAGGTGCTGAACCGGGCGGCCGAGCTCGACGCCACCTTTCGCTTCGAATTCGTCACCTTTCCTTGGGGCTGCGAGTATTACGCGAAGCATGGCAAAATGATGGACGACGACGGCATGGAGAAGCTGCGTTCGTTCGACGCCATTTATTTGGGCGCGGTCGGCTATCCCGGAGTTCCGGACCATATTTCGCTGTGGGGCCTGCTGCTGCGCATCCGCAAGGAATTCGATCAATACGTCAACATCCGTCCGATTCAACTGCTGGACGGAGCCCCCTGCCCGCTCAAAGACGCCTCCAAAGCGGACATCGACATGCTCGTCATCCGCGAGAACAGCGAGGGTGAATATGCGGGCGCCGGAGACTGGCTGTTCAAAGGTAAGCCGGAGGAAGTCGTCCTGCAGACCGGCGTCTTCTCCCGCAAAGGGACGGAGCGCATTATCCGTTACGCCTACGAAACCGCCCGCCGGTTAAACAAGTCGCTGACCAGCGTCAGCAAAGGCAACGCCTTGAACTATTCCATGGTGTTCTGGGACCAGGTGTTCGAAGAGGTCGGCCGGGAATACCCCGATGTCAAAACGTACTCGTATCTGGTTGACGCCGCGGCGATGTTCATGATCAAGCAGCCGCAGCGGTTCGAGGTCGTCGTCACGTCGAACCTGTTCGGCGATATTCTGACCGACCTTGGCGCGGCCATCGCTGGCGGGCTCGGACTCGCCGCAGGCGCGAATGTGAACCCTGAGCGCACGTATCCGTCGATGTTCGAGCCAATCCACGGGTCGGCGCCCGACATCGCCGGACGCGGGATCGCGAACCCGCTTGCAGCCGTCTGGTCGGCCAGCCAGTTGCTCGATTTTCTCGGTCAGGAGCGCTGGGGAAAAGCCGTGCTGCAGGCAGTGGAGCAGGTGATGGTCGAGCGCGCGGCGCTGACGCCCGATATGGGCGGCACCGCCTCCACCTCGGAGGTTGGCGACCGGGTCGTTACCGCGCTGGCTGCGTTGTCGGTAGCGGCGAAATAATCCAAAGATGGGCAGTTCAACCGGACAGCCGCGGCCGGATAATCGACCTCGGCTTGTCCGGTCACTGCATTAGAGGAACTGCGGGTGCGCTATTCGATGCGGATTAGCCCATCTGCCCGAAATAGAGAATCTGTGGTGCGTTAACGCCCACATTCCGGGGAATATGAACATTTTTCGACACGGTTAAGTGCTTGTGGTTCCGCTATGCCTCTTAGCACGCTTCGAATGCCCCACTTAACTCATCGTGCTTCCTCTATTTGCAAAAAAAGAGGGCCCCGGAAATCGTGCACCCAGAAATATGATCCATGCTCGCCAATGCATCTTATAAAAAACTTGGTGACTCAAGCGAGCTTGTTGAGAAAGTAGTCAATATCTCAATGTCAAACCCTGCATCCACCTTTGAAACTAGTGAAAATAGCGCTCATTCCAATCAATACTCATGGGTTTCAAAAGGAGGGATATCCCCCACCTGCGCAGGCAGCTAATTTTGACGCGAAGCGGTTTCTCGACAAGCTCTGGGCGGTCCAAACGGACCGCCTTTTTTTATGTGCCACGGAAGCCGGGACCCTCGCCGCCTCCCCGTTATTTCCACTTATTCACCGACACGTTCCGCAACCGTTTACCTCCCCCATTGATTTGGCCCCCTTGCCCGCGTGCAGTATAATGGTATATACGTATGAACATGAACATCACTCCCCCAACTTTATCGAAGAGGTGAATCCGATGAGTCAACAACCGACCGAGCTGGCCACGTTTGCCGGCGGCTGCTTCTGGTGCATGGTCAAGCCGTTCGACGAGCTGCCCGGCATCGTTAAGATCGTATCCGGGTATACGGGCGGTCATAAGGAAAACCCGACGTATCAAGAAGTATGCTCCGAAACGACCGGACATCTGGAAGCCGTGCAAATTACGTTCGAGCCGGCCGTTTTCCCTTACGAAGATTTGCTTCAACTGTTCTGGCAGCAGATCGATCCGACAGACGCGGGCGGACAGTTCCACGACCGGGGGGAGTCTTACCAAACGGCTATCTTCTACCATACGGAGGAGCAGAAGCAGAAAGCGGAAGCGTCCAAGCGGGAGCTCGACGCCAGCGGCCGCTTCGACCGTCCGATTGTAACGCCGATCCTTCCCGCCTCCGTCTTCTACCCTACGGAGGACTATCATCAGGATTTCTATAAAACCAATCCGCTGCGCTACAACTCGTACCGCAAGGCGTCCGGACGCGACGATTTCATCAAGCGCCATTGGAATACGCCGGCCGACAAAGCGAAGCTGAAAGACAAGCTGACGCCGATGCAGTGGGAAGTGACGCAAATGAACGGCACCGAGCCTCCGTTCCGCAACGAATTTTGGGATTATAAGGAAGAGGGGCTCTACGTCGATATCGTCTCGGGCGAGCCGCTGTTCAGCTCTTACGACAAGTTCGACTCCGGCTGCGGCTGGCCGAGCTTCACGAAGCCCGTCGTACCCGCCCTGGTGCAGGAAAAGCCCGACTACACCCATGGCATGATCCGTACGGAGGTCCGCAGCCGCAAAGCCGACTCACACCTGGGCCATGTTTTTCCCGACGGTCCCAAAGATAAAGGCGGGCTGCGCTACTGCATCAACTCCGCGGCGCTCCGCTTTATTCCGAAGGCCGATCTGGAGAAGGAAGGCTACGGAGCGTACCTGTCTTTGTTCGAGCAGGAAAAATAACCCTGCCGAACCCCGCAGAAAGGAGCCGGAACCGTGTTTAAATACCGCATTGATTCGCAATTGGAATTGAAGCTGCTCGAACCGGGGGATGCCGGCGAGCTGTTCCGGCTGACGGACGACAACCGCGCATATCTTCGGGAATGGATGCCTTGGATCGACATGACGCAGACGGAGGAGGACAGCCGCGGATTCATCGAATCAGCCCGGCACAAATGGGCGAAGGGCGAAGGAATGACCGCAGGCATTGTTGCGGACGGAAAGCTGTGCGGAGTGATCGACCATCATTCGCTGAACTGGATGAACCGCAAGGCGGCCATCGGCTATTGGCTGGCCGCCTCCGCTCAGGGCCGGGGGATCATGACCCGTGCCTGCCGCGCGATGATCGATTACGCGTTCGGGGAGCTGAAGCTGCACCGGATCGAGATTATGGCGGGCACCGGGAATACCAAAAGCCGCGCCATTCCCGAGCGGCTCGGTTTTACGCAAGAAGGCGTCGCCCGCGGCGCTCAGAAGCTGTATGACCGCTACATCGATTTGGCCGTATACAGCCTGCTTGCCGACGAATGGAACGCACAGAGCCCGGACGGCAGCCGATGAACTCTTTTGAGAAAACGGAGCGCCTCCACGATTCGAATCGTGGG
>NZ_JTHN01000224.1 GCF_001399685.1 Paenibacillus sp. A3
TCGAGCAGCTGTTCCTTTCCCGCGGCGGCGTATTTCAGCGTATCCTCGATAACCCGGGCGAGCTGCCCCGGCTCCGAAGCTTGTGCGGCCCGGTACCCGGCGAGCCAGCTTTGCCGGGTAAACCGGCGGCAGGGCACCCACGACGTCCCCGTATCGATCCCGTGTTCGGTCACGGTAACGGTCCGGGAGGTCTGCAGCAGCTCGAAACCGTCCGGAGACGTCTCCACAAGCGGCGTACCCGCCTCCAGAAGCTCCAAAACCGCCCGGGAAGCAATCGTCCCGGTCATCGTCCGGCCCGTGTTCACGACGGCGGAAACCCGGGCCTTGAGTAGGCCGCGCACGGCCAGCTCGTCCAAATCATCGTGCGCCAGCACGGCAATTCGTCCCGGTCCCAATCGTTGAAGCAGCCGTTTAGTGCTTCGGTCGCTTTCCGTTATCCCGGTGATGGGCAAAAGTCCCATTTTCGGTTTCCATCTCATAGCTTCATCCCCAATCACATCAAGGAATCCAGCGCCTGCTCCACCCTCGTTACCCCTTGAGACATCGCATGTCCGCTGGCCACCGCCGACGCCACGGCCGTCGCCTCGAGAATTTCTTGCCGGGATGCTCCTTTCGCCAGCGCTTCTTGAACGTGATACAGCGTACACACCTCGTTATTGGCAAACAAGCCGATGCCAAGAGCAATCAACTGCTTTTGCTTTTCATCCAGTGCTCCGGGGGCAAAACAAGCGGCTGTAAAATGATGGTATGCTTCCACCATCGTCGGCATAAGCTCTTTCATGTGGCCGACACCGACCTTATAAGAGTCGACTTTTTGCAAGCTGTCCGCTTGATGCATCGCGGCGCCTCCTTCCGATTTTCCTTGGTTTAGCTTCCCCTCGTTCCAAAGGCATATGCAAAAAGAACGAAGATCGTGTCCAAAAAAAATCAAAAATTAACGAAAACACTTACAATATTCTACAAAAATCGATTTTATCGTATGGTATAATTAGTTCTATCCTAGGGTAAGGAGTAGATTCAATGCAAAAAACATGTCAGAAAATTGTTCGTGTTCAGGATGGTCTGATTACGGAAATTTATGATGGCTTGGTTTACCGAGACTTCAGTGACAATGAAAGCGCATTGAAGGAATTGCTGATGGACGATATCGGTCTGGATTTTGATTCCATACTCCATACTTACGAGCAGCTCATTTACGAGTTGGCATGCTCCAGTTCGGAACTCCGTTCCTCCATCATGAAGCGTCTGCCCGAAGGTTGGCTGGATTGGGCACACGATTTGTATTCCGACAATAACGCCGAAAATAAGGCCATGCTGCCCATCACTCAGCCGATCCTATAATTGCCTGAAGTCAGCCGCATACTTGGATAAGCACGTTCCATACTAAGTTTGAACTCACTTAGGCGGAGGTGCTTCTTGAAATGGTTGACAATCTCGAAAGCAATTACGACTGCTCCAATGCAGGCGGCGATCTTCAAGAGCTGCAGCAGCAGCTGACCGGGATGCAAACTACCGAGCTGGACGAACAGTCTCAGCAAACGGTCAACCGTCTGGAGAACCAGATTCGGTTCATCAAGAACAAGTGCGACATTCGCCCTTAATCCGAGCTTTTGAAGAGAAAAGCCAGCCCTTCGGATATCCATCCACGGCTGGCTTGCTTGCATTGCTAGGATGATTTTTAGTCTTCGCGAAGCAGCACGATGTCGCTTACATTATGAATGACATGGAAGTTTAATAGTTGATAGGCTGTCATCGCGTTTAATTTTTCGTGCAAATCATAAATCGCGACATCGCCGCGTGCAGTTTCGCCCAGCTTGATCGCCACGTGGCATTCCACATAAACACGTTCAACTTGTGTGCGCGCGGCCATCTTGTAGTTGACGATACCATCGGAAACAAAATAAGCATGGTTCTTATCAGGCGTCAAAAAAGCGTCAACGATTTCGAAGTCACCGTTGCCTGAATCAATGACGAGCTTGATTCTTTTTAACACGACATGCAGCCCCTTTCGTTTGAATTTTTTGGCCGAATTTTGGGAGGGATAACCATTAAGGATTTCCTGGAAAATCTGCGAGAATGAGTGGAGGGGATAGTGAATATGTTTCTTTTTCTTAGCGAATAAAAATGGCTCTATAGGTGGGTGATTAACAGTTGCGCAGAGTTCGCTTAAGATTAAAAGAAATTATGGAACAACGAGGATTAACACAGATTCAGCTTTCTGAATTATCGGGGGTTAGACAATCTGCAATAAGCGAGATGTCTCGTAATATTCGCGAACAAATAAGTCTCATTCATCTTGCGAAATTAGCAGACGCTCTAAATATTGACGACATTAGCGAGTTTCTAGTAATAGAAAAAGACGGAAGCCAATCGGACTAATGCACCGAACAGCTGCCGTCTTTTGTTTATGTTACTTTCATTTATCGTCTCTGACGAATAAACTATTTCAAGCCGAATTGTGCTTTTGTTACAAGTTTGCCGTCTTGGAATGCAAAATTAGCGTTTGCTCCTGGTGAGCCCTCGCCTTTATACATATAGCCGACGGTGTGAGACTTTTCGCCTTTCGTTCCAGCTTCGGCTACCAATTCGCCCGGACCGCCGATAATCTTGGCGACTTCCTCGTAGGTCTGACCATTTTCAATCTTATCGAATTCCTCTTTCGTAATGGTCGCTTGCTTCTCTTCCGTCTTCTTTTCCCCTGCAGAAGCGCTTGCTTCTTTAGCCGGTGTGCTAGTTTCCTTTGGCGGAGTGTTTGCTTCCTTAGCAGGTGCCGAACCGCAACCACTAATCACAACAATCATAAGCGCCGCGGTGAAAGTCAGTAGATGTTTCACGCTATGACCCCTTTCCAGTATATACCGTCATTCTACACTGGAACCGAACGATACACTAGAGAACTTTTGTTCGCACAAGGCGTAGCGCCTAACGAAAATTGAAACGCCGGGCCCGTTAGGACCCGACGTAGGAAAGCTCATGCTCATTTATTTCACGAAACTTTATGCTCGATACGCAGCTTATCTGCCACCATCGCGATGAACTCCGAGTTTGTCGGCTTCGCTTTGCTAATATTGATCGTATAGCCAAACAAATGGGAGATGCTGTCGATATTGCCTCGTGTCCAAGCGACTTCGATCGCATGGCGGATTGCCCGCTCGACGCGGCTCGGCGTTGTTTTGTACTTTTCGGCAATAGCCGGATACAGCGTCTTCGTAATCGCCCCGAGAATTTCGATGTTGTTATATACCATCGTGATCGCTTCACGCAAATATTGGTAGCCTTTGATATGAGCAGGCACGCCGATTTCGTGAATGATGGTCGTGATGTTGGCATCCAAATTTTTGCCTTTCGGCAATTGAACGACGTTCGCTTTCTGCGACGACGAAGAGGACATCACTGGCATAGCTGGGCTTGTGCCGATTAACTGCCGAATCCGGTTCGTCAAAATCTCCATATCGAACGGTTTCAAAATGTAATACGAGGCGCCGAGTTGGACAGCTTTTTGGGTAATGTTTTCTTGACCGAAAGCAGTGAGCATGATGATTTTCGGCTGCGGATTCAAATCCATTTCCCGCAGCTTCTCGAGCACGCCAAGACCGTCCAGATGAGGCATAATAATGTCCAAAATCAATACATCCGGCACCCGTGGACCTTGCTCGATTAGACGAAGCACATCATTTCCATTGTAAGCAACGCCGGTCACTTGCATATCGGCCTGATCATCGATGAATTCGGAAAGAAGATTTGTAAATTCTCGGTTGTCGTCTGCTAAAAGAACTTCAATGGTTTGCAACGGTAAGCGCCTCCTTCATTTGCGGCAATCGCTTTAGCATTATTTACCTGTTATACAATTTCGACATGCACTTTAAAATTCCTTCTGTCGAATATTATTTTTCTGGATTTTTTATGATTTTTATTTTATAATTAATAATTTACTTCACCATTATACATCATTCGACAAAGAATGATTAAATGATACACGTCGTATCCCCAATCAAAAAATAACCACGCTCCTTCCATAAACGCTTCGAATCGGAGCAATGTTTTACGTGCTTCCCAACAAAAAAAACCGAAGACCATTAACTGGCCTTCAGTTCCGTTGTTTCCGTATTGGAAGGACGAAGCATAATTCCTGCATCCTGCAGCATCCATTCGATAAAGCATCCGTAGCCGCTCGTCGGGTCATTGACGAAGACGTGAGTCACCGCTCCGATCACTTTTCCGTTCTGAATAATCGGGCTTCCGCTCATGCCTTGCACAATCCCTCCGGTCTTGTCCAACAGACGGGAATCGGTAATTTTAATAACCATCCCTTTGGTAGCCGGATATTCCTGCTTCGCCACATGAACGACCTCGATATCGAATTTCTCGACCTTCTGACCGTTGACCACCGTATAAATCTGCGCAGGACCTTCCTTCACCTCTTCGGCGAAGGCGACGGGCAGTGCCTTGTCGCTGTAGCTGTGCCCCGGCGTGTCAAACATTTTGCCGAAAATGCCGAACTGCGTATTTTTCTCAATATTGCCGATGGCTCTGCTTTCCTTGGAGAACTGGGCGCGTTTCTCCCCCGGCTCCCCGTTCTGGCTCTTGGAAATGGAGGTGACGTTCGAATGCACGATCTCTCCATTGCCTACCATGATCGGCACTTGGGTATCCATGTCGGTAATAACATGTCCCAGTGCTCCGTATACGCCTTGATCCGGGGCATAGAAAGTCAGCGTCCCGACCCCGGCGGCCGAATCGCGAATATACAGCCCGAGCCTGTACGCCTTGTCCACGATATCATATGCAGGAGTAATTGGAATATCGAGCGTTTCGTTCCCGCGGCGAATCGTCAGCATAATCGGCTTTTTGTTCTCTCCGGCCGCTTTGACGAGATCCGCTACCCGGCTTACGTCGCTTACGGTTTTGCCGTTCATTTTGACGATGAGATCGCCGAGCTGCACCTTGGCCTCTTCGCCCGGAGACGATTTGCGGTCATCCGCGATCGCAACCAAATGATGCCCGACGATCATAATTCCGGCCGATTTCAGCTTCACGCCGATCGTCTGACCGCCGGGAATAACTTTCAGATCAGGGACGACATTGACTTTAACCGTCTTGAAAGGAATTTTGCCGAAAAGCTTCAGCTTCATTTCAGCTTGTCCGGCTTGATAAGACTCGAGTGCGATAGGATGATGAAGATCCACTTGGAATGAGTGCCTTGCCGAGCCGTTGACCTTGAGCACTTCCGGATGGTTGACTGTCACTTGCGCGCTGACCGGCATTGCCAGCTTCAACTGGGTTTGCTGTCCGGTAAAAAGCCGGAGCTCCTCGGGGAATGAGGCAAAACTGCGGAAAGGGGTGGTGAGGCTACCCAAACAAACGAAGAGGACGAGCAGTAATCCAATCAATCTTTTTCTATGGTTGGAACCCAATTCGCTCACGCTCCCTTGCTTCCTTTGCTTTGCGGCACGCGGCTTGCGACTTCCGGCTTCAAAGCTGGCTGCACCGCCGTTTGTGTACCTTTAAGGTAACCCCCGCCCTTTTCTTTTATAACTCCAAAATGCTCCCTTGGCTAGCTCATCTTCGCTTTCATGTTATCGGCAAGGGCGAGCATTTCCTGCGCGTGCTGGAGCGTTTTGTCGGTCACTTCGACGCCTCCGAGCATCCGCGCCAGCTCGTGAATGCGTTCTTCCGTATTCAAGTCGTCAATATTCGTATAAGTGCGGTCCCCATCCGTCGTCTTATGAATGCGGTAATGCACGTCCGCCATGCAGGCGACCTGTGGCAAATGAGTAATAGAGAAGATTTGACAGCTCCGGGACAGCCTGGACATTTTCTCGGCTATCGCCTGGGCCGCGCGACCGCTTACCCCGGTATCCACTTCGTCGAAGACGAGTACCGGAATGCTGTCCACCCGGGCAAAAATCGATTTAAGTGCCAGCATAACGCGGGAGATTTCTCCCCCGGAAGCGATTTTGCTAAGCGCGCGCATCGGTTCTCCGGGATTGGCCGAAATGAGAAACTCGACCTGATCTGCGCCTTCGCGAGTCAGCTTCTTCTCCCCATTCACGGCAAAATGCACCCGGAATTGCGTCCGCTCCATCTGCAGTTCGCGGAGCTCCGCCACGATTTCCGCCGCGAGCTTGTCCGCAACGATCATACGCTGCTCGGTCAGAACCGAAGCCAGCCGTTGGACCTGTTCGAGGGCCGCCGCTTCGTCTTTTTGCAGCTGCTGAAGCTTTTCGTCCTTGTTCTCGATCAGGTCCAGTTCCCGTTCAATCTTTTCAACATAAGCAAGGATATCCGAAACCGATTCTCCATATTTTCTGCGAAGCGACGAAATCGTATCCAGCCTTTGCTCGATGAAATCAAGCCTGGAAGGGTTGAACTCCACCTCATCACGGTAATCGCGAACTTGGTAAGCGGCGTCTTCCAGCTGATAGAAAGCCCCTTGCACCTGCTCCAGCAGCGACTGAAGCTTTGCGGGGTCCAGCGCGGCGATATCCTGAAGCTTCTGGACGGCGCGGCCGACGGCATCCAGTCCCTTGCTTCCCCCGTACAGCAGATCGTAAGCGTCCGAAGCATTCTGGAACAGCCGTTCCGCATTGACCAGCTTTCGTTTCTCATCGCCCAGCGCCTCGTCTTCTTCCGCTTTCAGCTTGGCCGAACGAATTTCTTCGACCTGAAACCGGTATAAATCCATCATTTGCAGCGCTTGCTTGCTCGTTTCCTGCAGCTCCTTAAGCTGCTTGCGGATTCCCTGGTAGACATCGTACGCTTCCTGATAAGCAAGCTTGGCAGGCAAAATCTGCGGCTCGCCGAACATGTCGAGCCACCGGATATGCTCCTCCACCCGGAACAACGATTGATGCTCGTGCTGTCCGTGAATATTGACCAGATAATCGCCGATCTCCCTCAGCACCGCCCGGTTGACCAACTGTCCGTTCACACGGCTGGTGCTTTTGCCTTGAGCCGTAATTTCTCTGCGAATAATAAGATGCTCCTCCGGGTCGGCCTCTATTCCCACACCGGACAAAATATTCCAAACGGGATGATCCTTCCCGATCTGATACAGCGCTTCGATTGACGCTTTGTCGCTTCCGTAGCGAACCAGATCCGAAGAACTGCGGCCCCCGGCAATCAGACCGAGCGCGTCGATGATGATCGATTTGCCCGCACCCGTTTCCCCCGTCAAGACGTGGAAACCGGTTTTGCAATGCAATTCGACATGTTCGATAACCGCCAGATGGCGAATGGATAGTTCCAGCAGCATAGCTACACCTCTTTGGACATTAACTGAGCATTCCCAAGACTTGATTAACGACATGTGAGCTGTGATCCTTGGTCCGGCAAATGATCAGAATCGTATCGTCGCCGCTGATCGTTCCCATAATTTCATTCCATTCCAGACTATCAATGAGCGCTGCAATCGCACTTGCCGTCCCCGGCAAGCTTTTGAGCACGACGAAATTCTCGGTATGGTCAATATGCACAAAATGATCGTTTAGCGCCCGCCGCAAGCGCTGCAGCGGATTGTAGCGCTGATCGGCCGGCATGGAATATTTGTACCTTCCGTCGTCCAGCGGCACTTTGATCAAGTGCATTTCTTTAATATCTCTGGAAATGGTCGCCTGCGTCACATGAAAGCCCGCTTTACGAAGCTGTTCGACGAGCTCGTCCTGCGTTTCGATTTCGTTGTTGGTAATAATTTCGCGTATCCTAACATGTCGTTGGCCTTTCATGGCATCCTCCCTGGTTCTGGGGTCTCGGTATCGTCATCTTCGGCTTGCAGCTCGAACACATAGCAGTCCACCGTTTGCTCAGGCACATTTACGTATAATACGCCTGCCGTTTTCGGGTATAGCAGTTGATACGCAAGCAGATGGTCGCGGACGCCGCTTCCGGTCCGTTCCATCGGTTTACGCTCTTTTGCTGTCTTGACGATGTAATACCGGCCGTTCTTCTCCACGATGTAATCGACGAACAACCGGCTTTGAAGCGTTTCGCTGCGGTTGACTTTGATGTGTACGGGAATGCGTTTCTTCCCGCTAAGGACCGAATAGCCGCGCGCCTCGAGAAGCTCCGTCGCTTCATCCTCCGGCACCTCCGTGTCGGACAGAAATTCGAACGGAGGCTCGTCCTCCACGGCTTCCTTCAGCTTGCTCCGGGCATAAAAATACACCCATGCCCCCAGTGCCAGCGCCACCAACAACACGATCAAGCCGTCCCCGCTTTGCATGGAATCACCTCGAAGGAATATTCGAGAAACCGTATCCAAATTCCTGTGTAAAGGCAAAAAAACTCATCCGTCAAGATGAGCTCTGCATGCTTTGCGACTCTTGGGTGACCTCTCGGATCAACCGGTCCAGTTCGGGACCGGACAACCCAGGCTCGTCCGTATGGAGAAGATGTACTAAAAATTCAATGTTGCCCTCGCCGCCCTTAATCGGAGAGAAGGTCAACCCCCGAATGGCATAACCGATATCCTGGGCAAATCGGAGGATATCCTCCAGCACTTCTTGATGTACCCGGGGGTCGCGGACGACGCCGGATTTGCCGACCTTCTCCCGACCCGCCTCGAATTGGGGCTTAATTAAAGCAACGACTTGTCCTTTCGGCGCAAGCAGCTGCTTCAGCGGCGGCAAAATGAGCTTTAAAGAAATGAAGGATACGTCGATCGAGGCAAATGCCGGCTCCGGTCCCTGCAAGTCGCCCGGCTGCATGTAGCGGAAATTGGTCCGCTCCATCACGCTAACCCTGGGGTCCTTGCGCAGCGACCAATCCAACTGGTTGTAGCCGACGTCGACCGCGTAGACGTGAACCGCACCGTTCTGCAGCGCGCAATCGGTAAATCCTCCTGTCGAAGCGCCGATGTCCAGCATCGTAACGCCCTGCAGGTCGATGCTGAACACATTGAGCGCCTTCTCCAGCTTCAGCCCGCCACGGCTGACGTATGGATGAACCGCACCCTTGACGATCAGCCGGGACGTGCGGGCAATCTTCGTTCCGGCCTTGTCGACCGGAACGTCGTCCACTAGCACCAATCCGGCCATGATGGCCCCCTTGGCCTTTTCTCTTGTTTCGTAATAACCCTGCTCGACGAGCAGGACATCGAGTCGTTCTTTTTCCGCTTTGTCCGCAGCCATGAATTGCTCCTACTTCCTATTGTTAGGCCCGCTGTCGTCTGCGCGGAACGAGCGCCTGCAGTTCCGATACGAGCCGCTCCGCTGTAAATCCGACCTCTTTACGCTGTTCCTTGACGGAGCCGTGCTCGACGAAATAATCCGGCACGCCGATAATTTTGATTCGCAGGCCGTAAATATTTTGCTGCGAGTAATGCTCCAGTACGCCGCTGCCGAAGCCTCCGAGCTCCGCTCCTTCTTCCAGGGTCAGGATCGGGATGTCTTCTTTCGCCAACTGGAGAAGCATCGCCTCGTCCATCGGCTTGATAAACCGCGCGTTGATGACGCGAACTTGAACGCCTTCCTTGCTCATCGCCTCGGCCGCTTCCAGAGCAAGCGGAATCATCGGGCCGACGGCCAAAATGGCAGCATCGCTTCCCGGACGGAGCACTTCCCACGTGCCGATCGGAATCGGCTGGAGCGTCTCGTCCATCGGAACCCCAAGTCCGCTTTCCCGCGGATAACGGTAAGCAATCGGGCCTTCGTTATACTCGAAAGCCGTCTTCATCATATGCCGCAGCTCGTTCTCGTCCTTCGGCATCATCAGCACCATATTCGGAATGCTGCGCAAGTACGCAATATCGTACACTCCTTGATGCGTCTCGCCGTCCGGACCGACAAAGCCCGCACGGTCAATGGCAAATACCACGTTCAGGTTGGCGCGGCAAATATCGTGCACGACCTGGTCGTAAGCGCGTTGAAGGAAGGTCGAGTAAACGGCGAACACCGGCTTTAACCCTTCCTCCGCCAGCCCGGCGGAAAACGTAGCCGCATGCTGCTCCGCAATCCCTACGTCGAACATCCGGCCGGGAAATTCCTTGGCAAAGCCGAGCAGACCCGAACCACCGGGCATTGCCGGGGTAATCGCCACAATACGCTCATCCTGCTTCGCCAGCTCAATGAGCGTGCTTCCGAACACTTCCGTATACATCGGAGGCCCGACCGTCTTCAGAACTTGGCCGGATTCGATTTTGTACGGGCTGATGCCGTGCCATTTGTGGGAATCCGCCTCGGCCGGCGAATAGCCCTTGCCTTTGGTCGTGATCACATGCACCAGGACAGGCCCGTTAACCTTATCCGCTTGCTTCATGGTTTCGAGCAGCAGCGGCAAGTTGTGGCCGTCCACAGGTCCCAGGTACGTCAGGCCGAGCTCTTCGAACCAAACGCCGGGGACAACCAAATATTTGAACGAATCCTTCACCCGTTCCGCCGTCTTCGCCAACGTGCCGCCGATGGCCGGAATCTTTTTGATCAGGTGCTCGAATTCTTCCTTTGCCTTCACATAGTGCCGGTCAGAACGAATACGCGCCAAATAATGGCTGAGCGCTCCGACGTTCGGGGCAATGGACATTTCGTTGTCGTTCAGAATGACCATCAGCTTCCGCTTCTCGTGACCGATATGGTTGAGGGCTTCCAGAGCCATACCGCCGGTAAGCGCTCCGTCGCCGATCATAGCAATGATCCGGTTCTTCTCGCCCTTCAAATCACGGGCGACGGCCATCCCCATCGATGCGGACAGCGAAGTGCTGCTGTGGCCGGCTTCCCAGACGTCATGCTCGCTTTCGGAACGTTTCACGAAGCCGCACAGGCCTTTATATTTGCGCAATGTATCGAATTTGTCTTTTCGACCGGTTAAAATCTTGTGAACATACGACTGGTGACCGACATCGAAAATAAATTTATCCTTCGGACTGTCGAACAAATAGTGCATAGCAATCGTTAACTCGACAACGCCAAGGTTGGGCGCGAGGTGACCGCCGGTGACCGAAAGCTTCTCGACAAGAAAATGTCTCGTTTCCGCAGCCACTTGCTCCAACTGTTCCACAGTCAGACGTTTCAAGTCCTCAGGCTGATGAATGTGATCGAGCAGCACGCTTGTTCCCTCGCTTTCCATAGTTGGAGTATGCCTAACGAATGGCAGGTAAGAGTCGGTAACGATCCGCTTCATTGCATAGGCTATGTAATGAGCTTGAATACGATGTCATTATAGCACAGGACCGTCACGCGCTCAAACAGGACCGGTATGAAAGCTACCGCGCCACGGGCGGCAAAACCGGCCAAGCGCTAGTGGTCGCGCTTCATTAAATAATCCGCAAGCTCCAGCAGCCGCTCCGGGCGCGGGAAATCCGCCGCCAAGATCGCTTGCTTCGCCTCGCGCGTCAGCTCCCCGACCTTCGCAAGCGACGCTTCAATCCCGATAAAATAAGGGTAGGTCACTTTCTGCTGCTTGATGTCGCTCTGTACGGGTTTGCCGAGCTTGCTTTCGTCCCCGATCAGATCGAGCACGTCGTCCTGGATTTGAAACGCCAGCCCGATGCATGTGCCGAACCGCTCCAATGCGGCAAGCTGGGCTTCGGCTGCTCCCGCGATCCGGCCCCCGGCTTTCAAGGAAAAGACGATCAAGTCGCTCGTCTTGTGCAGATGGATGTACTCCAGCTCTTCCAGCTTGGTGACTCCCTGCTCTCCCAGCATGTCCGCCGCTTGACCGCCGACCATGCCAGGGGCTCCGGCAAGCCGGGACAGCTCTTCGACAATGTCGATCACACGGTCGGCCGGAATGTTATGCTTCTTCGCAGCTTGAACCACCGAGAAGAACGCATGGGTCAGCAAGGCATCGCCGGCCAGAATAGCCATCGCCTCGCCGTAAACCTTATGATTGGTCGGTTTTCCCCGACGAAAATCGTCGTTGTCCATGGCGGGAAGATCATCATGAATAAGCGAATACGTGTGGATCATCTCCACGGCCAACGCTGCGGGAACGGCCGCTTCCGGGCTGCCGCCCAGCGATTCGGCCGCTGCCAGCACCAGAATCGGCCGCAGCCGCTTGCCGCCGGCCATCAAGGAGTACATCATCGATTCGCGAAGCGGGGCTGGAATCGCCCACGGCGACGGAATCGACTGCTGCAGCTCCCGCTCTATGAGCGAAGCCATGTCTCGAATGTATTCTCGGATGCCGGATGACTCGTTCATCGGTTATCCCCTTTATCGGTTTCCTGCGGCTGAAACGGCTTTTTCGTCAGGCCGCCTTCTTCTTCCAGCAAAATTTCGATTTTTCGTTCCACCTGCTCCAGCTTCTGCCCGCACAATTGAGACAGCTTCATCCCCTCTTGAAACAGCTCTATCGCTTTCTCAAGCGGAATATCCCCGCTTTCAAGCTGTGCCACAATGCGCTCAAGCTGGTCCATCGCCTGCTCGAAGCTAGGCGTCGCTTCCTGATTTGACATCGCTTTTCTCCTCCGTCTTCTCCTCCATAGACCAAACATGACAATCGATCCGTCCGTCCATCAGGCGCAGCTTCAAAACATCCCCAATCTGCACCTGCTGGATCGATTTCACGAGCTGTTTCTCTTTCTCGTCATAGACGAGGCCATACCCGCGCTGCATGATCTTGAGCGGGCTGAGCGCATCCAGCTGGCGCATGGACGATACGAGCTCCTGCTGCTTGCGCTTCAGCACCGCCTGCATCGTCTGGCGAAGCAGACGGGCGGACGAGTCCAGCCGCTTCCGGGAGTACACGACCTGCTCCTTCGGGTTAAATGAAGCGAGCTGCCGGTCGGCTTTCATCAGCCGCTCGTGACTTTTCGTCAGACGGCCGCGCATTTTGTAGCCGAGCTGCTCGCGCAGGCGGTCAAGACGCTCCGCGGGCTGCAGCAGCAGCTGCCGGCGGGGGTTCGTCAGGTAAGGCGACCGCTGGAGCCGCTTCAGCCGCCCTTTGCTCCGCTCGAGCTGCTGGGTTAACCCGCCGTACAATTGCTGGCGCAAGTAGCCGAGCTGCTGCTTCAGCTCCAGATGATGCGGGACGGCCAGCTCGGCCGCCGCCGTCGGAGTCGGCCGCGCGCAGGTCGGCGACGAAATCCGCGATCGTGAAATCCGTTTCGTGGCCGACCGCCGAAATGATCGGCAGCCTCGAAGCGAAGATCGCCCGGGCCACCGTCTCTTCGTTGAAGGCCCACAGCTCCTCAAGCGATCCGCCGCCGCGGCCGACGATCAGCACGTCGACTTCGTTTCTGGCGTTCATCTCCTCCATCGCTCTCACAATCGAAGGAGCCGCCTGCTTCCCCTGCACAAGCGCCGGATAAAGCAGAATGGGAACGGTCGGGTGACGGCGCTGCAGGGTAATAATAATATCACGAACCGCCGCACCCGTCGGCGACGTAATGACCCCGATCGCGCGCGGGAAGCGCGGAATCGGCTTCTTTATCGCCGGAGCGAACAGACCTTCGGATTCCAGCTTTTTCTTCAGCTGCTCGAATGCCAGATACAAGCTCCCAATGCCGTCGGGCTGCATTTGCGTGACATAGAATTGATACTGCCCATCCCGTTCGTAGACTGAGATGTTTCCGCAGGCGATCACCTTCGTCCCTTCCCGGGGAATGAACGGAAGCCGCTGGTTGTAGGAGGCGAACATAATACTTTTTAACCGGCTCTCCGCATCTTTTAACGTAAAATACATATGTCCGCTGGAATGGTGGGTAAAATTGGAAATCTCACCACGCACCCAAACGTCCTGCAGACGGTCGGTGCCCTCAAGCAGCATTTTAATGTATCGATTCAGCTCTTTGATCGATAAAATTTGTTTTTCTTTCATAATTACGCCCGTTACCGCTAGTTGGTTGCAGAAGCCGCACGCTGTGCCGCTTCAAGCGTATTGCGAAGCAGGATCGTAATCGTCATCGGACCGACACAGCCAGGCACCGGCGTTACATAGCTTGCCGTTTCCAGAACGTCGTCAAAATCGACGTCTCCCGCCAGTTTGCCGGTATCGAGCCGGTTGATGCCCACGTCGACGACAACCGCTCCCGGCTTGATGTGGCTGCGGTTGATCATCTTCGCTTTGCCGACCGCCGCGATCAAAATATCCGCCTGGCGCGTAATTTCTTCCATATTTTTCGTACGCGAGTGACATACCGTTACGGTCGCATTCTCGCGAAGCAGCAAAATCGCCATCGGCTTGCCGACGATGTTGCTGCGGCCGATCACGACGGCATGCTTGCCGGCGATTTCCACGCCGACTTTCTTGAGAATCTCAATGACACCCGCAGGCGTGCAAGGAGCCGGTCCTTCCTTACCGATCATCAGGTTGCCCACATTGACCGGATGGAAGCAGTCGACGTCTTTTTCGACCGCGATCGCTTCGACTACCCGTTCCTCCGAGATATGTCCCGGCAGCGGCGACTGGACAAGAATGCCGTGAATCGCCTTATCGCCGTTCAGTTTGGAGATGAGCGCCAGCACATCCGCCTCCGGTGTATTTTCCGGAAGCTTGTACACTTCGGAATGCATGCCCGCTTCTTCACAGGCTTTCGCTTTATTGCGCACGTAGACGTGCGAGGCCGGGTCGTCTCCGACGATGACTACCGCAAGCCCTGGCTGTACCCCTTGCTGCTTCAACTGCTCGACTTGCTGCTTAATATCGGCGCGGTAAGCGCTGACGATTTCTTTGCCGTTAATGATTTGCGCGGACATGCTTGTTTTCCCCTTTCGCTAAGTAGCTTCTACGATTCGGACGAACGGCTGCGGATCGTCTCCAGGTCTTTGATCATTTTGCCGAGCACGCCGTTGACGAACTTCCCCGATTCCTCCGTGCCAAAATTTTTGGCCATTTCGATCGCTTCATTCACGACGACCTTCGGTGGCACATCTTCCCGAAACACCATTTCATACGTGGCAAGCCGCATAATTTCCCGGTCTACCTTGGACAGCCTGTCCATCTGCCAGCCCTTCAAATAATCGGAAAGCAGGCCGTCGATTTGCCGCTTGTGCTGCATCGTGCCTTCCACGAGCTCAAGCACCTCATGAGGCGCAATCTGATCGCGTTCCCGCGTAAGCTGCGCCTCGTCCTCCGTCCGCGCTTCTTCGATTACGTGCGCGATGGCATCGGCCGCTGTCGCTTCGTTCATTTCGATCTGATATAAGCTTTGCACCGCAAGCTCCCTTGCCAATCTTCGTCTCATCCGATCAAATCCTCCTGTGGGTTTGCACTTGCTTCACCAGAATAAACCGGCTGCGTCTTCCTTGTCTTAAGCTGAAGACTTATAAATCGTTATCAACCGAAAAAATCCTTGGGCGTCATCCAAGGATTTTAGCGGAACAGTCTCCATTTGTCCATTAGCCGGCGCCAAGTGTCTTCTGCGGGAAACACCGGCTCGTTCCGGTCCAACCTTTTCCCTATGTAGTATCCAGTATATACGATCAGGATAAAGATTAACATACGCCAGAAGCCGAAGAACAAATAAATGAGGCCAAGGGCACTCCCGGCCAGGACGCCGATCGTCTTACCCCTATGCTGTTCCCACAGCTGCTCCCAAATTCGCATCCACATCCGGGGGCTCACCTCTATTCCACTCGACTTTTGAAGGTCGGGGACGATTGTTGAATATTCGCAATAAACACCGTGACGAAAGCTACGGGAATCCCGGTAATTTCCTCAATATGCCGCTTCACGTTCGCCTGCATCTCTTCGGTCATCGCCGGAATGGAATTTTCGCCGTCCACAATGGCGCGAATGACGATTTCAAGTCCGGATTGATTCACTTTCACACGGGCGCGCAAATCTTGAACCCCGCGCGTCCGGCCTGCCGCTTTCAACGATAAATTCTCCACCGTATCGAGCGAAATGCGGATGTCCCCGAATTCGGTCCGCTGATCGATCGACGGCGACGAAGATTTGCCGCGCCTTACGGACAAGTAAAGGAAGCGAAGGCTTAACAACGCAGCCACCACCGTGGAGCTGATGAAAATAATCGCCGTTCTTAAATCGAAATAGACGTCGTGAGCGAAGTTACCCGCCGTGTCGAAGGAAATCAGGCCGAATGCAGCGAACAGCAGAATGAACGTTGCGATCAGCACGGCCAAGCTGAAAATAAAAAGCAGCAGTCTGTCGAGAACTTTTACCACGAATCCTGACTCCTTCCTAAGATGGAGGAAACCCCCAAACGGTGAAGGATGGGGGTTCAACCGGGGTATTTATTAATTATTTCACGCGCTGTGCGGGCGTTTCCGGCTCTTCGACTTTGTCCGCACCTTTGAAAATAACGTCATGAATATGAACGTTCACTTGAACGACGCTAAGTCCGGTCATCGATTCGATGGCCTGCTTGACATTATGCTGAACCGCGCTCGCAACCTCCGGAATCCGCGTGCCGAATTCGATGACGACAGATACGTCAATCGCCGCTTCGCGCTGGCCTACTTCGACTTTTACGCCTTTGGACATATTTTTGCGTCCGAGAAACTCGGCGATATCTCCGGCAAATCCGCCGCTCATGCCTGCAACGCCGGACACTTCCACGGTTGCCATACCGGCGATGATCTCGATCACCTCCGGGGCGATCTGAATCGTGCCCATCTCGGTCTTCTCATAATCCGCTGCCAGTGTACTCATGGTCAGGACCTCCTAAACATTTGGCTTGCCCACACCTAAACTTATTGTATACTATACCATTCCCTTTAAAATATGACAACGAAGTGAACGGGCTTAAGAGTCCGGATCATTCACGTCATGCTCTTCCAAAAACTTGATATCGAAGTCGCCGGCCAAAAACTTTTTATGCTCCAGCAGCTTCAAATGGAATGGAATCGTCGAATGAATACCTTCGATCGTAAATTCGGCCAAAGCGCGCTTCATTCGCTGGATCGCATCGTTGCGGTCCGCTCCCCACACGATCAGCTTTGCGATCATCGAATCGTAGTGAGGCGGAATCGTGTAGCCCGGGTATGCGGCGCTGTCGACACGGACGCCGAAACCGCCGGGCGCCAAATAAAATTTGATTTGACCCGCAGACGGCATGAAGTTGCGATCCGGGTCTTCCGCGTTGATCCGGCATTCAATCGCCCAGCCGTTGATGCGGACCTCGTCCTGAGTGAACGAAAGCGGCTCGCCTTCCGCAACACGGATCATTTCTTTAATAATATCGATGCCCGTGATGAGCTCCGTAACCGGGTGCTCTACCTGAATCCGGGTGTTCATTTCCATGAAGTAAAACTGTCCGTCCGGTCCGAGCAAAAACTCGAGCGTACCGGCGCCGGAATAATCGACGGCTTTGGCCGCGCGAACGGCCGCTTCGCCCATTCGCTCGCGAATTTCTTCGGTCAGAATCGGGCAAGGCGCTTCCTCCACCAGCTTCTGGCGGCGGCGCTGCACCGAGCAGTCGCGCTCGCCCAGATGCACCACGTTGCCGTGCTTGTCGGCCAGCACCTGAATTTCGACGTGCTTCATCCCCGTCAAATATTTCTCCAAATAAACGCCCGCATTGCCGAACGCTTTTTGCGCTTCCTGCTGGGCGGTCGTAATTTGCTGAATCAGCATCTCTTCGTTTTCGGCCAGACGAATGCCTTTGCCTCCGCCTCCGGCCGTCGCTTTAATAATGATCGGATAGCCGATCTCGCGGCCCAGCCGGATCGCTTCGTCCATATCCTCAACAAGACCGTCGGAGCCGGGGATGACGGGAACGCCCGCTTCCTTCATCGTCTGCTTCGCGACGGATTTGTCGCCCATCTTGCTGATCGCTTCCGGCGAAGGACCGATAAACGTAATGTTGCAGCTCTCGCAAATTTCGGCGAAGTCGGCGTTCTCCGCCAAAAAGCCGTATCCCGGATGAATCGCATCGGTCTCCGTCAACGTCGCGACGCTCATCAGATTCGTATAATTCAAATAGCTGTCTTTGGAAGCTGTAGGTCCGATACAATAGGCTTCGTCCGCCAAACGGACATGCAGCGCTTCGCGGTCCGCTTCCGAGTAGACCGCGACCGTAGAAATTCCGAGCTCACGGCATGCGCGAATAATGCGCACGGCGATTTCCCCACGGTTGGCGATCAATACTTTTTGAAACTTCAATGGGTTCTCCTCCTAGCGGATTATTCCGGTTTCACCAGGAACAACGGTTGGCCGTACTCTACCAACTGGCCGTTCTCGACAAGCACTTCGACGATCTGGCCTTTGACTTCGGCTTCAATCTCGTTCATCAGCTTCATCGCTTCGATGATGCAGACGATCGTCGTTTCCTTCACGCTACTGCCCTTGGAAACGAACGGCGCCGCTCCCGGTGCCGGAGCTTCGTAGAAGGTGCCGACCATCGGGGAAACAATCGTATGTAAATTGGATGGGGTTGCTGCCGTAGGTTCGGCTGCGGGGATGTTGACCGCTGCGGACGTCTGAACGACGGCTTGAGGAGCAGGCTGCTGGGCGACGACGCTGACCGCAGGTTGTGCGGCGGTGACGACGACTTGCTCGGTTTTATTCGGTTTACGGATTAAAAGGCGGGAGCCTTCGTTTTCGATCTCTAGTTCTTGCAAAGATGTTTGATCCACCAGCTTGATCAATTCTTTAATTTCGCTTAACTTAAACACGGAATTCACTCCTTTGGGCATCTTGTTGACGGCTGCTCATGCAAGCTGCGGCACGCCCCCGGCCTAGCGGTGCGCGAACCGACGGCTTGTCCCGCGGCAGCGGTCAACACCGTAAAACAAACGACGTTGTTATTATATCACAATCTTTCGGTAAGAAAAGAGTTTCCTTGCTCCGGGAATAGCGCGAACTTTTCAGCTCCATCGGCTATCCAAAAAAGTCAGCGCGAATAAAAAAAGAATATGGCGAAAATCGTCGAACCATGCCGTAAAAAAGAGAGCCCGGTTTTCCGGACTCTCCTTACAAATTCCTGCTTAAGGAATCATTTGCAC
>NZ_JTHN01000225.1 GCF_001399685.1 Paenibacillus sp. A3
ACCCCGTACTGCAGTGCTGGTCGATCAAATCCTGCCTTTTGCGGTAATACGGAATGTATTCGGAGAAATGGCCGCTCGATTCGGAGACGAACGCGCCGAGGTATTTCATAGCGTCGAAACGGACCGGGTCTTTGCGCAGCAGCTCCGGGTCTTGAATTTTGTCCAGCAACACCGGATACAAGTCCTTCCCTTGATGCGTCAATTCGACGAACCAGGACATATGGTTGATGCCGCCCGCTCTCCACTTCAATTCCTCGTACGGAACGCCCGCATACTTCGCCAGCTGGCGCGACGAATTCTGAATCGAATGGCACAGCCCGACGACCGGAATGTCCGTAATGCGCGACGTCAGCAGCGTCACCGCCGACATCGGATTCGTATAGTTCAGAATGATCGTATCCGGGCACAGCTCCTCCACATCCCGAACGATCTCGATCCAGCTCGGCAGCGTGCGCAGCGTTTTGAACAAGCCGCCCGGCCCCAGCGTATCGCCGATGCACTGCTTGACGCCGTATTTTAGCGGAATTTCGAATTCGTACTTGACCGTCTCAAGTCCGACGACCTCGATCTGGTTAATTACAAAATTCGAGCCGGCCAGCACCTCCCGGCGGTCCGTCGACGCCAGCACCTGCCAGCGTTTGCCGGTCATCTCAACAATGCGCTCGACCAATCCGCGCGCAATGGCGAGCCGGGCCGGATCGATATCGACCAAGGCGATAGTCCCCTCGTCCATGCCGGAAATCCCGAAAATATCCATCACAATCTCCCGGGTAAACGCGCTTCCTGCTCCGATAATCGCAATTTTTGTCATAGTTCTCTTCTCCCGTCCTTTTGTTTACATATGTAAAACTCACTTCATCCCCGTCATCGTCAGACCCTTAATAAACTGCTTCTGGAAAATCAGGAACACGATAATGACCGGAACCGTAATCAGCACGGCGGCGGACATGACCACATTGTAGTTGACCGTATGCGCCCCGTTGAAAAAGACCAGCGCGAGCGGCACCGTCATGTTGTCCGTATCGTTGAGCACGATCAGCGGCCACAAATAATTGTTCCACGACGCCATGAACGTAAAAATCCCGAGCGCCGACAACATCGGCATAATCAGCGGCGTAATAATCCGCCACATCACCTTCAGTTCCCCCGCTCCGTCGATGCGGGCCGCCTCCATCAGATCCTTCGGAATATCCTCGATAAACTGCTTCGCCAGAAAGACACCGTACGAGCTGACCAGATTGGGCAGGATAACCGCCGCCAGATGGTTAATCAGGCCCAGCTTGGAAACGATCAGATACGTCGGAATCATAATGACCTGGAACGGAATCATCATCGTGCCCAGCACGACAACGAACAGTACCTTTTTGCCCGGAAACTCGTACTTGGCGAAAATGTAACCGGCGAGCGCGCTCGTGAACAGCGTAGCGCCCGTGACCAGAACCGATGTGACCGCGCTGTTCGCCAGCCATCTCCAGAACGGCGCCTCCCGGAACACCGTCTCGTACCCGGCGAAGCTCGGCTGCTCGGGCAGCAGCGTCGGCGACGCGGAGATGATCTCCATGTTGCTTTTGAGCGACGAGAGCACCATCCACACGTAAGGAAGCAGCATGATGCAGGCGGCCACGGTCAAAACCGCGATCAGCACGCCGTCGAATAAGGTCGTTTTCGTCTTCATGTTCCGCAGCCTCCTCTCAATGCTCCCATTGGGACCGCCCCCATCTGAGCTGCAACAGCGTCACCAGCAAAATGATAAGCAGAAACACCGCCGCCATCGCCGAAGCGTAGCCCATATTCGAGTTGCCGAACGCCCGATCGTAAATGTTCAGTGCGAGCACCCGGGTTTCGTTGAACGGTTCCCCCTTGGTCATGACCTGGAATTGAGGGAACGCCTGAAAATACGAGACGACGGTCGTGACCGTCACGAACAGCGTCGAGCGGCTCAATAGCGGCAGCGTGATATGCCGGAACATGTGCCACCGGCTCGCGCCGTCGAGCGTCGCCGCTTCGTAGTACATGTCGGGGATCGAATCGAGCCCGGCGATGAACAGCACGATATTGTAGCCGATGTCCGCCCACAGCGTCATGACAATGACCGACAGCAGCGCATAGTTCGGATCGCTCAGCCAATGTACCGGCGGGATATGCAGCTTGTTCAGCACCAGGTTGAACAGCCCTTGATCGCTGAACATCGTCCCCCAGACGACGGCCGATCCGGAAAGCGGCGCGATCGCAGGCAGGAAAAAAACGGTCCGGAACACGCTGCGCAGCCTCCGCGACCGGACCCGATGGATCCCGAGCGCAATCAGCAGCGTAATGACAATGTTGACGACGACCGTGAACGCGACGAACTTGAACGTCACCCATAGTGATTTCAAGAAGATGGCGTCGTGAAACAGCCGGACATAATTGTCCAACCCGACAAACGGCGATTGGTCTGCCAGCGGGCTGAATTTGTAGAACGATAAGATCAGGCTCCAGGCGATCGGAACGAAGGCGAACAGGCCAAACAGCAGCAGAATCGGCGTCAACGATACGAACGCGAACCGTTTTTCCTTGCGGTATTGGGCGGCTGCGCTGCTCCGAAGCGCTTTGCCGCCGGGCTTGCTGGGTATACTAGAGCTGTTTTCCATCCCTGAACACTCCCGGTTTACTTGTGTTGATCTTGACTATCGTTGACGGCCTTCTCGATCGCTTTCAATCCGTTTTCCACCGTTTCCTTCCCACTCACTATGAGCTGGAAATGATCGTTGATTTGTTTAAAGAAATAGTCGCGGTCCCAGATGAGGCCGATCCATTGTCCATGCGTCAGCAGGCCCACGGATGTCCTCATGAACGGGTTTTTGCTCACGAACTCCGGGTCCTCCGCGACCTCCTTCTTGGCCGGTACCGTAAAGGTGCCGAGGTTCCACGTCTTCAGATTTTCTTTCGACGAGAGGAATTGAATGAAGTCCCACGCTTCCTTGGACGCCTTGCTCTTCTTCGAGACGACCAGCCCCCATCCGGACTCGGCCGCAAAGGACGGTGGATTGTCGGTAAAGGACGGCACCGGCACGTATTCGAAATCTTTGGCCTTGTAATTGTCGAGACCGGCCGCAATCGTCCACGGTCCCCGGTAGGTCATCGCCGCCCCGCCCTTGAAGAAGTAGTCGGACGAATCGAGCTGTCCCCCGAAGGCCGTCAGATCGGTCACTTGATCCCGCACAACCAAATCCTTAAGCGCCGTCATCGCCTTAACCGCCTCGGGCGTCTGGAAATTGACATGTCCGTCGTTGCCCCAATATTTACCGTTCTGCTGCAAAATCATCGACAGGAACGTAAACGTAATGTTGTCCCCCGAGATGAAATCGAACCCTTTCACCTTCATCCCGCTGCCGTCGCACACCGTCAAAGCCTTGGCGCTGTCGACCAGCTCTGTCCATGTCTTCGGCGGATAAGCGAGTCCTTTGTCATTAAACATTTTTGGATGCGCCAGCATGCCGCCGTTCTCGATATTGAATTCGAGCGGAAGCCCGTACAGCTTGCCGT
>NZ_JTHN01000226.1 GCF_001399685.1 Paenibacillus sp. A3
AAGTAGGCATGACGCCGGAGCAGATTCGCACCATTCGACAAGTCCACATCGTGGCTTGCGGTACGGCTTATCATGCGGGTCTTGTCGGAAAATCGGTGATCGAGAAGCTGGCACGGATTCCGGTAGAAACCGATGTCGCTTCGGAATACCGTTACCGCGCTCCGATTATTACACCGGAGACGCCCGGCATCGTCGTGAGCCAATCCGGCGAGACAGCAGACACGTTGGCTGCACTTCGTGAAGCAAAACGCTGCGGCGCGCGGGTGTTAGCTATAACGAACGTGGTCGGCAGCTCCGTTGCCCGGGAAGCGGACGACGTGATCGTCACGTGGGCCGGTCCTGAGATTGCCGTAGCCTCCACAAAGGCGTATACTTCGCAGTTGATTGCCTTTTACCTGCTCGGGCTGTATCTGGCCCAGACGCTTGGCACGGTGGACGAGGCTTACATCGCAGACGTCGTTGCAGGTCTGCAGGAACTGCCGGAAAAGGTCGAAAGCATTTTGGCTCAAGCCGATACGATCAAGGCGATTGCCGAGCAAGTATCGACGCATGACAATCTGTTCTTCATCGGCCGCGGCTTGGATTATGCTGTGGCTTTGGAAGGCTCCTTGAAGCTGAAGGAAATTTCTTACATCCACTCCGAAGCATACGCTGCCGGTGAGCTCAAGCACGGAACGCTGGCGCTCATTGAGGAAGGCATCCCGGTGATCGCTTTGGCGACCCAGGACGACCTCTTCGAAAAAACGGTCAGCAATATCAAGGAAGTCAAAGCGCGCGGCGCGCACGTATTCGGCATCCATGCCGAAGGCGACGCCGAGCTTGCCAAGGTCGTCGACCATACGTTTGCGATCCCGGCAACGCTGCCGCTGTTGACTCCGGCACTGTCCGTTGTGCCGCTGCAGCTGCTCGCGTATTACGCGTCGCTGGCCCGCGGCAACGATGTCGACAAGCCGCGGAACTTGGCGAAGAGCGTGACGGTGGAGTAGTTTGGTTGTATTAGACTGAGGTAATTGTCCGCAAATAATAATGTTTTAGACTGAATAATAAAGTATCCAACTGCAATTGGAAAAAGCTGTCCGGAAAGTAGATAGTCTACTTTTTAGGACAGCTTTTTAATACTCTAGGTTATAACCTTACTTAACGCAACTTGTTTTTCTCTTTCCTGAGATGCTTCTTTTTCCATGCGCACACGACTGTACTGACCGTTTCATCTGCCGATATGCTTTTCGGCAGGAACTGTTTTAAGTACGGCATCGGTGTTAATGCGATATTCCGCCGGAATACTTCGAACTCTGAGCTATAAAAAGTACATATCACTAAACGCCACCAATGAGCCGATCTTCTCCAACTGCTCACGTTGACGCTTCATCTCTTCGAAAACCCCGTAGCGACCGATTGGTCGATCCAGATTCCTCCGTGATAAATAAGTTTCAAGACTTCCTTCATCTCCTGCGGATGAATCGACTTAAGCAATGTAGCCTTCCGCCCCGCGCTCCAATGCAGTTGCTGCCTGCAAGGAATCCTCCAACGTTGTCATGAGTACAACCTTCAAATCAGGCCATCATTGTTTCATCTCAAGTAAAGCTTCAAGCCCACCTATTCCTGCATACGAATATCCATTAGCACGTATCCCGGTTGGGAAAGCTCGCAATGTTCTAATACTTCGCGCCCGTCCCCCGTCTTACCTACAACTCAAAGTCAGCATGCTGATCCAAAATTTGCTTCAAACTGTCGGTAATGATCGCCTGGTCATCAACAATCAGCAGGCGGATCGCGTCTGCCGTTATGGTCGGTCTGTAGCCGGAGCTGCTGACTATCGGCAGGGATATAGACAATATTTCCCGAGCCGTCAAGCGAAAGAGGTTTTTAAACGGTTAGAACCGCTGTTAAAAGCATGTCACATCAGACAGTTGATAGTTTGTCATACGGTATATGTGACAGGTCCAAAATACGATGTCATAAAATAGCTTGGCGGTTTTATCACTATCCGATTTAACAACTTCGGGGGTAAGGTGAGGGGGTAAAGCAAAACAACATTCCAACTAGGAGCGATGCGTTATGAAATCATTCACTATTCAAAAAGGAGTTGCACTTACTTTAACAGCTATACTGGCAGGTACGCTAGTATTCCCTACTTATGGAACTCTGCACGCAGCGGGTCAGACACCAACCCAACAAGCTATCGACAAAGCCGCCAATACCGACAATATTCCAGGCGTTATCGTTACCGTGAAGAATGGGGATGCGAGTTGGTCATATGCTTCCGGCGAAGCGAATATCGAAAGGAACCATAAAGTAGACGCGAACTCCACTTTCCGGATCGGAAGTACATCGAAGTCGTTTGTCGCTACGGTTGCCTTGCAGCTTGCCGGCGAGAAGAAGCTAAGTCTCGACGATACGGTGGAGAAATGGCTGCCGGGACTCGTAAAGGGCAATGGGTTCGATGGCAATAACATTAAGATTCGTCAATTATTGAATCATACAAGCGGGATCCCGGACTACTTGACTCCGGAATTCAAGACGAATTTACTCGCAAATCCGGGCGAAAGTTATACAGCCGAACAGTTAATTGCCCGCGGTTTGAAGCTGAAGCCGGTAACGGGTTGGCAATATTCGAACACGAATACGGTTATTATGGGGCTCATTATCCAGAAAGTTACCGGAGAAACCTATGCCGAGCAGATTAAGAAACGGATTATTGAGCCGCTTCGGCTGAAAGAAACGTTCCTCCCCGGCAGCTCGGCGGATATTCCGAAAAAAAATGCCCGCGGCTACCTGAACACTGGAGATAAGTTAGTAGATATTACTGTGCTTAACCCATCGTTTACTAACGCCGCCGGCGAAATGATTTCGACAGGGGAAGATATGACGACATTTTTCCGTGCCTTATTGGGCGGAAAGCTGTTGACACCGGAGATGCAAAAGGAAATGCTCAACAGCACAGCCGACTCCCCATTGGGAAGGTACGGACTTGGCATACACGCAACAAAGCTGCCGGACGGCACCATCGTATGGGGGCATGGCGGGGGTATTCCCGGATTTACCAATTTTGCAGGCGGAACGGAAGACGGTCAACATGTCATCTCGATAAACATCAATGTGTTGAGCGATGCGGAGAAGCATATCAACGATATTTTAGCGTCGGAATTTGCAATAGAAGCCAAAAAAGAACTCACGGAGAAGGAAAAGAAAAGCAAGCATCGGGAAGAAGTCAAACGCGTCATGGATGAGGTGGTAACCATCAAAAGAGTCCCAAGTGTCATCGCTGGCGGGCTCAAGGATGGGGAACGCTGGTCCTACGCTACAGGTACAGCCAGCTACGAAGTACCACGCCCGGTGCAGCCGGATTTTTCATTCCGTATTGGAAGCATCACGAAGACGTTTACCGCTACCGTTGTATTGCAGTTGGCTGAGGAGAAAAAATTGAACCTGGACGATTCGGTCGAAAAATGGCTGCCGGGACTCGTAAAGGGTAATGGATATGACGGCAACAAAATAACGATTCGTCAGTTATTGAACCATACTAGCGGGATTGCAGCCTATACAGATAATGACATGCGAGATATTACCTTGCCTCAAAATCCATTCCGTTACTATACCGTCGACGAGCTTATCGGCTTGGCACTTGCAAAGCCACCTGTATATGCGCCAGGGGAGGGCTGGAACTATTCCAACACCAATACCGTGCTAGCCGGTCAAATTATTCAGAAGGTAACCGGAGATACGTATGCGGAGCAGATCAGGAAACGGTTCATCGAACCGCTCGGGATGACAGGGACATTCGTAATGGAAAATAGTCACGATATTCCGGGCAACCATGCCACAGGATATAATATGGATAGATCGGGTCATTTGTATGATTTAACAGAAATCAATCAATCGTGGGCAAATGCAGCCGGAGATATGGTTTCCACAGTCAAAGATTTGACCACCTTCTTCAGTGCGTTGTTGGGCGGAAAGCTTCTAAATCAAGAGATGATGGAGCAGATGCTCACAACTGTCGATTCGCCTATAGGTAAAGTCGGACTAGGGATTTATGAAGAAAAAACACCGGACGGGCAGTCCTATTGGGGGCATGCCGGCGGTACTTTCGGATTTGAATCGAGAGCCGGCGGATCTCTTGGCGGGGAGCATATTTTGGTAACGTGCTTCAACTCGGTAGCGCCGGAAATCATGACGGCTCGCGGTAAAATATTCAATAAGGAGTTTGGCCGTTAAGTTTAAAACCGACATCGCGCACTGTATTCGAGGGCGGATGTCGGTTTCTTGCACACATCAGCGCAATAAAGCCACCGACGACATTGTGATTAACAGTAGCCATCTCCAGTTATGATTTCAGCTACACGCCGCATTAATCTTTTTTACAGATGTATAAACTATGAGTGCTGAGGTTTTAAGAGAGCTTTCGGGGTTTCCGAAATGCCCCGTCTGGATGACCTTCCCCTGATGCTTGGCTTCCTCCGACGGGGGCAACTTCTTTTGTATCCAGGATGCGGGCTGATGTTTCATAATTGGCAACGCAGACGATAGTGATTGGACTCGCGCTAATGGCCGAAGCAGCGGAAGAGGCGAGTACCGCGCCCTGCTGAACGAGTCGTTCTGCCTTCGAGAGTGTCCGGTTCCAGACCGTCACTCGCTTGCCGTTTCTCAGCAGCGTCTGTGCGAGCGCCGTCAATAGACCGTATTGGTTAAAATTGACTCCAAAAATGATTTGGATTATATTCTAGTAAAGCCACTCTCTTCGCATTTATAAAGAAAGGAGCATTCGATCCATGAAGAAAAAAACGTTAAAGTTCATAGCTTGTGGATACGGATACTCGACTGCTGTTTTTTTCTAGAATTCATTTACGGGTGAAGTCTGCCTGAAAATAATGTAAAAAAATAGCAGAAAACTTTAGGGTGCGAGGTAAATTCAAATGGAACACGCCAAGATCGTTAGAAAAAATCCGGCAGGGATGCCCGATCCGGTAGGGAACTACACCCATATTACGAAAATCCCCAGAAACGCAGAGTTGTACGTTACTTCCGGTCAAATCGGCGTAGACCGAAATGGCAGCATTCCCGAACCTATGAACGAACAGATCAAGAATACGTTTGACAATATTAAAACTGTTTTACATTCCGTGGAATTAACGTCAGAAAATATTATTAAGGTTAATATATGGGCTACCGAAAAAATCGATTGGGATTATCTTGATGCCGAGTGGGAGGAGTTATTCGGTAACAATTATCCCGCCATGACGATTGCTTACATTTCTGAATTAGGATTGCCGGAAATAAAAATAGAAATAGAAGTATGGGCAGCTAAAGTCTAAAGCAACTCTCTCAATCCACCCCCACGTAAAAGCCGTGCTTTGACGTGGGATTTTTATTAATGATTCTTGGACGAACGGAGAGAAAGGAGCAGTGTGCATGAATTTTCATTTGAAAGAAGCGATTGAGGTTCTGGAGCGTACGCCGCAAACGTTGGAGTATTTTTTATCCGGTTTATCGGATGGATGGCTGCAGTGCAATGAAGGCGAAGGGACATGGAACGTCGTTGAAGTAATTGAGCACCTCATTGAGGGAGAGAAAACGAATTGGGTCCCGAGGCTGGAGTTTATTCTTCAGGAAGGGGAAAGCAAACCGTTTCCGCCATTTGACCGTTATGCGCACTTGAATGAAAAAGCGGAAAAATCGTTTGAACAAAAGCTGCATGAATTCAAAACGATTCGAGCCTCAAATATAGCCAAACTTAAGGAGCTCGTCAACCCTGAAGCGCATCTCGAATTGACGGGCATCCACCCTGTATTTGGGGTCGTCAAGCTGAGAGAATTGCTCTCCACATGGGTTGTTCATGATTTAACCCACATGGCTCAAATCGTTCGGGTCATGGCTGAGAGATACCGGGCGGACGTCGGACCATGGAAACAATATTTAGGTATATTAAAAAAGGAATGATGATAGCCGACATGGAACCCAGACAAGGATAGGTATTCACCTATGGTTGCCCGGATGAGTATCTTATTGTTGAAGATACGTCATTTTGTACGGGGGAATCTATGTGGGCACCTTTGTTAATGTAGAACCGGGTGTAAATTTATTTGTGGAGGATATTAATCCGGGAGGAAGCAAGACCATTGTTTTTATACATGGCTGGCCGTTAAGCCATAAACAGTTTGAGTATCAGTTTGACGTTCTTCCCGCGCTGGGATACCGCTGTATAGGAATTGACTGGAGGGGCTTCGGCAATTCGGATAAGCCGTTGAGCGGCTACAATTATAACCGATTGGCCGATGATATCCGTACGATAGTCGGTGCGCTTCAATTGCATGACTTCACGCTTGTTGGTCATTCCACTGGCGGCTCGATCGCGATTCGGTATGTGTCCCGGTACAATGGCTACGGAGTGTCTAATCTTGTCCTTGTTGACGCTGCGGCTCCCATAGGCTTTACGCCAGAAACAGCCAATAAGTTTCTTCATGAGACGTTAAATGATCGCCCTAAGATGATGCGGGAAGTCACCGACAGCTTTTTCTTTCAGTATATCACCGCTCCGTTCTCGGAATGGTTCTTTCAACTGGGATTACAGGCGGCAGGCTGGTCGACTGCGGCCGTCGTCGTTATGCTGAGAGATGAGAAGCTATATGATGATCTGCCGTTCATATCCGTGCCTACCTTAATCGTCCACGGCATTCACGACAAAGTCATCCCATTTCAACAAGCGCAGGAACTCCATCAAAACATAAGAAATTCACAGCTTGTCCCGTTTCACTATAGCGGCCATGGCCCTTTCTGGGAGGAACGCGACAAGTTTAACCAGCTATTGAGTCATTTTATAATGCAATGAAAGGACCGGGATTCCTTGATAAATAAGGAGTTCCGGTCTATTTCTTTATGATGGACAAAGCAATAAATACCCCTTTTTAGGTATGGAAGCGTGGCTGTGCCGGCTTTATTGTTAAGCTTATGGAATGCGGCATGCGAAGGGCGAAAGCCAGGTCCATGCCTATTTCTTATGGAGCAGCTAACATCGATGGAGGGGTCACTTGAATAGGTCATATGTCATATATGCGTATGTATCGAGCCTGCTCGCGGCCTGCGGGTTTGGGATCATTGCGCTGGCGGTTAAGGGAGACCGGCTGTTTGCTTTCGATCACAGCATCTCGTCCTTTATCCAGAGCTGGGAGTCCGCGGGATGGACCCGAGTCATGAAAGGGTTCAGTTGGATCGGTTCCACGATGCCGATTATCGTGCTTTCGCTTGGGATGATCATCGTGCTGTATGTTTTGTTAGGCCGGCGGAAGGAGCTTTTTTTATTTATTGCAGCGATCGGCGGTTCTACGGCAGTAGGATATGTTTCGAAATCTTTGTTCGCTCGGGAGAGACCGAACTTTCACCGGCTCCTGGAGGAAGATGGGTTTTCCTTTCCGAGCTCGTCGTCGGTTGCCGCCGTGGCTTTATATGGCATTATCGTTTATTTGTTGTGGAGCCATATCGGAAGCCGTACGGGGAAAATCGCACTCACGGCGGCGGCTATGTTCATGATGGTCTGCATCGGTCTGAGCCGAATTTATTTGGGGGTGCATTACCCGAGCGACGTTATCGGCGGCATGCTGGCAGGCGCAGCTTGGCTATGGCTGTCGATCGCCGTGTACAAACATCTTTCCGATTCGCATGATAAAAGCGCCAAGTTATCGATGTAATCTGTTTTGTTAATACAGCTTATGATTTATGGCAGAAAATTGATAGAGGCCCGGGTGAGAAAAGTGGAAAATGTCCTTATTGCTTTTGTCAGCATTATGGTCTTGGGAGGAGTTATCTTCTATAGCCTATGGTGGGAAGGCGGGAACGTAAGCTTTAAATTTGCAAAGTGGTTTTTTGGTATTTTTTTTGCATCGGCGCTGGTTGTTGGCGGCTACACCTACTTTATGAGTTAAGGGTATGGAAGTTTAGCCGCATGAAGTAAACTATGGCACCAAGGGTAAGAACGGAGGATATGTGGTGGAAGGTTGGAAGCGGAAGAAGCGATGGATTGCGATGATTCTTGTGGTTGTGCTTGCTTTGGGATTGTTTCCCGGCGGGAAGGGGTTTGCTGCGGATTCACCTGTTTTGGATCAAGAGCAGCCAAATAAAAACGGAAATGTTTTTGTTAACCGTGATTATCCGAGATATCAAACCTTTACCCCTGCCATTGCCGGTAATCTCAATAAGATTGAGCTCAACATATTCGATTATTATGCTGGAACCGGGGCAATACGGTTGGGTATCTATAAAGAAGGCGATCTTGGGACGCCGCTTGCCACAGCTGAGCTGACGTCGTACAGCCCAGGCTGGATGGTGGTCGATTTCTCCGGAGCATCGCCTTACTTGAAGAAAGATACGATGTATCGAATGGTTGCCTCTACGGAAAATGGAGGAAGCGGTGCGGGTTTTGGATGGTACACTAGCCCGGGTGATCCCTATAAACGAGGCTATTCGCCGTCGCCAGGGTACGACTTTTCCTTCAGGACCTACATGATTGCGGATTATTCGATATCTCCGGGGGAGAGCGAGATTTCCAGCGCCCAGTCCAGTCTCACAGCCGATGGGACAAGTCAGACGACGGTTACTGTGAAGTTGAAGGACGCGCAGGGCAATGCTTGGCCGACCGGAGGGTCGGCGGTTGCGATCACGTCGACGTTAGGGACGGTTGGCGCTGTGACGGATAATCAAAATGGCACCTATACGGCGACGCTGACAGCGCCGACGACGGTAGGGACAACGACGATCAGCGCGACCGTCGGCGGCAGCGCGGTAGGCCAGACAGCGAGTGGTCACTTTCTGCGTGGGCAGGGGAGCGTATCCCTGTGTCGTATCCACCACTAG
>NZ_JTHN01000227.1 GCF_001399685.1 Paenibacillus sp. A3
GAGTCTGGTGGGCTCGGAGATTGGTATAAGAGAAAGAAACAGCACAAAATAAGCGAGCAGCATCGTAACCGAGAAGCCGAGGGTCATTCCTTCGATCAGCGGCTTCCCTTTCAGATATTGCGTCAGATCGAGGTGGGCGAACAGCACATACTTGACCCAAGGGTATTCGCGAAGCCCGTGCACGATGCTCGTTCCGACAAAGAGCAGGGCAATGGAGCCGCCGATGGCGAAGGAGCTCGACCGGAATACGGTGGAGATCATGAACCCGAACGTCGCCATCATCACGAGGGAAACGCTGTTCAGCGCATACGTTTGAAGCAGGGAAGCGACCATGCTTTGTTCGACGACCATGCCGTCTCTTACGTCGAGACCGGGCTGATGAAGCGCGCCGAGTCCGTAGAAGCCGATGCCGAGAAGCCAGCTTACGGCGAAAACGGAGACCAGCAGAAACAAGGCGAATCCGAGGGAAGCGATATATTTGCTCAGCAGCACCTTCCACCGTTTGGCCGGACGGATCAGGATCAGCTTGATCGTACCTCCCGAAAACTCCCCGGCGACGTTGTCTGCCGCTACGATGATCGTGAAGATTGTGATCAGCATGATCAAGCTTGTTCCCAGCGTGACGGGAGTCCACAAGCTGCGTTCGTTGACGGGAATGTCGTGCTCGATGGCATACCGGTCGCGGAGTATGCTTTCCTGAAGTCGCTGCTTCTGTCCTTCGCCCAACCGCGCGTCGCTCATCATCTGCTCCGTCTGCTGAATGTTTGCCGAGAGCCGGGTTTTCCAGTCCCGTTGATCAAGCGGCTTATCCATAAATTGGACAGTGGACAGGAGCGTCATAAATACGATCAAGCTCGCGGCCATTACCCAGGTTCGCCATCGGCGGAAAATTTTCATCGATTCGTTCTGCACCAAAGGCATCAGCCTAAGCATGCCGCTCCCCTCCCGTCAGCTCCAAAAATTGTTCCTCCAGCGTCCGGCCCGAACTTCGGACGCCGTACACTTCGATGCCGGCTTGCACCAGCGTGCGTACAACGGAGGGGATGGCTCCTCTGGCGAGCCTGCCTTCGATTGCGGCTTCGGCCGTCCCACCGTGTTCCGGACCGGTACACTCGAAGC
>NZ_JTHN01000228.1 GCF_001399685.1 Paenibacillus sp. A3
AAGCCAAAGCCCCGTAAGATCGGCCACCGATACTTCCGGCCACGCTTCTTCGGGCAAATAAAAGGTACGGTGCAGCTCAAAGTATTGGATTTCCAGCATGATCGTTTCAGCCGCTTTCATTAAGGTTAAGCTTATTGTACTTCTTTTTGGGCTCGGGGTGAACCGGGGAATAGTTTCGGGAGGCGGGGGCTAGTTGAGCTGGGTTTTGGCCCGGTGAAACTGCTCGAAATCGCTTGTCAATCGGTACAGCTTGGCTTCGGTTTTTTTCACGAATTTCGGATTGGTGCTGTCCAATATTTCGTCGATATGCCAGTCCAGCTTCCCTTTTAACTCGACAAGCCAGGAAGCGGGACGCTCCTGCCGGAGCCGCTGCAAATCGTCCGCGAAGGCTGCGGATAAAAAACGGAGCTTCGGCGGCTCCAGCCAGCCGCGGACGGCAAAGTGGCGCGGGGTCGTATCGTACCGGAACTGCTGCCCCGGCACCTGCTCCCAGAAGTCTTCCCACTCCCGGAGCAAGCCGGCTTCGTAATAGATATATTTCAAAAAACCGCACAGCCAGGCCGTACAGCTCGTATTGCGCTGTCCGCAGCCGACACCGTCGCTCAGAAACGGGCAGCTTAAGCAGCAGGAGCCGCCGCTCGGAATACAAACTTTACAGATGAGGTCCGCTCCCACGCCTTCGAGGTAAGCCAAGCCCGCTTTGATCACTTCTTGTTTGGTCGTCGGGCGCGCAAGCTCTTTTTGTTCCCAAGTCCACAAGCCGGACATATGCCATCGCCTCTTTCCAACGAATAACCGTTCAAACCTTTGATTATTTGAATATAACAATATTATACGTTCACGGTTTGTTTTACAACCAGCTTCCTATCTGTGGTATGATATTCATATATTCAGACGTTCAACGTTTTAAGGGGTTTAGATCCATGAATCGTGAAATCCAGCAGTTTAAAGCGGAGTTTTTTAAGGCGTTGGCGCATCCGATGCGAATCCGGATTCTTGAGGTGCTGTGCGAAGGGGACAAAAACGTCAACGAGCTTCAGGCTATTCTGGGGAGCGAAGGCTCCGCCGTGTCGCAGCAGTTGGCCGTGCTCCGCAGCAAAAATGTGGTCAGCGGAACCAAAGAGGGAACTTCCGTCATTTATTCATTACGTGATCCTCTGATTAAAGACCTTCTCGGGGTAGCCAGACAAATCTTCGACAATCATTTGGTGGACGCCATCTCGCTGCTCGAAAACATGCGCAACGAATAATCGTTAGGACGGACGATTGCAAATGTCTAAAAACCGGTCTCCTTGTGCTTGCAAGGAGCCGGTTTTTTGGTCGTTATCCGTTGATGCGGCGATAAACCTCGTAGCTGCGCCGGGCGCATTCCGAAATCGCGATCGGATGAAAGCCGTTTATTTCCGAATACAGCGTATCGTTCAGCTTCGCGGTCCAACGCTCCGGCAGCCGCTTCGCTCCGTCTATCGCGCCCATGATCGAACCGACGGTCGCGCCGTTGCAGTCGGTGTCCCAGCCGCCGAGCACCGCCGTCGTGACCGCGGTCTCGAAATCACCGCGGGCGAAGACGAGCGCAGCCGCGCATAAGGCGGCATTGTTGTTCGTATGCACCGGATGGTAATGCTTGAACGCCTCCCAGACCCGGTCGACCAGTTCGACCTGGTCTTTCGCCTCCCGGGCGATCGCCACCGCCTGACGGATATCGCTGGCCAGGCGGCAGTGCTGCGGAATTTCACTCAACCCGATCTCAACAATCCGCTCCGGGTCGGTTTCGACGAACGCCGCCGCAATCATCGCCGCCACGAACATGGCGCCATAGATGCCGTTCTTCACGTGGGAGAACGAAGCGTCCCGCCAAGCGAACTCGGCGGCCAGCTCGGGATATCCCGCCGCGCCGTACGCCAAGCCGTCCACGCGGATCTGCGCGCCGATCCATTCGCGGTAAGGATTCAAGTGCGTCCTCACCCACTCCTTTTGCGCCTCGGAGTCTGCCTCCCGCTGCCACCCCATTTGGCTGTTCAGCACGGTAAAGTTGACGTAGGACCGCGCTTCGGCGGTGAACACCTTATGAAACGGCAAATGCTTCAGCCATAGACCGCCGATGTCCCACGAGTCCCAGTCCTTGCCCTTCTCCTCCAGCAGCAGCAGACCGAGCACCGTATAGCGGATATCGTCGTCGGTTTCCATAAACCGGATGCGCTCCAGCTCGCTATCCTTTCCGTAGGGGGCGAGTGCCAGACCGTACCGCTCCTGCGCCCGCGACCGTCCCGGCGTGTAATCGCGAATCGGCCAGGCGTCCGCTCCTTCGAACCACAGCTTCACGTTGGCCCAGCCGGGATGGCTATCCGTGCCGTACAGGAACGGCCCGATCTCCAGCGGCTTGCCGAGCGCGCAGCCGACGCTTCGTCCGAGCCACGCGCCATAAAACTTATCCTTCCACTGCTCCTCCGTCCAATCCGCTTGCAGCTTGCGCGGCCCTTCCGGACGCGCCGCCCGGATCTCGTCCAGCCCGTTCGGCTCCGAATAGGGGAAGTCCGCCGCGATCGGCAATGCGGACAATTCCTCGTAAACGGCCGTCAGCTTGACTGCTTCTTCCCCGGCCTCCTCCAGCTTCGCCTGAAACCCCTCAACGTTGCAGCCTTCTTCCTTCCGCTGCTTGATTTCTTCACGCAGCAAGCCTTGCAGCGCTTGCCAGCCCCAACCTGCCATCTGCTCTCCCCATTTCCGTATCGAATGTACAGCCTGCCTGACCTAAGATGTACTTTCATTGTAATCGGCGGGAGAGCGCGGCGTCGTCTTATTTTCATCCAAGCCATTCTCAAAAACGGCTAACTTTCTCGATAACTCGCGATATTCCAGCGGAGCGGCGCCGACGATTTGCCGGAACGCGCGGTAAAACGGGGCATGACTTTGGAAGCCGCTTGCAAACATCACCTCCGCCATCGGCAGCTCAGTGCTGGCCAACAGCCGCTTGGCTTCGTTCACACGCAGCCGGAGCAAGTACTGCTTAAACCCGACGCCCAGCTTCTCCTGAAAAAGATGCCGCGCCCGGGACGGGCTTAAGCCAAGCACGGCAGCCGCGTCTTCCAGCGTCAGCGATTCTCGAAAACGCTCGCCGATATAATCGAGCGCCGGTTTGATGCGATAGTAGGATGTCAAGGTCCGGTTCCATTCCGCAGACGACGTTTGCTCGCTGTAATGCCTCAGCAGAAGCGCGCAAATCTGCAAAATGATCCCCCGCATCATGCCATGATAACCCGGCCGCTTGTGCCGCTGCTCGTCCGCGAGCTGATGGAACAGTTTTCCGATTCGGCGGGACGTGTCCAACTCCCCCGGAATCCGGTTCTGAAACTTCGTCGGCAAATATACGAACGGCAGCAGCAGCTCCATATCCGCCTGCTCGATCACCATCGGGTCAAAATATAAAAACAGATAATGGCTCGGATTGTCCGCATCCGACGCGGCGGCGTGCCGCTCCAAATGGTTGACGACGAAGACGTCGCCCGGCTGGGCCGCATAAGCTTTTTGCCCGAAATAAAAGACGCCGCTGCCCGATAAACAATAACCGATCTCCAAATGGTCATGGGTATGAAACGGATCGATATGCACGCGCGGTGACCATTCGAACAGATGGATTGCCGGCTCTTTTCGCATACTGTTCATGTCGCTCCTTGTCTGGCGGGTTATTGTGCCCTGCAGGGGTTTCGTTCTCTTCATTATACCTGAGATTATGCAAAAAACGGCACCTGTCCGTCATTGACAAGAACGGATTCCCGGGTGTATATTCCCCATATATTCAAATAATCAAATATATGAAAAGAAGGTCTTGTCATGAAGCGGTCGGGTAGATTTGACGGGTACAGCGCAAATGATTTTCGCCGGGATCTGATCTCAGGCTCGATTGTCGGGGTTATAGCCATTCCTTTGGGGATGGCTTTTGCCATTGCGGCCGGAGTCAAGCCTCAGTACGGCATTTATACGACGGTGATTGCCGGATTTCTCATCTCGCTGCTTGGCGGGTCCAAATTCCAGATCGGCGGGCCGACGGGCGCGTTCGTTCCTATTTTGTTCGCTATTGTGATGCAGCACGGGTATGAAAATTTGCTGATCGCCGGCGGGCTGGCGGGAATCATCCTTGTTTTGATGGGGGTATTCAAGCTCGGAGCGCTGATTCAATTTATTCCCCGTCCGGTGACGATCGGCTTTACCGCCGGGATCGCCGTTATCATTTTCACCGGCCAAATCGCCAATTTTCTAGGGCTGAGCGGTATCCGCAAGCACGAAGATTTTATATCCAACATGAAAGAAATCGGGCTGCATCTGTCGATGGTAAACCCTTACAGCGTCATTACAGCCGTCGTTTGTCTCGCCTTGCTATTGGGGACCCCGAAGTTGCTGCCCCGAGTGCCCGGTTCGCTCGTCGGCCTGCTGGTATCCAGCGTGCTGTCGGTCTTGCTGTTCGACGGCCGTGTCGATACGATCGGGTCCACGTACGGCGCCATTCCCGGGACGCTTCCCCAGTTTCACGTGCCCGAGGTAACGCTTGAGAAAATCATCCCGCTTCTTGGCCCGGCCTGCATCATCGCGGCGCTGGGGGGAATCGAGTCGCTCTTGTCTGCGGTCGTAGCCGACGGCATGACGGGAAGCCGCCATCACAGCAACCGCGAGCTGATCGGACAAGGGATTGCGAACATCGTCACCCCTTTGTTCGGCGGAATTCCGGCGACGGGTGCGATTGCCAGAACCGCGGCGAATATTAAGAACGGAGCGGCGAGTCCCGTGTCGGGGATGGTTCACAGCGTCTTCGTCCTGCTCGTGTTGATCGCGCTCGCCCCTTTGGCTTCCGCGATTCCGCTGGCCAGCATGGCGCCGATTCTGATGGTCGTGGCCTGGAATATGAGCGAGCGCAGGGAGTTTATTCATATTGTGAAAACAAGAACAGCCGATTCCATCGTCCTGATGATTACTTTCTTGCTTACCGTACTGACCGATCTGACGACGGCTGTTATTGCCGGGCTTATTCTTGCAGTTGTCCTGTTCGTCCGGCGGATGAGCGGCATGCTCAAGGTTGCCAAGGTTTTGCCGGACCCGGCTTCACACCGCGGGAAAGTGGCTTCTCATATCGTAAACGAAAGCCATGACTGTCCGCAGATCGCGATTATTACAGTGGAGGGAGCGCTGTTTTTCGGAGCGGGAACGCTGTTTGAAAAATCAATTTCGGGGACGCTCGACGAACGGCCGAAAATGGTGATCCTGCGCCTCGGCAAAGTGCTGTTCATGGACACGACGGGGGAATCGTATTTGGCCGGTGTGGTCCGGGATATCGTCCGGCAAGGCGGCGTCGTTCTGATCTCGGGCCTGCAGCCTCAGCCCCGGGACGTGTTGAAACGAACCGGACTCGACGCGCTGATCGGAAAAGAGCATTTTTTTGAGCATACGGGCGATGCGATTAACTACGCTTTGACCCGGCTGGAGCATCAAAAGTGTCTGGGCTGCCGGCATTTTGCCTTTCGGGAGTGCGCGGCCTTATCTCAATCGGATATTGCAAACGAGCGTTAAGAAAAGCAGCCCCGCCAAGTCGAGCTTGGCAGGGCTGCCGCGTTATTGAAAAGTTTAACCTTCGATTAAGCTGTTCAGCGGAACCTCTTGCTCCTGCTCCGGCTGATCGAGCGGATAAATTCTGGCGGACTCCCGTTCTTCATCCACATGCTGGATATAAATCGGAACTCCTTCGTACGTCACGTTTGCCATCACCGGCGAAGCGGCGATTTCCTGGGCGCGCTGCTTATTCATGGCTATAACCTCCTTGGATTAAGTAACCGTCATAGTATGCGCACAAGCGGCTGGGATATGCTTCCCTATTTCCCCGGCTTATCGGATTATAACCGCGTACACCTTGCCCGGACCGTGGATGCCGATCGTCAGATCGTTCTCGATGTCGGCGCTGCGGCTCGGCCCGGTAATCAGGTTAAGCGACGAAGCATACTGCGTCGGCAGCTGCTTGCCGCAGGTGATCTGCTCGAACGCCTCGCCCATCCGGTACACGAGCTGATCGGCCCGGAAGACGGCGAACAAAATTTCCGTCAGCAAGCTCACCGAGCGGCCGCGCTGCGGGGAGCATTGGAGCACCAATGTGCTCGTATTCGCTACGGCGAAGTCGGGCCAGACGATCCCGAGCTGGCAGCGCTCGGTTCGCTTCAGCAGCTCGCTCCGCTGCGCCCAGTTCGCGCCCCCCGCCGCCTTCGGCCATGCCTCGCTGTCGCCCGCTTCCGCGTCCGTCTCCACCGGCCGCCATGACGCGACGGCGATGCCGGAAGCGGCCAGCGCCTCGTCCAGGCCAAGCGCCGTCAGACCTTCGTGCTCCCAGCGGGACACATGCGTAACGCCAAGCTCGGCGGCGATGTCCCGTAACCAAGCGCCGACTTTGTCCGCCGCCTCGGCTTCATCCACCACCAGCACCTTGCCGGTCAAAGCCTGCCAGTTTCGGGAGAACAGCTCGATCTTTTCCTCCGTCGAGGGCTTGATCTGCTTATAAAACTCCGGCGCGCCGCGAAACGGATGCGCCGGAGCAGCCGCCGGGACCTCCCTGCGTCCGAGCCTCGACGACAAATTCGCGATAAACGCTTCACGGCCGCGGATCGTTCCGTTACTCATGGCGCCCGCCTCCTTTCACAGCTCCATCCGCCTCGTCCCGTCCGGGCACAGCTTGCCCGCGGGCTGATCCGGCTTCACTCCGGTCGGCCTGCTGCTTCAGCTCCCGCTGAAGGGCCTCCCAGCGGTCGCGGAACGACAGCTTCGGCTTCATCGGGAAATGGCGGGATTGCGTCCAGCCCGCTGCCGGACCCGGCGCCTTCTTGATCACGCCTTTGCTCACGAAAGGCTTCATCATATAATAGGCGGACTTCGTCGCCATCTTGTACAGCGAGACGTTCCCGAACGTCGTCCGGAACGTCTTGAAGGCGGCGCGTTCCGCTAGCGGCGTTAACCCGAGCCGCACCTTGCGCGCCCGAAGCTGCACCAGCATGTCGTGCAGCGGAATTTTGACCGGGCATGCCTCGTAGCAGGCCCCGCACAGGCTGGAGGCGTAAGCCAGTTGCCCCGCTTCCTTCATGTCCTGCTGAAGCAGCGGCGTCAGCACAGCTCCGATCGGACCGCTGTACACGCTGCCGTAGGTGTGTCCGCCCACGTGACGGTACACCGGGCACACGTTCAGACAGGCCGCACAGCGGATGCAGTGCAGCACCTCCTGGAACACCGGATCGCCGAGCTGCGCCGACCGCCCGTTGTCCAGCACGATCAGATGAAGCTCCTCCGGCCCGTCGAGCTCGCCTTCGCGTCTCGGTCCGGTGATCATCGACGTGTAGGTCGTCAGCTTCTGCCCGGTAGCGCTGCGGGCAAGCAGGTTCAGGACGACCTCCAGGTCGTCATAGGTCGGCACGAGGCGCTCCATGCCCATGACGACGACGTGGCATTTCGGCAGCGTCGTCACCATCCGCCCGTTGCCTTCGTTCGACACGAGGGTGATCGCTCCCGATTCGGCAACGCCGAAATTGCAGCCGGTCAGCCCGATATCCGCTTCCAGGAAATAATTGCGCAGCCGCTGCTTGGCATACTTCGCCAGCACCTTCGTCTCCGGCGCAAACGTCTCGCCCGCTTCCTCCGAGAAAATATCCGCAATCTGCTGCTTGTTTTTGTGAATCGCCGGAATGATCAGATGCGACGGCGTTTCCTTCGCCAGCTGCAGGATGTACTCGCCGAGATCCGTCTCGATCGCCTCGATCCCGCGCTCCTCCAAGTGACGGTTCAGATGAATTTCCTCCGATACCATCGACTTTCCTTTCGCTACCAGCTTCGCCCGGCGCTTCTCCGCAATTTCCATAAACGTCTTCACCGCCTCATCCCCTGTTTGGCAGAAATAGACGTGGCCTCCAGCTTTGGAAACGTTATCGGTAAACTGCGTCAAATAATAGTCGAGATGCTCCACGACATGCTTGCGGATCTGTCTCCCTCGCTCCCGCCAATCCTCCCAATGGCCGAAATCGTCCGTCACCTGTAGCTTGGCCGTCTTCAGCTTATCGGTCGTAAACGCCACCGCCTTGCGGAGAAAATCGTTCGCCAGCGCTTCTTCCGTGCGCTTTTTTAAGCCCGTACCGATCAATTCCTTCTCACTTGCCATGCCGCTCACCGCGCTTCACTCCTTCCTCCAGCAGCTGCGCCAGATGCATGACGCGCACCGGCTTGTTTTCTTTATTCAAACGGCCCCCGATGTTCATCAGACAGCCCATGTCGGTCCCGATCAAAAGGTCGGCATTCGTCGCGCATACGTTGGCGGCTTTCTCGCATACCATCGCTTCCGACATGTCGGCCATCTTGACGGCGAACGTGCCTCCGAAGCCGCAGCAATCTTCCTTGCGGGGCAGCTCGACCAGCTCCAGCCCCTCGATATGCGCCATCAACTCGCCCGGCTCCTCGCGCACCCCGAGCAAACGCATCGCATGGCAAGACGGATGATACGTCGCTTTGCCCTCATAGACAGCGCCGAGGTCTTTGACCCCCAAAACGTTAACCAAAAACTGAGAAAACTCGTACGTTTTCCCGATCAGCTTCTCCGCCTTGGCCTTCCACTCCGGCTCGTTCTCGAACAGCTGGGGGTAATAATGGTGGACCATTCCGGTACAGGAGCCGGAAGGCGAGACGACATAATCGCTGTGCTCGAACGCGCGGATCAGCTTGCGCGCCACCTCGCGGGCTTCATCCTGGTAACCGCTGTTGTACGCGGGCTGTCCGCAGCAGGTCTGCATCTGCGGAAAATCAACCTCGCAGCCGTATCGGTGCAGAAGCCTGACAACGCTTTCGCCGACTTCCGGGTAGATCTGGTCGGCCAAACATGTAATGAATAAAGAAACTCGCATACAGGTCCCCACTCCATCTCTCGGATTATGGTTTCTTTTCTTACTTGTCAGGTTATCAGATAAGTTGTTTTTTGAAAAGAGCCTTCTCCATAACAAGCGAAACTTTTTACCGTGGAAAAGCGTCGAATGAGGTAACGATAAAGGAGAATTGAGGTACTACGACGTTATATTTCCAAGAAAGGAGCGGATTTCCGATGGGCAACCGTTTGAATAAAATTATTGGCACGGTCTTCCTGCTAGCCAGCGGCGCCTATTACACCGCCGAGAGGATCGGGGCGAAGATTGCCGCAGCAATTCCAGCAGCCGGATCGGCTGCGCGAGGATCATATGATGCGACGCCGTCCAACCCGACATTTTTTGAAAACTTTTTCGTTTGGTTTTTTATGCTGGTCGGCTTCGTGCTGCTTACGTTCGGCTTTCCGAAAGACAAGGACGGATAGGCCGCTCGCTCGGCAACGGCCGGTCCTTCCCTTTCCCCTTGTCCTACTTTTTCAAATAACGGATCAGCACCTGCTCGACATGAAACAAATGCCGCCGCATCTCGTTCTGCGCTGCCGCCGGATCCTGCCGCTTGATCGCCTCGTACACGGCTTGATGCTCCTGCAGCAGCTGCCGGGACACCGTGCGGTTTGCATACATTTGCAGCCGCCGCGTTTCGCGGATCGCGGTCTGCATTTGCGTCGAGATCGATTCGATCATCCGCGCCATGATCGAATTGTGCGTCGCTTGGGCAAGTACAAGATGAAACTCGATATCCGCCCGCTCGCCTTCCTCTTCGTCGCCCAGATGCTCCTCCATCCGCTTCAGCACCGCCTCGAAGCGCCGCAGGTCGTCCTCCGTCCGCTTCTCCGCCGCAAGTGCCGCATTGGAAACTTCCAGCGCTTGGCGCGCCTCGATCAGCTCCATCACCGTGTCCCGGCTCATCAGCAGCGAATTGAATTCCGGCAAATCCACGTCCTGCGACTCGATGCTGCGCACATAGCTGCCTTCCCCTTGATGGCTTTCCACCAGGCCCATCGCTTTGAGCGCGCTAAGTGCCTCCCGGATCGTGGAGCGTCCCACTTGATAGCTCTCCGACAGCTCCTTCGTGGAAGGGAGCTTATCGCCCGGCTTCAGCACACCGCCGACGATCTGCTCTTTAATTTGGTCGGCGATGGCTTCGGAAATTTTGCGCGGCGTAATTTTTTGAATATCCACTTTCCCGTCCCCCCGTTCGTCTTGAAGCGTCAGTTCCATTATACCCGCTTTAGCAAGGAGCACAACCGGACGCAGCCGCCGCTTGAACGCGGCAGCAGCCCGTCCGGGAAGAACGGGAACGGCGCGTCCTCCGGCTCATGAACCGTTGATTTGACGGGCCGTCTGCTCGTCCAGCCAACGGAGAACGTCCTGCATCACTTCATCGCGGTTGATCTCGTTCAGCATCTCGTGCCGGCCTTGCGGGTACAGCCTGTACGTCACATGCCGCAAGCCCAGCTCCCGGTACAGGCCGGCCAATTCGACAACCCCTTTTCCCTTACGGCCGACCGGATCGAGCTCGCCGGAAAATAAATAGACAGGCATATCGACCGGAATCTGACGCATATTCCGCTCATCGTGAATCTCTTGCAGCCCGCGGAAGAAATCGATCCAGAAGCCCGCCGTCATGGCAAAGCCGCAATCCGGGTCAGCTGCAAAAAGGTCAACCTCCCGTTCATCGCGGCTGAGCCAATCGAACGGCGTCCGATTCGGCCGAAACTGGCGGTTATAGCTGCCGAGCGTAAGTCTCATCAGCAGCTCGCTGCGATGCTGCTCCCCTTTGCGGACCGCCAGTCTCCGGGCCAGCGCGCTACCGATGCCGAGCAGCTTCTGCGGCCCGTTCGTTCCGGATAAGACGATGCCGTCCACTTTCCCGGGAAATAAGTACATATATTTTTGAGTCAAAAACGACCCCATGCTGTGGCCGAATACGTAAAAAGGAACGTCCGAAAACCGTTCGCGAATCAAGTCCGTCAACTGCCCCATCGCTTCCGCCATGCGTTGAAAACCGTTCTCGCCGATGACGCCGAACCGCTCCGGACTGCCGGCCGTCCGGCCATGCCCTCGATGATCGTTGGCATACACCGCATAGCCCGCCCCCGTCAGCAAGCCGGCGAATCGCTCGTAACGAGCGGCCGTTTCGGCCATCCCGTGCGCGATTTGTACCACGCCCTTCACCGGCACATCCTCTTCCGGCAGCCATTCGTATACGAATATCGCTTCCCCGTCAGCGTCTGGGAATGTGAATTGTCTGTCTCTCATCGAACTCCTCCGTTCTCCCGAATATCCTACCGTCCTATTATAGGACGAACTCCTCCTCGGGGAAAGATGTCTCCGTCCATAAAAAAACGCCCGATTTTCTCAGGCGCTTTACCTCAAGTGATTTGGGTCAAAACATCCGTCCAACTGCATCCCGGCCCTTCATCCCCGGCACCACGCCGAGCGCCTCGGCTCCGTAGGTGACCGACTCCAGCGGCGCTTCCAACAGCTCCTCGATCGTCCGCACGCCCGTCGCCCGGGCGGCGATAATGCCCCGTTCCCTCAGACGTTCATTCAGCAGTCCCACATCGAGCGCCCCGCACATAATGTACCCTTTGTCGGTCGTCACCGCGAGCAGCGTCGTCTTCGGCAGCTTCACCTCGATCGCCAGCGCCGTGCGCCCATCCAGATCCACCGGTTCCATGCGCATCATTAACCCAAGCATCCCCTTTAACACCCGTATGCCTATACTATATGCCCCTGGGCATTCATCCGTGCATGGAGTCGAGGTATAAGGAAATGAAGATTTTGCATGTTCAGCCGGGAGGAATGCTCTGTTCGAAGCGGAACAGATTTTCCGGATCGTACAGTTGTTTGACCCGCCGCAGCTTCGCAAGATTGTCTCCAAAATAGGCGGTCGGCCAATCGGAGATCTGGCTGTCGCAATAGTCGCGATAAGCGCCGCGGGTATAGGGAAGCATGGCTTGGCGAAGCCTTTCTACCCATTGAATATGGGGACTCGCCTCCGAATTCTGCCCCCAATACGATTGATATTGAATGACGAACAAGGCATTGCGATGCACGAAAGCCGTTGCCTCCGGGGACATCCGTTTAATGGAACCGCCGTAAGCGTCAAAAGCAACCAACTCGCCCGCTCCGGGAGTCGTCTGCAAATGACGGATCAATACGTCTAGAGCGGCATCTGACAAAGGCTCGTAAGCATAGGCGGAGGAATTTTTGAAGGTGTCTTGCCGTACCGGCATCCCTGCAAACTTATGGGCTGCTTCAATCCAAGTCATCGTACGGAATTCCGCTGTTCTGGGCGGAACCGCCTGCTGCATCGGTTGCATGAGTCTCTTCAGCTCCGTTTCCGAGCCGACGAATACCCCGTTGGAACGGATCGTACCTATTTGTTGCGCCGGAAGCGCTAAAAGCGAAGTCAGACGGTCATCGGCATGAGGGGCCCATGTTTGCCAGTAGCGCACCACTTCTTTCAGTTGGGCGAAATCCCAAGTAAACCTGTAATGAGCTATATTCTCAATCGGGTGGACACGGAATGTGAACGAAGTAATGACGCCAAAATTACCATCACCTGCGCCTCGGCATGCCCAAAACAGACTGCGGTGCTGATCCTGATTCGCGCGAATCGTTTTCCCCTGTGCCGTAACCATTTCAAATTCGATTACATTGTCGCAAGTCATGCCGTGTAGTCTGGATAGTAAGCCGTACCCGCCTCCAAGCGTCAATCCGGCGACCCCGACGCCCCGACAAGTTCCTCCCGGAAGGGCCAACTTTTTCTTCCATAGCTCATCGTACAGGGCGAGCAAGGTAAAGCCCGCGCCGATTCGTGCAATACCGCGCGCTTCATGGAGCTGCAGATGCCGCAGCTCGCTTATATCGATTATGAGACCGCCGTCAACAAGGGAGTAGGCTTCGTAGCTATGTCCTCCGGAGCGTATGCGAAAAGGCACATTGTATCTGCGCGCCCATAAGACAGCATTGACAACGTCCTGTCTAACCTGGCAGTAAACGATTACTTTAGGAAATTTGGAGAAGCGGGCATTATAACTGCGTCTTGCCTCCTCGTAGCCCGGCGCTCCTTTCCAAATAACGCGCCCGGTCAACCCTTCCGTCGTCTCCACAAATCAACCCTCCTCGGTTCCTGCGAGACACCTTGTAAGCTTTCGATTATCCATATGTGAGTAAGGATAGCGGTAGAACGCGGAGACGACTGTTTATGGCATGAGAAAAGTGTTTTATCTTGAAGTTGAAATAAAATGAACAACGCCGACAACAATTAATAAAGAAAAATAAATGACAATCAGCCATAAAATGAATTTGATAACTTTGCCTAAAGCCGACTCTTTTTTGGGATTAATCATTTATGTTCAACTCCCTGATCATCATCACACCAATTACACCAATCGTACATTTGTGGCAGTACATAACGATAAACCAAAGCACTACTGGACCGAGGTCAATGAGCCGTAACTGACTGCGCCGCTTCGGATCTTCACCGCCTGTCAGCTTAAACCTTATCATCCCTCAAATATCGGGCAGCTGACTAAATAGCTCTCCGGCAGCTATAGACAATTTACCATACAATTACAAATATATCCATAATTACTGTAGAACACAAAAAATTTGACATAGTCCTTTAGATGTAGTATTCTCGCATCATATTTAGTTATTAGGTCCTACCATTTTTATCCTTAACCTAGTTCCAATATACCACAGCAGCAGCAAGCCCATTTCGTACCCTACGTCGTTTTCGACTCGCAAGTTATGTCCACCACATACGAACGGCATTAGGATAATAATTCCAGTCTGTTTACTTCTATTTTCCTATAGCAAAAAGTGATATAGTAATGATTACGCAAGCATCAAATGAGGAGGAGCCGCCTGTGGAAGCCAACAAACTGCAAAAACGAAAGTTTTTGTTCAATGTAGACATCATGATTGAGGAAGATACCAACGGGCGAGCCTTGGAGAAGCTGCTGCATCTGCTCAATTCGGAACTTGTCACCGATTATCAAATCAAGCAAGGGGTAGAGTTAGGTAAGACCATCGAAGCCTCGCTGAAAGATGCCATTCTCAAAAAAATCGACACGTCTGCCGAACTGTCGAAAAGCCGACCGAACGCCGCTTCCGCAGAAACCGCCCCAAAAGCTCCACCCGCTGCGAACGCCAAGGAGGTCAAAGCTGCGGAGGAAAAACGCCCGGAAGCCGATCCGTTCAAGCAGATCTGGGAAGAAATGAAAGCATTTCAACAAAGCAATGCGCTTGTGCGTTTGTCCATCGTGAAAGAGAAAGGGGTCAAGCTCAGCATGCCGTGCCGTATTCTAAATACGGATCCCCCCAGCGGAAACCTCACGGTCTATCATGTCGACGAGAAGAAAGTCTACCTGCTTAAAATTAACGAAATTGACGATTTTCAGGCCCGCTAAACCGGGCCTTTTAATTTAAAGGGGGACTCTCCTCGCCGGCTGCAGCCTGCGCCGAGTAAAGCTTCATCAGACGTTCCGCGTCGGGCACGGCAAGGGGCGGGCTCAAATAAAAACCTTGTATGAGATGGCATTCGTTGTCATGCAAAAACCGGAGCTGTTCCTCGTTTTCGACGCCTTCTGCGATCACTTCCATGTTCAAATGCCGGGTCATGGCGATGATCGAAGCGACGATGGCCGCATCGTTCGGATCGGTCATAATGTCGCGCACGAAGGAGCGGTCGATTTTTAATTTGTCGATCGGGAATTTTTTCAAGTAAGACAACGAGCTGTAGCCGGTGCCGAAATCGTCGATGCTGATTTTGACCCCAAGCTTCTTGAGCTCATGCAGCAGATCGCTGGCATAATCGACATCCATCGTGCAGCTCTCGGTAATTTCAAGCTCCAGCAGGCCGGGATCGAGCGCCGTTTCCTGAAGCGTCCTGCCGATTCTGGCGCACAGCTGATGCTGCATGAACTGCCGGATCGACAAATTGACCGACACCGGCACGACCTCCAGCCCGGCATCCTGCCACTGCTTGTTCTGCCGGCACGCTTCTTTCAACGCCCACTCGCCGATTGGCACGATCAGACCGCTATCTTCCGCGAACGGAATGAACTCTCCCGGCGCAACCAGTCCGCGCTCCGGATGCTGCCACCGGACGAGCGCCTCGAACCCGACAATGCGGCCGGTCGCAATATTGATCTGCGGCTGGTAATGCAGCAGCAGTTCGTTCTTGGCCAAAGCCCGGCGAAGCTCGCTTTCTAAAGTTAAGCGTTTCAATGATACAGATTTCATCTCGCTGTTGAACAGTTGATAGTTGTTTTTGCCTTTTTCCTTCGCTCGGGTCAATGCCATATCCGCGCATTTCATAAGCGAATCCGCAGACTCGTCCTCCTGCGACAGCAGCGACATGCCGATGCTGGCCGTCAGATGAACTAAATTTTGCCCCAGGACAAAGGGCTCCTCCAGCAAGTCGAAAATCGCCTTCGCGATCGTTCCCACCGGCTCCGCCGTTTGATCAGGCACTTGGAAGAAAAACGCAAACTCGTCTCCTTCCGTACGTGCGAGATAATCGTCCGGGCCTACACAGCGGGAAAACCGCTCCGCTACCTGCAGCAGCAGCATATCTCCGTAATCGTGCCCAAAGCAATCGTTGACGATCTTGAATCGGTCGATATCGACGAACAGGACGGCCAGCTTTCGTTCGTGCCGGGACGCGGCCGTCATGGCGGCGTTCAAATGCTGTACGAACAGTCTGCGGTTCGGAAGCCCCGTCATATCGTCATAGTAGGCGAGATGCCGGATCTGCTCTTCGGTTCGCGTCGCAGACGTAATGTCCTGGCAAACGATCAGAACCCCTGTCGTGATCCCCTGCTCCTGCACCGGGACGACCGTCGTATCGAGATCGACGCGGTATCCGTCTTTATGCAGAAGCGACGTTTTGAACGAAAGCGACGAGCCATGCAGTGCTTCGGTGAAAAAGTTGTTGGTCCTGCCGGACGACTCTTCCGGAAACAGGGTGCGCAGGTGCTTCCCTCTCAGCTCTTCCTCCCGGTATCCGAACATGCGTTCCGCAGCCGGATTCCATTGCAGAAAACATCCCCCCGGATCGATCAGCCCAACGGCGCCCGGTTGGTGTTGAAATAATGCGTTCAATCGGCTCTCCACCCTCCGAAACCGTTCCTCCGCCGTACGGCTTCGGGCATCCGATTCGGATACGGCCCGGGACAGCCGAATAATTCGTTCCCACGAATAAGCCATCAACAGGAAGACGGCGATGCCGAATCCCCATAGGATAGCCCCTCCGACCCACCAGCAGACGAGGAATCCGACCGCCGTCCCTCCGCATGCGAACAGCATCGTTCTTTTTTCATCGCGCGGTTGTGTTCCATTTGCTGATCCGTCAGTCCTAGACATGCGGGCCTCCTTTCCCGGAAAGATACGTTTGTCAGAGTATTCCATTCCCATATCTTGTCCGTAGAAATTCTACGCACAACTGTCTTTTTCCTGCTAAATCGACAAAAAAAGCGAGTTATTCCAGAAAGGTAGGCATAAAAAAATTCGGCATGAAGACCTGCCGAATCTGTAGAAAGAGACTTAGGACTTATTTTGCCCGAAGGGCAAGAACCAAAGACAACCAACCGAACAAAAAGGCCACCCCGCCGATAGGCGTAATCGCGCCCAGCTGCTTTATCCCCGTTATACTCAGAACATACAGACTGCCGGAAAAAACGACGATCCCGACAAACATCGACCAGCCGGCCCGACGTAAATGTCCGCTGGCCGGAAGCAGGGAGGCAGCAAGTCCAATGGCGATCAGCCCGAGCGAATGCATCATCTGGTACTGGACGCCGGTCTGGAAATTAGCCAGCATATCTGCGGCGAGCTTTCCTTTCAGCGCATGCGCGCCGAATGCTCCGAGCGCCACCGACAGAAATGCGCAAATGCCGCCAAGAGCCACAAACGTTCTGTTCATCAACTTCACCTCCCTTTCCATGATAAAGTATTTTTTCCCCACTGCCAAATGAACAAAATAAGTCCTGCCTTCTCGCCGAATTCGGCTTTGTCAGCAGGACTTCTCACGTTATGCGAATGATGGATGCGGCATTACATTTGGCCGATATCGTGCTGTCCAACGATCAGTGTAACAGGCTCCAGAAAGACGCGGGTGATCGCAGGCTTCTTGAGCAAGTCAAACTCGATGTCGATGACCTTGAAACGCTCCTGCTTGCCTTCGCGCTTGTCGTACACCACTTCGAACTCTTTCAACCCGAACTGGTACGAAACGACGGAGCAGCCGATCGATAAGGCCGGCGCCTCATGTTCTCCGTGGTCGAACAGCACCTCAGCCATAATTTCTTCGTTCATGTCCACAATTTTGACTGTTTGGCAAATCGCATATTTCATTGCCATCCTCCTCCGGCAGGGGCGAAGCTGATCGTTGCTCTATAGTGACGTGCCCCCGTTTCATATGACGAATTCGACGTTCTGCGTCCAAACTCCTGCTATTTTCCAATCGGATGCGGGACAAAAGTTCGTTATTTTTTTGTACGAATCCCGCCACCGGCAGCGGATTACACCGTATGCGTTCCCGATTCACGGGCGTTTCCCCGCATTTTCCGCTCTTGCCGGGCCCATTGGAACGCGATAAAGAGTAGCACGAGCAGCTGCGGAACGAACGTTTCCCAAGTCGGATAGACGCCGAGCCAATTCCAGGAGGGGAGATAGCCGGGCACATGCGCAGGAACCTGTCCCGCGATTTGCAGGGCGTGAATGCTCTGGCCCAAAAATTTGAGGACCAGGTAATAAATCAAAACCGTAGCTCCCAGAAAAAACGGGCGAATCGGCAGCAGAACGCTTCCCCGGACGATGACGAAGCCGAGCAGGATCAGCAGCACGGCGGCCGAGCCGATGCCAAGCGCAAGCTGCGCCGGATCGATGGAGGGGGCCATGCCGATATAAAAGATCGCCGTCTCCGCGCCCTCCCGCAAAATCGAAAGCGCCGCAACCAGGAAGAGCGACCACAGGCTGCCGCCCGCCAGCGCCACGCCGACACGGTCTTTCACATACCGATTCCACGTCTCGACGTGGGATTTGCGGTGAAGCCATGCGCCTACCGTAAGCATCAGAACGACGGACACGAGGCCTGTGATGCCTTCGACAAGCTCGCGCGTGCTCCCCGAGGCAACGTTGGCGATCGTAAAGGTCAATGCGATAGCCAAACCGCCGCTGAGGAGCAGCCCTGCCGCTCCGCCGCTCCATACCCATCCTTGCTTGGAGGCGTTGCCGGTCCGGCGCAAAAAGGCGAGCAGCGCGGCCAGCACGAGCAATGCTTCAAGCCCTTCGCGCAGGAGAATAATCGCGGCATCCCAAGCCGAATAGCTCGTTTGCGCCGTAAACGGCTGAAGCTCCGTCTGCATCTCCGAGACGATGCGGCCCGCTTCCTCCGGCTGCGGGGGAGTAGACAACAGTCGGCTGGCCGCCTCCGTCATCTCCCGTTCGATCCGGTCATACGTGTCCGGGGCTCTTGTGCGAACCTCTCCTTCGACGGAAGGCCAGATCCGGATAAAGGCCTGAAGCTGATCGGCCGCTTCCGCGTTACGGCCCGCGCCGATGGCATCTGCAGCTTTCTGCAGAATCGCCAGCGCGTCGGATACCGATTGCTTGCCGGAAGCGGCGGCGTCCTCCCGAAGCTTGCCGCTGGCGTAATCGTCGATCAGCTGGATCAATTCGCCAATGCCTTTGTCGGCCGCTTCCGCCTTCGGCGGCTCCGCTTGCAGCGCGATCCGGAGCAGGCTAAGCTTCGTCTCGATCTCGCCGTACACGCCGGACGGATCCGACCGGATGGCCGCTTCGCTCTTGGACCACTGGCTGTCGAAGTGCTTGTAGCGGCTCCGGGCTTTGTCCCAGTCGCTGTTCCGGACATCCGTCTGCGTCTGCCGCAGGATGGGAAGCAGCGCGCCCGCCGCCTGTTTCCCGTCCGCTTTCGGTTCCTTTTTCGCTCCGGCCCCCGCGAAACGGCCTATCGCCTTCGTCAGCTTGGACACGGCCTGGTAGGCCTCGTCGGGCTTGGAAGCGGCGTCGGTCACCGCCTTCTTCGCTTCGGTTAAGGCTGACGCGACGCTATCGGCCGCTTCGCCGGAGGGCGAGTTCATCTTGCGCCATTCCGCCTCGAACTTTTCCAGCTCCACAGCCGTTTCCTGCCACTTGTGCTCGCCCGCATGAACCAGCGCTCCGCCGACGAGCGGCATCAGCGAGTCAGGTGCCGACGCTTCGGCGAGCGTACGGCCGCTCCAGCCGAGCAGAAGCACGGCGGCAGCCAGCAGAAGGACGAAGAAGCTTTGTCTGCCGTGAGAGCGTAACCCGTACGCTTTTTCTACCTTCATCCACCGGATCACTCGAACAGTCCCTCCCCGATGTAGCCGCCTTGCCGGGCGCCCGGAAAACAGGCAAACAGCGCGCTGCCGACATGCACGATATATTCGTTCAGCTTGTCGCGCTTCGCGAGACGCTGCTGGAGCGGGACAAACTGAGTTCTTGGGTCCCGTTGGTAGCAGATGAACAACAGCCCGGCGTCCAGCTGCCCCGTTTGACGGTCGATACCGCTAGAGTAGGAATACGAACGGCGCAGGATTTTTTCCGCCGGCTGCTCGCCATGCGCCAGACGGGCATGCGCGGTGAGCGGGATGAGCGGTTGGCCGGATTCGTCCTTGGCGTCCAATTGCAGCGGATCGAACTCGTTCTTCGCCCCCAGAGGCGCTCCGCTGCTCCGGTATCTCCCGAACGTCGCCTCCTGATCGCTGAGCGTGGAACGGTCCCACACCTCGATACGCATCCGGATTCGCCGGACGACCATGTAGCTGCCGCCGCTCATCCATGCCGGCTGATCCGAAGGCTGCACCCAGACAATGTCGTTCATCGCTTGCTTGTCATGGATATCCGGATTGCCCGTTCCGTCCTTGAAGCCCAGCAAGTTGCGAGGCGTTTCGCCTGCCGGTCCGGACCCGCCCGTCCGTTGAAAGCCTTCCTGGGTCCAGCGCAGCACGGCGATGCCGCGGGCAAGACGCGTCAGGTTGCGCAGCGCGTGGAAAGCGACCTGCAAATCGTCCGCGCACACCTGTACGCCGATATCCCCGCCGCACCATTCGGGCCGCAGGCTGTCTCCGCCAAAGCGGGGCAAATCCGCCAAAGCCTCCGGCCGCTTGGCCCCCAGCCCGAACCGGCCGTCGAACATGGAGGGGCCGACGCCGAACGTAATCGTCGTCCGGCACGGATGCAGACCTGCCGCTTCACCCGTATCCGCGGGCGGCATACTCTGCTGGTCCTCCTCGCCGCCGACCGGCTGCCCCGCCGTCATTTTCGCTGCGGCTTCCGTCCAACGGCGGAACAGGTCCTTAACTTCGGACAGCTTCACGGTTGTCAGATCGAAGGCTGCAAAGCAAATAAAATCCTGCGCAGGCGTCACAATGCCCGCTTGATGCGCATCGTAGAACGGGATAATCTGCTTAGGGCCCGCGTTTGAAGCCGTGGAGGCAGCGGGCGCCGCCAGCTTGGCCGTTCCCGCCCACACGCCGCCGACACCGACCGAGCCAAGCAGCAGTCCGACTCCTCCGGCTCCGGCCAGCTTGAGCAGGTCGCGGCGGCTGATGGACGAACGGTCCTGTCCGTCGTGCGGCTTTTTGCCTTCCTGGGCTTTTTCCGTTTCTTGTTTATTCGCCTCATCCATGAATTACGCCCCCAGCAGCTTGCCCATGCCCGACAGCGGCTCTGCCAGTGCGTCAATGGCTTGGCTCAGCTTCTTGGTCTGCTCTTGCGTCAGCTCCGTGTACGTCGCATAGCCGCTGCCTTTTTTGAACGGCGCAAGCGTTTGGTTCAATTCCGCGAAGCGCGTCTCGATCGTTTTCGCCAAATTCGCGTCCTTTTTCTCCAGCTCCGGCTTCAAGAGCTCGAAAATTTTGTTCGCCCCCTCGACGTTTGCGGCAAAATCGTACAGGTCCGTATGGGAATAACGTTCCTCTTCCCCGGTCACCTTCGTAGCCGACACTTCGTTCAGCAGTTCGACGGCGCCGGTGACCAGCATATTGGCCTCGATTTCCACGGTCTCGACTTTCGCCCGCAGCAGCTTGCTGTCACTCAGCAAACGGTCGGCCGTTTCTTCCTGGCCCTTGGTCGATTGCTCGACCCAGAGCGCTTTCTCGAGCCGGTGGAAGCCCCGCCATTCCTTCTCGTCCACGTCGCCTTCCCGCGCATCGATGTTCGGATCCAGGTCGCCGAGCGCCTCGGCAATCGGCTCGATCCGCTCATAAAACATCCGCGTCGGGGCGTACAGCTCCTGACTCTTTTTCACATCGCCGGATTTGACGGCGGCCGTGAATTCGCCGGTTGCTTTGACGAACGCATCGCACTGCTCAACGACAAACTTCCGGTACTGCTCCGTTGCGTTTTTAAAATCTACCGCCGCCGCTGCCGGTTTCGCGCCCGCATCGCTTGCAGACGGCGCAGAGGCCGGCTGGGCCTCTTTCTTGGTATTCCCGCCGCATCCGGCAAGCAGCAATGCGGAGCAAAGCACGATAGAGGAAACGACCGTGAACGTCTTCGACATAAATTCAATCTCCCTTTTACCTAATCATTATGGATACATTTCCATGATAATGATAATTATTCTCAGGGATAAATTATCATAGAAGTCGATGATTTTCAATGAAAACTTTTAGTAGTAAATATTTTGTCGACATTTGCAAAAAAAAGCCCCTATCTTCTACAATTGCGAAGATTGAGACTCAGTTTCAGCTTGCAATCTGGCGTCTTAGCCGGCGTCGGCCGACGGATTGGCATGCATCTCGGCATACAGTCCCCGCAGTGCCAAAAGCTGCTCGTGCGTGCCCCGCTCGACGATCTCGCCTCCGCGTACGACGAGAATCAGGTCGGCCTCCTGAATCGTGCTGAGCCGGTGGGCGATGACGAAGCTGGTCCGCCCTTGCATGAGCGCCTTCATCGCTTCCTGAATGTGCATCTCCGTGCGCTTATCGACGCTGCTGGTCGCTTCGTCCAATATGAGAATGGACGGATCGGAAAGAATCGCCCTGGCAATCGTAAGCAGTTGCCGCTGCCCGTGGCTCAGATTGCCGCCTTCCGCCGAGAGCGGCGTATCGTATCCTTGAGGCAGCTTGCGGATGAAGCCGTCCGCGTTCGCCAGCTTGGCCGCCGACCGAATCTCCTCCTCCGTCGCGTCCAGCCGCCCGTACCTGATGTTGTCGCGAATCGTGCCGGAGAATAGATGCGCGTCCTGCAGCACCATGCCGAGACGGCTTCTGAGACTGTTTTTGTCCCACTCCCGAATATCTTTCCCGTCGATCCGGATCTTCCCTTCGGAAATATCGTAGAAGCGGGTGAGCAGGTTCATGATCGTTGTCTTGCCCGATCCGGTCGGACCGACCAAGGCAACCACTTGCCCCGGCTGAGCGGCGAACGATACGTCGCAGAACCGGCGTATCGCCGTAGCCGAACGTCACCTGGTCGAACTCGACTTCCCCGCGGATAGCTTCTTGCGGTTCCCGGCCGCCCGTGGGCCCGAACTCCGTCTCGGTATCCAGAACCTCAAACACCCGTTCCGCTCCGGCCACGCCGGATTGAATCATATTGTACTGGTTCGCCAGCTCGTTAGTTTGTCAGCTAAATAAATTTAGGTAGGTTAGGGGATTAGGAAATTCGGGAGCACAAACAGGCCCCCCTTTGGGAGAAGCGGAGTGAGCTTGTTGAGAAAGTGGTTAATTGAGGTGATAGAGGTTACGAAGGGGTGGGGTATCTCTATTCTTGTTAAAAAAATACTTTCTCAACAGCAAGAGCCCCGCTTCGGAAGAAGCGGAGCTGTTTTGCTTTTAAAGGATAGCTAGTACAATATCGAGTCCTTACAGGCCGATGCTGGGGTATCCGATTTACGAAAACTCGTGCGGAATTTTGCGTGCCACGCCGGTTTCCACTGCGGCTTGGGTTACTTTTTTTCTAACGGCTTCCACGACCCGGCTGTTAAAGACGCTCGGAATGATATACTGCTCGTTCAATTCGTCGTCCTCCACGGTCGAGGCGATCGCGTAAGCGGCGGCGAGCTTCATTTCCTCGTTAATCGTCGTCGCCTGGCAATCGAGCGCCCCTCTGAAAATACCGGGGAAGCACAGCACGTTATTTAACTGGTTCGGATAATCCGACCTTCCGGTTGCCATCACGCGAACGTACGGTTCCGCAATTTCCGGCAGAATCTCCGGCGTCGGATTGGCCATGGCAAATACGATCGGATCTTTCGCCATTTTTTTCAAATCCTCGACACCGATTACCCCCGGACCGGACAGGCCGATAAATACATCCGCATCCTGCATCGCATCCGATAATGTCCCCGCAATATTGTCCGGGTTCGTATGCTCGGCATACCACTGAAACATGGGATTGCTGTACGTTTCGCCCCGGCGAATGATTCCGACGGACCGCGAAGCGCCGATGATACGCGTCACTCCGGCAGCCATCAGCATTTTGGTGCAAGCTACTCCGGCAGCACCGACCCCGCTGAAGACGACTTTAATATCCGTCAGCTTTTTGCCGACCAATTTCAATGCGTTAATCAGTCCCGCCAGCATGACGACGGCCGTCCCATGCTGATCGTCATGAAATACCGGAATATCCAGCTCCTGCTTCAACCGCTCCTCAATTTCAAAACAGCGCGGAGAGGAAATGTCCTCCAGATTGATTCCGCCGAACGCGGGAGCAATGGCTTTCACAATCCGGATGATTTCTTCCGTATCCTTCGTATCCAAACAAATCGGAAACGAGTCGATGCCCGCCATTTCCTTGAACAGCATCGCTTTCCCTTCCATCACCGGCATCGCCGCGATCGGCCCGATATCTCCGAGCCCGAGAACGGCCGTTCCGTCGCTCACGACCGCGACCGTATTTCTTTTGATCGTCAGCGAATACGCCTTGGCAGGGTCTTCGTGCAGCGCCATACAGACACGGGCTACACCGGGGGTGTACACATGGGAGAGATCGTCCCGATTCTTGATCGGCACTTTCGAATGGACCTCAAGCTTGCCGCCCAGGTGCATCAAGAAGGTGCGGTCGGAAAAGTTAATGATTTTAATTCCCGGCACTTTGGTCACATTTTTAATCAAGGAAGCTTCGTTTTCCGCATTGGACACATTCACTGTAATATCGCGGATCGTCGTATTTTTACTCCGGTTCACGTTATCGACAGCGACAATCTCGCCCCCGGTTTCGTGAATCGCATTCGCGATATGAATGAACGGCACATTCGGTTCCGTCTCCATCCGCAAAATAATCGTATAGCTCCCGCTTGTTTGAACTCCCATGACAAATTCTCCTCCCCTGATATCCCCTGCAAGTGGATCGACGTTTAAATATTGTATCACATACGAGAGAAAAAGCTTTAATTAATGCGTAATATTAATATATATGATACGACCTTATTCGTAAAGAGTATGGTTGCCAAATCTAGCGGGATGTATCCCGATCATTCTTTAAATCTTCCCATCACAATGGTGTTATAGTAGTTGCCGTCGGAAAGAATTTTGTCGTTTTTTAATATGCCTTCGACTTCAAAGCCAAGTCTTTTATACAATTCAATAGCTTTGTCGTTTGTTTCCAGGACGTTCAAGAATCATTTTTTTAATGCCGTTCGAGTCAGCCCAGGCCATCGATTCTTTTAAAAGATTTTTCCCGATCCCATATCCCCAAAACTCTTTTAAAACGCATATTCCAAATTCGACTTTATGAGAGAAGCGTTTCAAGTAAGTTCCTTCGCATCTTGAAAACCCGACGATCCGATCCTGAACGGCGGCAACTAAAAATAAGTTTCTCGGTTTCTCGGTATCCGTTCTAATAATCTGTTCAAATCCTGCAGGATCGATGAACGCCTCCCCCTTTCTCTGTCCATATTTTCGGTTTCTCCGTCAATCTGTACTCTTACTTCGGACAACTGCTTTGCGTCTTTTTCACTTGCGGATCTGATCGTATAGCTCAACCCGTTGATGTAAAATTGTTGTGTGTTCGCTAGCATGATAGGCTCCATTCTTTAAGTTTGTTCAATAACACGCGCTTCAAAAGAAGAAAGCCCCGATATCGAAAAATCCATATCGAGGCACGTGCATGCAAGCAAAACATTCAGTTAACCTATTTTATCATAATTTCCCAAAAATCCAAAACATAAATAGAATCGATTGCTGTTCCGTAGATTCTCCGAAAATGACATTCGTCACCAAGATCGGATTACTTCTTTCACTGTTTGACAACTCCTTGATGAGAGATACTTAACTTACAAATGGATCGAAGGAGTGTTATCACCATGAACGCAACTGTATCTTTGGGAATTTCGGTATTGATCTTTTTTCTCATTATGCGCGGTCAATTCCGCGGCATGAGCACCCCCATCAAGAAACCGGGGATTTCCTTATTGCTGCCGATTTTGTACATCTCGACCTCGTTATTTCAATTAATGGACCCGAACCTGCATCTGCAGTCAGGCCAAGTGCTCATCGCGCTGCTGATCGGTCTGGTCGTCTCCGTCCCGCTTATTATGACGACGAATTTTGAAGTCCGGGAAAATGGTGCGGCGTTTATTAAGCGCAATCGTGTTTGTCATCCTGATCGTCGTCTTTGCGCTTCGTTTCGTGTTTGTAGCCAATGTTAAGCTTATCGATCCGAGCACCTTGGGCTTCTTGTGCAATTTGGTCACCTTGAGTTATGTGGCTTGCTGGAGAGTGGTAAGCTTCATCAAATTCCGCAGTGCGCTTAACTTGGCTTAGGAGGGTCACCGGATCTTCTCCCGGTATTGTCCTGGCGTTACTCCCTTGATGGACTTGAACATTTTGGTAAAATACTGCACGTCCTCATACCCGACCCGGCGCGCGATTTCGTAAATCTTCAGCGTCGGGTCGCTCATCAGTTCCGCCGCTTTATTGACCCTGAACTCCATCAAATATTTCGTATACGAAACGCCGAGCTCCTCTTTGAAAATTTTGCTGAAGTACGACGCGTTCAAGTAAAAGCGCTCGGCCACGGCGTTCAGATTCAGCTCCTCCGGGTAGTGAAGCTCCATATATTCCAAGGCTTTCTCGATCACCTTGCGCCTTTTTTTGCACTGCGAATGCTCCAGAAAGTCGATGATCTTCGTTATGGTATCGCCGAGCAGTCCATGAATTTCGTCCGTTGATTGCGACTGCTGCAGCAGCTCGAAAAAATGCAGGCTGAACTTCGAAAAGTCTTTCGCCACTCCGCTGCCCTCCACGGCGGTCCTGACGATCGAATTGACGATATCGATATAAATAAACTTCAAGTCGATCGGGCGGATGCTCCCGTTTTCCCGCACAAGCTGATCCAGGCTCGCCAAAGCTGCGGCCTTGTTCCCCACCCGGATATGGTTGATCAGCGCTTCCGTATCATAGAGCCGGTATCCTCCCGTTTTGTGCGGTCCGGCCGCGCTCTTCGTCTCCTTGCTCCGCCCCGTGTCCAAATAGCCGTGGAGCAGCATCTGCTTCGCCTGCCGGTAGGACGCGGAAATGTCGAGCAGGTCGCCGACCGCTCCGCCTAAGCCGATGACGAGGGAGCTGCCGACGATTTTATGAACGATTTTGCGGATATCTTCGAACATCGTCAGGCAGGCGCGGGCCAGCGCGTCGTCCCCCTCGCAGGAGGAAACGATGCATACCACCTCGTCCGCATGGGCGAACACGATCTCGTTCTCGCTCAGGTCCGTCAAAAAATCGTTCAACAAATTGCACAGCACGAACTGGGCAAAATTCGCGTCCGGCTTATTTTCCGGCGGAAACGGTTGCGGCTCCGGCACCTGAAGCACGAGGCAAGCATGACGGAGGACATTATTCTTCAGCCCGAAATCGGCCAAAGTCTCGCGCAATTTTTGCTCGTCGGGCTTATGGCCCATAATCAATTTCGAGAAGAGCATTTCCTTCAATAGAGGCAGCCGCTTGTTGACCTGATCGTCGGCCTTTTTCAGCAAAGCTTCCTTTTGCCGGTCCGTCTCAATTTGTTCCAGACAACGCGCGACCACGTCAAGCAGATCGTCGTCCTCTACCGGCTTCAGAATATAATCGGAAGCGCCCAGGGAAAGCGCCTTCTTGGCGTACTCAAAATCGCTGAAGCCGCTGATGATGACCACTTTGGCGGCAAGCCGTTGCTCCTTGAGCCGCTCGATCAATTCCAGCCCGTCCATACGGGGCATGCGGATATCTGTCAGAATGAGATCCGGCTGCACCTTCGCGGCGAGAGCCAGCGCTTCTTCTCCGCAGGTCGCTTCATGCAGGAAGCCGATGCCCAATTTGCCCCAATCGATCGTATGCACGAGCCGTTCGCGAATCCATGCTTCGTCATCGACCACGATCATGCGGTACATCCGAATCTCCCCTCTCTATCGTAATGGCAGGCAGCTTGACGGTCACCCGGGTGCCTTGGCCGTAGACGCTTTCCAGCGTAACGCCGTAGGCCGTTCCGTATTTTAACCGAATTTGCCGGTTCAGGTTACGTAAAGCGAAGCCGGACGTTTCCCCCGGAACGTTCCCCTCAAGCATGCTTTGCAGCTTCTCCAGAGCGGCGGGCTCGATGCCGATGCCGTCGTCCTCCACATACAGGAACAAAGTGTGCGCCTTGGATACAGCGGAGATCGTCAAGCAGCCCCCGCCCTTGCGCCGTTCGAGCCCGTGGTAGACGGCATTTTCCACAATAGGCTGCAGCAGCAGCTTCGGCACCTGGCAGTCGTTCAGCTCCTCGGGAATATCCAGATCAAAGGTAATGGCGCCCTTATACCGGATATTGAGGATCGTCAAATAGTTGATCACCAGCTGCACGGCTTCCTTCAGTGTCACGACCTCTTTGCCCGAGCTCAGGCTGATTCTGAAAAATTTGGACAGCGCGGCAACCATCTGCGAAATCTCGTCCACCTTTTTGATCCTGGCGATACTGTAGATCGAATCGAGCGTGTTGTATAAAAAATGCGGGTTGATCTGCGCCTGCAGCAGCTTGATTTCCGCTTCCTGATTTAAAATTTTTTCGTTCTCCAGATCCCGGATCAAGACGTTCAACTCGTCTACCATATCGTTAAACCCTTGATACACCCGCTTGTACTCGTCCCCGCGGTTATCCTTGATCTTGAAATCAAGCCTGCGGTTTTCGATTTTTTGCATCGCCAAGACCAGTTTCTCCAAAGGCTTGTAAAAGAAGCGGGACAGCAGCAGCGTAATGCCGAAGATCAAAATCCCGGTCACCGAAATGACGACCAGCATAAATTGCTGCATTTCATTGACTTTCCCCAAAATGTCCGAAGCCGGAATCACGACGACATAGCTCCAATTCGTGTAGTCCGAAACGGAATAAACGGCAAACTTCTCCTCGCCCTGCACGGTGATAAAGAAGCTGCCGCTTTTGCTTTTCATGTTTTGGATCGTGTCGTTCATTTTGGAATAATCCGCGGTCCTGCTGCCGACCAGTCGGCTGTCCGGGCACGCCACCACCGTGGAGCTCCGATCCAGCACGACGAACTCGCCGGGGATGCCGCGCTGAATTTTTTTATAATAATCGCGAATAAAGCTCTCGTTGACATTCGCCGCCAATACTGCGATATCGTGACCGTCCTCGTCGGTCAACGCCGTCGTAAACGAAATCTGCTTCGGGGTTTCCAGCCGCGTTTCGATACCGTTCAACGAATCATAATTGACCGGGGCAGACACGAACCAACGGTCCTTCCATTGCCCGCTCTTCGCTTGCTGCACAAAATCGACTTGCTCCACGTTGACGTCTTCGTAATAGGTCGACTTGGAATCCAAAATCGTATTTTGTTTCACCAAGTACAAGTAGAACGAATCGATGCCCTCCAATATATTCATCACTTTAATCCGTGTAATGAAAAAGCTCAGCAGATCCATGATGCCGTTGTATTTTTCGTTTTTCTCTTCCGGCTTCAGCGGTTCTCCGCGCTTGGCGATGGCGATCAGCCGGTTTTCGGTCAGCAGCATCTTGCTCATGCCCGCGACGTTTTCCAGCGCGGAATCGATATTGGTCACGGCAAATTGGATGCTGCTGATGACGACCTTGGAGGTCTGATCCGTGATGGCCTGCTCCGACCATTTGAACAGGATGGTGCTGACCAAAATCATGGGAATAAGAATGACGATAAACATGATCACGAACATTTTCAAGCGAAAGCTCATATTTCGAAGGGCCATGGTGTCATCGTCCTTTATTCATCGTTCGTATCCACATTATACCGCGGCCATCCCGTTTGCGCTTACCCCTTTTTCTTCATATATTGAATCGATGCGATCAGTACGGCGACCAAAATCAGCAGCCCGCGCACGATATACTGCACATATTCGTTCACATTGAGCAGCGTCATGGCATTGATCAGCACCCCGAGGAAAATAAGGCCGATAAACGTCCCCCGTACTTTACCGATCCCGCCCATCAAGCTGGTGCCGCCGATAATGACGGAGGAAATCGCCATCATTTCCCATCCTTTCCCGAAGGAAAACGAGCCGGACATGACCTGGGAGGACACGAGGACGCCGCTAAGCGCCGAGCACAGCTGCACCACGATCATGCAAATGATTTTCACCCGCGACACATGAATCCCCGACAGCCGCGCCGATTCCGGATTGCCGCCCACGGCGTAGACCGAACGACCGAATTTCGTATAGTTCATCACGATATACACGACGGCGAAGACCAGCAGCAGAAGGATGGCAGGAATCGGAACGGACAGAAATTCGCCCGAGCCCAGCTCGTTGTACCACGACGGGAGCGTCGTCACGGGGAAGCCTTTGGACACGACCGCCGCCAGCCCGTAGATGACGTTCAGCATCGCCAGTGTGACAATAAAGGAAGGCATTTTATACCTGGTCATAATCCATCCGTTGAACAGCCCGATCAGCCCCGCCACGACAAAAGAAAGCACGATGCCGACCACGACCGCCTGCTCCATCGGCATCATTCCCGAGCTGCTGAGCCACCCCGTCGTAAGACCGATGATGACCCCCGTAAGAGCGACGGTCGAACCGATGGACAAGTCGATTTCCCCGGCGATAATGACCATCGTCATCCCGAAAGCGATACAGCCCTGCAGCGCGATGTTGCGCAGAATGTTCAGCAGGTTCTCCGACGTCAAAAATCCGGGGGATGCGAAGGCCATGGCAGTCACGATCACAAGCAAAATAATTTCGAGCACATATTTGTTCAAGCCTTTGCGGATGTCGATACGGGAACCTTTGTTTAATTCCAGCGTTGTCGATTTCATGCCGTTTCTCCTCCCATACTTATCGCGTACAGCTCGTCGATCTTCAGTTCCTCGGGGACATATTCCCCTTCGATGCGTCCATCCCGCAGAATCAAAATCCGGTGGCACACCTCAAGCAGCTCCTCCAGCTCGGACGAAACCATAATGCTCGATATGCCCTTGCGCGACTGCTGCCAGATGACCTGAAAAATTTGCTGCTTGGCGTTCACGTCGATCCCGCGCGTCGGCTCGTCGAAAAACATAATCTTCGGGTCCGTATTCAGCCAGTTGCCGACGACGACCTTCTGCTGATTGCCGCCGGACAGCGAAGACACCGGATGCTCGACATCGGCCGCTTTAATCTGCAGCTCTTCCATCTGACGGCGCACGAATTCGGCTTCCGTCTTCTTTCGGATCATCGGGCCCTTTGCGATCCGGTCAAGGCTCGCCACACACAGGTTGTCTCGGATCGAGGCAAGCTGGATCAGACCTTCGTGCTTCCGGTCCTCCGGCGTTAAGGCCAAGCCGGCTTTTTTCATCCTCGCGGGAGTCGGCGCATCGATCCGCTGTCCGCAGCAATAAATTTCGCCGCTATCGAGCGGGTCGGCACCAAAGATCGATTTCAGCAGTTCGGTACGCCCGGAGCCAAGCATACCGGCAATGCCCAGAATTTCTCCTTTTTTCAACTGGAAGGAGATGTCGCGGAATTTGTTTTTGCGCGTCAGCCCTTTGACCTCCAGCACCACCTCGTCGGTCACGCGCAGGTCATCCGGACGCGTCCGGATC
>NZ_JTHN01000229.1 GCF_001399685.1 Paenibacillus sp. A3
CCTGCCCGGGCCGCTTCGATCGCCGCGTTCAGCGCGAGCAGGTTCGTTTGGGAAGCTACCCCGGAAATTAGCGTAGCGATCTCTCCGATTTCGACGGACTGCTTCTCCAGACGCTGTAAAGCCGCAGACACTTCCGTCGAGGAGCTTTTCAAAGCGCCGAGCTGCGATACCGCGTGGCCGATCGTATCGTTGCCTTTCTCCGCTTCCTCCACCATGCCCATCGACGCCTCCGAGACGGTCGCCGACGACTCGGCCACGCGCTGTATGCCGATCGACATCTCTTCCATCGCACGCGCGCTGTCTTTGCTGGTCTGCGCCTGCTCTTCCGTTCCCGACGCCATGTTTTCCATGGAGGTCATGATCCGGCGGTTCGCCAGCAGCGTCTGCTCCGTGTTCTCATTGAGCCGTCCCACATAATCGACGAGCTGCTCCGAGCTGTCCGTCAGTTTGTTTAGAATGTTGCCGAGCAACTTCTGCTTCTCATGCTTGTCCGCTTCGAGCATCGCCACGGTTTCCTTTTTCTTCGTGATTTGCCATACGGTTGTTCCTGCTGTCAGGAGAAGGAACACGGCATGAATCGCCAGCATTTCGAATCCGTACCCGTCCTTGCCGAACACAAGCTCCGAATACAGCCAATAGGCGGCGATGTACTGCAGGGCGAACAAAGCCGTCATAAGCCAAATCAGCTTCGTATCTTCATAGAAGGCCATCAAGGCGATAACCATGAAGATCGAGAAATAAAATTCCACCATCCCGCCCGATCCGACGATCATCGCCATACTCGTGAATGTCATGGACAGCGCATTGAACAGCGGAACGTAACGATGATGCCCCTTCCAAAATAACAGCGCAGCGACGACTAACAGAATCAGCGGAGCCCCCAAAAACAGATTAAGCAGCACCTCGTAAGCCAGCAGATCGTGCTCCGATTTAAAGACATCCACCCATCGAAATAAAGCGCATGCAAACACGGCCAACAAGTACGTTCCGAACGTCACCGGCAAGGTCATCCGGTTTTTAATCGCCAACACATCGGGCTTCGTGGATAACAAAAAGCTCACATCCTATTCACTAAGGTCGAAGCTATACTCTTTATCACATATTATATCGGTCGGAAGTCCTATTTTTTATAGGTAAAAATGAAAAAACCGTGACAAGTCGTCGTCACGGCCTCAGCTTAAATCCAGCAGTTCCTTCACCTTGAGCTCCAGCTCAACCATGGAAAACGGTTTATGCATATAAGCGTTCGCTCCAAGCTGCATCCCCCGGCTCGTATCCTCCTCCCGGCTGCGCCCCGAAAGAACGAGCATTTTCGTATGGGTCGGCCGCGTGCCGCGGTCCCTCATCCGTTCGAGCATGCCGTACCCATCGAGACGCGGCATCACGCCGTCGAGAATACACAGATCGACCGGGCTGGCGAGCAGCTCCAAATAAGCCTCTTCCCCATCGGCCGCCTCCTTGAAATCGATCGGCAGATGCTTGAGCTTTGCCATCAGAATCGAGCGCAAAATATTGTCGTCGTCGGCAATCAGCACCGTCTTGCGCGCTGCTGCGTCCGTCTCCGTACCGGCGACATCGCCGGTATACAGCATCACCCGGTTGCGGCCGCTTTGCTTGGCCTCGTACATCGCATCGTCCGCCCGTCGGATCCACTCGCTCAGCGTAAGGTCGGGCTGCCACTCCGACACGCCGGCCGAGAACGTAATGTGAAACGACTGGCCCTCGTTTTGCGCCACGGGTCCTTGATGTGTCAGCCTCAGGATGCCTTCGATCGTCTTTTTGGCGTCGGCGGCGGACGTACCGGGCAGCACCACCACGAATTCCTCGCCCCCGAAGCGGGCGACCAGATCCGTAGCGCGCAGATTCGTCTGCAGCAGATAGGCGAGGCCTTGCAGCACCAAATCCCCGACCGGATGACCGTACGTATCGTTGATCGATTTGAACCGGTCGATATCGATGAATACCATCGAGATCGTTCCGGGATACCGTGCAACGCGCTGCAGCTCCACCTGAATTTGATGGTCAAAATACCGCCGGTTGTACACCCCCGTCAACGGGTCGCGGAATGCCATTTGCTCGAACGTTTTGGTCCGCTTGAGCAGGCTGTAGATGCGGGCGGCCAGCTCTTCGTATTGAAACGGCTTGACCACATAGTCATCCGCGCCCAAGTAGAAGCAGCGAACCTTGTCGTACACGTCGCTGCGCCCGGACAGCACGATCAGGGGCACAAGCTTCAAATTCGGGTCTTCTTTCAAAAATTCGAACAGCTCGTAGCCGCTGTCCGGATGCATCATGAGATCGAGCGAAATCAAGTCGTACGAACGCTCCCGGATCAGCCGCTGCGCCGATTTGACGTCCGCAGCCTCATCCACCTCGTAGCCGTCCAGCTTCAGACGCCGGACCAGATAAGCCCGCAGCACTTCGTCATCGTCGATCACAAGCAGCCGTTCGCCCTGCGGAGGCGTGAAGGTGAGCTGCAGCTGCTCCTGCTGCTCATCCAGCTCCAGCTCTCGTGCAGTTGTATCGATCTCCAATTCCAATTCAAGAACCAGCGCAAGGGAAACCTGCGAACACCGCCGAAACCTCGCCCGAACCGACGGTTCCGTCACAGCTTCCTCGTTCTGCGACCATTCCCAGTGTTCGACCAATTTCTCGGCGAGCGCCCCGATGCGCATAAAACCGAACATCGGCGCGCTGCCTTTCAGCGTATGTACGATACGGTAAAACCTGAGGGCCGTCTCGGACGCATCCTCCGGTTCCGCATCCCCGGTCCAATGCCGCAACTGCTGAAGCTGCTTGTTCAGCTCGCGAATATATTTTTTCCGGCCTTCCTTCAGCAGCCGGGCCTCTCGTTTCATCCGGTCGTCAGAGGGTGTTTGATGCAAAGCCTTCACTTCCCGTCTCCGGTATAAATTAACGCGCATCCCGCCGGATCAGTTCTTCCACAGTGTCCAGCAGCTGCAGCGGACTGAACGGTTTCACGATATATTGCGTAACGCCCGCCGCCTTGGCTCGTTCCCTGTCTTTGTCCAGCGCTTTGGCCGTCAAAAGAATGACCGGCGTGTCCGCATTCGGATTCGCATGGCCGCGCAGCCATTCGCAAACTTCCACTCCGGTGCGTTCGGGCATCATATAGTCCAGAATAATTAAGTCGAACGGCTGCTCCTGCAAATAGGCGAGCGCCTGTGCTCCATCCTCCGCTTCGGTAAGCTCGTATCCTTCCTCGGCCAACGTTTCCGTTAACAAAAACCGCAAGGCCGCTTCGTCATCGGCCAATAAAATTTTATAAGGTGCCATAAGCCGTCGAACGCTCCTTCATGGTGCATGCTCTATGGAATCATTATAGCACGGATGATTGTCGTAGGGTTACAGGGAACTTTTCAATCATATATAGTACCAAAGAACCATTTATGAACCAAAAGGACTATGATACGATAAACACACTGCAAAATTTTGATGAAAACTTTACTTTTCCCGAGCACTTTTTCCTAGCTGAAAGGAAGGACAACATGAATCCCGTGGACCATCTGATCAAAAAAGTATCCAAGTACGTCTCGTTCGGCCAGCCCGTTTCGTCCGGGTCCTTGGTAAGTCAGCGCTTGTCTGACCCGCGCATGCCGATGCAAGCGTTTTATTTGACACTCCAGCCCAAAAGCGAACAAGAGCATTACTATCATGAGGTTTGGCTGAAAAAAGAAGGCTCGTTTGCCATCACCGAGGCGTGGTACAAAGACAGCTCGGTCACCCGAAGCTTGGTTCAGGACAATATCTCTTATGAGCAGTTGATCAATGCAATCGGCGAGGAACAGTCGCATCATGTCGTTCTGCGAATGACGGAAATCGTCAAGAAGTCGGAACGGGAGGATTGGAGACCGTACGCCAGACGTGCCTGATTGAGGCAGGCTTCAAAGCATGCTGCCAAGCTCTTGCTTCCTGCGGGCATATTCGCGCCAGGATCCGCCGGCAATGCGCGGATATCCCCGCGGCTCATTCCACACGTAGATCCATCCCTCGCACTCTTCCCGCCGGCTGTCGCGCACCCAGACGCGTTCATAATCGTTCCGCGCTCCGGGCCCGTAATACTCCTCCAATTCGTCCATTCGATTCAGACCTACCTGCGTCACGACCAGCCATTCGCCTTCGATATCCGTCTCGCCACCGCAGCCGGACAATACGAGACCGGGATAAGCTCCCGCATCGAATAATGCGCCGCGCACCCGTCCGGGGCGGACCGAGAGCACATAAGGCGCGACCACGTGATGGTTCGATTCGCCGACCAACAGCGTTCCATAGACGAAAACCCGGATCAGATCGGTTCCCTCCTTCAAGCCAACCGGCGACTTGCTTCCCTCGTGACGGTTGCCGGCTGGTGGAAATTCCATTTTCTTCTATCATACCATAAGCCAAGCTTTGGGAATCGGGTGATTTGCCCTATCTTTGACCGCGTGCCCTGTCCGAAAAAGGTAGACTGGCATAAATTGTCCATAAGACAAAGTCTGCGGGGGGAAGGGGGGAATGCGCCATGCTTAGTCCCGAAGATGCGAACAAGATCATCCGCTTTTTGTCGGCGGCTTATTTTTGCACCGACTCGGACCAGGCGCGTAAAGAGTTTAACCGGTTGGCCAACGAACTGCGCAAAGCTTCCGGGCAGCCGGAACAATAAGGGACTGAAGACAAGCACGCCGCTGCAAGAAGCGGCGTTTTTTTTCGCTGCAATAGAAAAAAGCCAAAAGCGTCCACTTCTGGCTTGTTCCGTTTGCGATTATTTTCGCTATCCTTCCGGCCTAGTGCCTGGTGGACGCCGTTTCCTGCTGCCGCGAATTCAGTCCGCGGGTTTTCACGATGATTTTCCGAATGCTGTCCTCCGACAGATGAAACTGACGGATCAGATCGGTAACTGTATGTCCGTTCTCATACAGCCTGAAAATTTCGAAATTCCGACGCATAATCGACTGCCGGGTGCCGTTGTTCTCACCCCAGCCTGCGCGGGTCTGTTCTTTTTTCGGTATATAAATGATTTCGCCCTGAATATAGTCCTGCAGCTGCTTGAGCAGGCTAGGCGGCAAAATATCCTTCCCATTCTTGTACCCCACCGATGAAAGCCTCCTTTCGCGCCATGTTGGCCAAAGCCTCGAAAGTTATAAGCATTTTCATCTTTACACCTCCTCTGAGTTTTGCCGAAGCAAAACTGACGTCGCAAGCATTAGGGGCATGAAATTCAGGATAAACGTCTACGCCGTCCTTGTCATCATTAAGGATAAGCGCGTTTATCAAGGTTGATGCGAAGCTATAAGTTGCATTAACTTATAAGTTCTTATCAACAAAAAAACACGATCGCCATATCGTGCCTGAATGCCTCTATATGTCATGTATCATTCAATGACGGTTCAGGTGACGGTGAAGGAGAAAAATGCTTATTCACTTGTTAGCAAACCCTTTTCCTTTTTTCATTGTGTCCAGTACTACTACCATTGCACGACACTCCTTTCACCTGAATTTTTTTGAAGACACAGAATTTCTCTTACATTATAACCCATCGATTCTTGTATTGTCCATCCGCGAATATATAAGGGGCCCGAAGGCCCCCCTTGACTGGCGTCTCCGCTTACGCGAAGACCACCTCGGATACCGTAATCATTGTTTCTGATCACTCCTTTCCTTAAGCGTCAGCCGGCCGGCTACATCTCCTATTAACTCATAATCGGCTGCGCTGCCGCAAGGTGGAAAACTTTTATAACGATTTTATCCTTTTCCTGTCCGCTGCTGCGGCTCACGGAAGCTTATGCCTGGAAAACGCCGTTTCCCGTATTTTGAACTGGCGCAAACCGCCCGCATCGTATATAATGGCATACAGTAAAGCACCGGAAACGAATATAAAAAGCTCGTATAATTGCAGGATGAATCGGCCTGCGAGTCTCTACCCTGCCTCCGCAACGGCAGGACTACGGGCGGTACACATACGGACGCAGAAAGGAAGACCGCCGCTGCTTGCAGCCCGGCCGACCGTTTTGCGCCTTTTCTTGCTTTTGCGTATCGCTCGATTGCCCGTTTCTTATGTAGAAACGGACGAATCGGGCTTTTTGTGTTTATCGGGCTTAGGATCTTGTTAACGTTCGGGAGGAAAAAGTAATGGAACTGCTTAAAAACAAAGTGCTGCAGGAAGGAATCGTGCTCGGAGAACAGGTGCTTAAGGTCGACTCGTTTCTGAACCATCAGGTCGATCCTGTCCTCATGATGGAGATCGGTAAAGAATTTGCCGCCCGTTTCGCCGGCGAACGCATTACAAAGGTGCTGACCATCGAATCGTCCGGGATCGCTCCCGCCGTCATGACGGCGCTGCAGCTCGGCGTGCCGCTCATTTTCGCGCGCAAGCGCAAGTCGCTGACGCTTCGGGACGATCTGCTTACGGAGAAGGTGTACTCCTTCACCAAGCAGGAAGAAAGCGAAGTATCCGTCTCCAAAAAGTTTTTGTCGCCCGGCGACCGGGTGCTGCTGATCGACGATTTCCTCGCCAACGGCGAAGCGGCGTTCGGGTTGGCCCGGATTGCCGAGAAAGCGGGCGCTACGGTTGCCGGTATCGGCATCGTGATCGAGAAGGCGTTTCAGCCCGGGGGCCGCAAGCTTCTGGACGCAGGCTATCGTGTAGAGTCGCTCGCACCCGTCGCTTCGTTGGCGGACGGACGAGTTACGTTTGCGGACAAGCCTGAGCCGCAGACGAACCCGGTATAAATCCTTGCCTAATAATCCATTCCCGGAGGGATCCTTCCTGTGTCTATGAATGCAAAATCAACCAGCCAGCCGCCGATGCGGCGGTTTTCGCTCGGCCTGCAGCACGTGCTCGCCATGTACGCCGGCGCCGTCATCGTGCCGCTGATTGTCGGCAGCGCGCTGAAGCTATCGCCGGAGCAGCTCGCCTACCTGGTCTCGATCGACCTGTTAACCTGCGGTATCGCGACCCTGCTTCAGGTTTGGAGCAACCGGTTCTTCGGCATCGGTCTGCCGGTTGTGCTCGGCTGTACATTCACGGCCGTTGGCCCGATGATCGCCATCGGCAGCCAGCACGGCATCTCGACCGTCTACGGCGCCATCTTGGCCGCGGGCTTGTTCGTCGTCATCTTCGCCGGGCTGTTCGGCAAGCTGATCCGTTTCTTCCCTCCGGTCGTGACCGGTTCGGTCGTCACGATCATCGGGCTCACGCTCATTCCCGTAGCGCTGAACGATATGGGCGGCGGGGTTGGCAACCCGAATTTCGGCGCGCCGGTCAACCTGCTGCTTTCCTTCGGGGTGCTCGCGCTTATTATCGCCATGAACCGCTTTTTCACCGGCTTTTGGCGGGCGATCTCGATTCTGCTCGGGTTGATTGTCGGGACGCTTGTCGCGGCGCTGCTCGGCAAAGTCAGCTTCGCTCCGTTCCATGAAGCTTCCTGGTTTCATATGGTGCACCCGCTCTACTTCGGCATGCCGACGTTTGAAATCACCTCCGTGCTGACGATGATTCTCGTCGCTGCGGTCAGCTTGGTGGAGTCGACCGGCGTCTTTCTGGCTCTTGGCAAAATATGCGACCGCGACATCCGCTCGGAGGATTTGACCCGCGGCTATCGCGCGGAAGGTCTCGCGATCATCCTCGGCGGCTTGTTCAACGCCTTCCCGTATACGACCTACTCGCAGAACGTCGGGCTTATCCAAATGAGCGGCGTTCGGACGCGCGACGTGATCATGACCGCAGGCGGCATCTTGATCGTCCTTGGACTGATCCCGAAAGTCGCGGCGCTGACGACGCTGATCCCGACCCCCGTGCTCGGCGGCGCAACCGTAGCCATGTTCGGCATGGTCGTCTCTTCCGGAATCCGCATGCTCGGCTCGCAGGTCGATCTGAACAACCATGAGAACCTGCTGATCATCGCCTGCTCCGTCGGCATGGGCCTCGGCGTGACGGTCGTCCCGACGCTGTTCAACCAACTGCCGCAAGCCGTGCAAATTTTGACCGGCAACGGCATTGTCGCAGGCAGCTTCACCGCGATCGTGCTGAATCTGGTGTTCAACCTCCGGCGGAAACGGTCGGTTGCCGATACTTCGCAGCCGCAAGGCGCCCCGAACTGATTGAAGAAATGGCCTGACTTTATATAAGAAGACTGCGGCCTGTGAACGCATAGTTCACAGAACCGCAGTCTTCTTTTTATCCATAGATCTAATGGTTTAATCCCAAACGACTTCCCAATTCCGGTTCAGCGACGCTTCAATCGTTCCCCGCTCCATAATATAGCCGGCCAGCAGCTCCGCCATATCGGTCGGAATGTCCTTCACGACCGGCTTCCCTTGGAACATCAGGTAATTTCCGCCGCCCGCCGCCCGGTAATTGTTCATGACGACGTCGTATTCCGCCTCCGGGTCGATCGGGTTGCCGTTATACCGCAGGTCGACGATCCGCTGTCCAACCGGACGCGAAATGTTAATGCGGTATTCGATGCCCTCCCACATGTCGTAATTGTAATGCTGCGGCTTCGGATCGCTGAATTCCGCACTCACTTGCACCGGACCGTTTCCGTCGTAATGGGCAAAATACGAGGCCGAACGCTCCAGAGCGGCTCGGATATCCTGCCCCGACACCCGGATGACCTGCAGCGTGTTCGGATAAATATAATTGGAGACAATGTCACGCATCGTAATATGCTCGGGAAATCCCGGCGAGATGTTGTCGAACAGCGCGGTGTTCGAGATCGGGGCCCCCGACAGCTCCATCTGCACCCGGTTGATAAACTCGATGAGCGGATGCTCCTTCAGCCGGACCTGCATCGGGTCGGTGACGCGCATGTCGCCAAGCAGACGCCCGATCGGCTGATCGAGCCATACCTGCGCAAGGCGTTCATGCGGCTCCACGATCCCCAGCACTGCAGAATCGGGCGTTTCGCCCTGCGGGGACACCAGCTCGGACGCGGCTTCCAGAACGCGCCAGCTTCCCGCTTCCAAGCCCAGCGTCAGCGTGACTTTGCCGAGCCAAGCGCCTGCGCTGCCGGGCTGCACGACCGTCACCCCGTTGATGCTCGTTCCACTAATCGAACGATGCTGGTGACCCGTGAGCAGCACGTCGATGCCTTCTACCTCGCGGCAGAGCGCATAGCCTTGATTTTCCCCCGTCAACGGCTCCGTTGGCTCGCCGGATTCCATGTGCCGTTCGAACCCTCCGTGATAGGAGACGATCACGACGTCCGCTCCCTCGCACTCGCGCAGATGCTTCACCCACCGCTTGGCCGTCTCTACGGCATCCTCAAAACGCAGGCCCGCGATATGCTCGGGCTTCTCCCAATGCGGAATGTAAGGCGTCGTCAGCCCCAGCACACCGATTTTGAGCCCCTGCTCGAGCGTCTTCACCAGATAGGGCTTGCCGAAGACCGGTTCGCCGGTCGCCGCATCGACGATATTGGCGCTTAGCCAAGGGAAATTCGATTCCCCGACCGCTTTGCGCAGCAGCTCCATCCCATAGTTGAATTCGTGATTCCCGATGACGGCCGCGTCATACCCGAGCTCATTCAAGCACTGAATCATCGGATTCGGCTCCCCGACGTTCAGCTTGGCGTGATGATACGCCAGCGGCGTCCCTTGAATCAAATCCCCGTTATCGATAAGCAGCAACGGCCCGCCCTTTTGACGTTCCTTACGAATGATCGATGCGATTTTGGCCAGCCCCGTTTCCGTCGAGCTGTTGTTGGCATACTGAATCGGAAGCAGCGCCCCGTGAAGGTCGCTTGTTTCCAGGATCGTGACTGTCAGCTTTTGAACCACCTTGCATTCAACTCCGTTTTTCCATGAATTGAATTCACTATATCAAATTTAGCGCCGGAGAACCATCCATCATGATTCAAAAATAATTTTCGACATTTTTAGGGCTCTTTCACAAAAAATTTACTATGGGTCGTACTGTTCTGTGGTATAGTAATAAATGGATTTTGATCTAACAAGTTAACAGGAGGTCAATTCAATGTTTAAAAAGTTTGCAGCAGTCAGTCTGTCCCTGGTGCTTTCCGCCGGGATTGCAGCAGGTTGCGGTACGAAAACAGAGAACAACTCGGCAGCCCCTGCTCCTTCCGACAAAAAGCAAGAAGCGCCTGCGGCGAAAGGCTATCAGCCTAAAGAATTGAAAGTGCAATTCGTTCCTTCCCAAAACGCAGAGACGCTGGAAGCAAAGGCGAAGCCGCTGGAAAAGCTGCTTAGCGACAAGCTCAGCATTCCGGTCAAAGTATCCGTCTCGACCAACTACAACACCGTTATCGAAGCGATGGCTTCCAAGCAAGTCGATATCGGCTTCCTGCCTCCGAACGCTTACGTACTGGCGCATGACGAGAAGAAAGCCGCAGACCTGCTGTTGCAAGCTCAACGTTACGGCGTAGACGACAAAACGGGCGCCGATACGAAAGATCTGGTCGACTTCTACAAAGCTATGATCATCGTTAAAGCGGATTCCCCGATCAAAGAATTGAAAGATCTGAAAGGCAAAAAAGTCGCTTGGCAGGGCGTAACGTCCTCCGCAGGCTTCGTATGGCCGGCCAACGAAATGAAAAAAGCCGGCGTCGATCCGGAGAAAGACGTAACGGGCATCGAAGTAAAAGGACACGACAAAGGCGTTATCGCCGTGCTGAACGGACAAGTTGACGCCGCGGCGATCTTCCAAGACGCTCGCTACAAAATGAAAACCGATTACCCTGACATCTATGAAAAAACGCGCGTGCTGGCCTTCACTTCTCCGATTCCGAACGACACGATCGCCGTTCGTAAAGATATGGATCAAGAATGGAGAGACAAAATCGCTCAAGCGTTCATCGATATCGGCAAAGATCCGGAAGGCGGAAAAATCATTTTCGACGTATACTCCCACCGCGGCTACGTGAAATCCGACGACAAGAAATTCGACGTCGTTCGCGAATACTCCAAAAGCATCGGTCAGAAGTAATCTAAGCTTTTAACAAAAGGAGCCCCCTGCATTTCCGCAGCGGCGCTCCTTTTTGCTTTACAGACGCTCCTTGAGTTGTTCCAGCTCCAACACCGAAAATACGGGGATTCCTTCGTCGGGAGCATCCCTCGTCACATACCGCTGCAAGGCGTCGGCGTCCTTTAACAAATGTCCGGTCAAAAGGCACACCGCCGTCTCGTCCTTATCCACGATGCCCTGCGCGACCAGCTTACGAAGCCCTGCCGCCGACGCCGCAGAGGCCGGTTCGCAGCCGATGCCCGCCCGGTCGATCACCACTTTCGCCTCCATGATCTCCTCATCCGTTACGGAAACCGTTACGCCGCGGGTCGCTTGCAGCACGGCGGCAGCTTTTTTCCAGCTTGGCGGGTTGCCGATATTCAGCGCGCTGGCCAGCGTATGCGGCCGGGACTCCGGCACCAGCTCTTTCAGACCGTGCTCAATCATCCGGTGGAACGGACTCGCCCCTTCCGCCTGCACGACCGCCACCCGAGGCATACACGAAATGAGTCCTGTTGCCAGCATGTCCTGCAGCCCTTTGCCTAGCGCAGACACATTGCTCAGCGCCCCGCCGGGCAGCACGATCCAATCCGGCAGCATCCAGTTTAGCGCTTGCGCGATTTCATAGACAATGCTTTTTTGCCCTTCGATCCGAAACGGATTTATCGAATTGCATACGTACAGCTTTAGCTCGGCCGCGTGCCGTTCCAAGAATCGTATCCCGTCGTCATAGGTGCCTTGGAACCGGATCATCCGCGCTCCATAAGCCGCCGTTTGCAGCACTTTCCCGTCTGCGACGCCTTCCTCCGGGACAAAGACGTACGAGGCTTTGCCGGACAGCGCCGTATACATCGCAAGCGACGAAGACGTGTTTCCCGTCGACGAGCAGGCAAACCGCTCATACCCGAGCCAAGAGCCCTGCGACACGGCGACCGTCATCCCGTTATCCTTGAAGGAGCCGCTCGGATTCTCGCTCTGCGCCTTGAGCCGCAAATCCCGGACTCCGGTAAACCGGCGGACCGGTTCGGAGCCGTACAGCCCCGTGTTGCCCTCGTACTTGGTTACGATCCACTCCACCGGAAGCTCGGGATGAATCAGCTCCTTATAGCGCCACACCCCGCTCGCATAAGGCGTATTGCGCTGCGCCAGACGCTCGTCGAAGACGCGCCGCAGCTTCTCGCCGTCCAGCTCCCCAAGGGGCTGTTCGACCTGAAGCAGCCCGCCGCATTCGCAGCGCCATACCGGATCGGTGACGCTCCGTCCTTGCCCGCACTCCGTACAGCTCAATTTCATTCCGCTCGCTCCTTTATGCTATTGCCATTTGCTTCGTTCGACTTTAGAATAAAACGAAAAAACATATAAGTATAATATATTTATTTCAAGTAAACATAAATTAATTTTATGAATGGAGCGAATCCCATGAACCTCCATGCGTTAAAAATATTTCATGTCGTTGCGCAGAGCCGAAGCGTCACTCGAGCCTCCGAGACGCTGCGCATCAGCCAGCCCGCGGTCACGATGCAGATCCGCAACTTGGAGAAGGAGCTCGGCCTCGTCTTGCTGGCTCCGAAAGGAAGGGGCATTTGGCTGACGGAAGCGGGTACATTCCTCGCCGCCCATGCCGAGCGGTTATTCGCTCTGGAGCAAGAGCTTGAAACGCTCGTCGACGATTACCGTGCAGGACGGTCCGGCACGCTGCGGATCGCCGCGACATACCTTCCGGCCAACTTTTTGCTGCCCGGCTGGATCGCCGCCTACAAGCGGAGTTTTGCCGGGGTGCGGCTGACTCAATATACCGGGAACGCCCAGCAGTCGCTTGAGCGGCTGGAACGGTACGAAGCCGATATCGCGGTCATCGGCGGCGGCGCCGCTGCGCCCTCCCGGCTGAAGCGCACCGTGCTGTTCGAGGACCCGATGTGGTTCGTCGTTCCTCCGGATCATCCGTGTGCAGGCAAGGAAATCGGCCTCGTCGATCTATTGAAAGAAACGTTCATCATGCGGGAGGAAGGCAGCTCGACTCGCGAAATGCTGCTTGCGCTATGCCGGATGTCAAGCCTCGCCCCGCCCGATATCGGCGTCGAGCTGGGCGGGATGAACGAAGCCGTGCGGGCAGTCGCTGCGGGCTACGGCGTGCTCTTCGCTTCGGCGGCCGAAGTGCGGGAGTTCGTCGAGCGACGCGAGGTCACACGGGTGCAGGTGAAGTATCCTGAGGTGAAAAACCCGATTGCCGTCTATTGGCGCGAGGGCGAGCCGCTATCCGGGCAAGCCGCGGCGTTTGTCGAGCTGATATCCGGATTTAAGCACGAATAAGAAGAAGCGAGGGGCCTGCCCCGCACAAAAAAGCCCGTTTTCGGAACAATGAACCGAAAAGCGGGCTTTGTGGGCTACACCTACACCAAACGTTTGCGAATGGCGGAAGAAATAATATCGATAATGGTAACCATGACGATGATCCCGAGTAAAATAACGCCGACCCGGTTCCACGCACGGGCTTCCAGCGCCAAAATGAGCGGCGCCCCGATCCCTCC
>NZ_JTHN01000023.1 GCF_001399685.1 Paenibacillus sp. A3
ATGTCGTGTTTTCGGTCGGGCCGTAGACGTTGAGGATATGCACGCCGGGGCACCGGCTGCGGACCAGATTGATATGCTTCGTCGAGAGCACCTCGCCGCCCACGATCAAGTAGGTTAACGGACGGAACAGCTCCGGCTTCTCCTGCGCCAGTTGGTTGAACAAGGCGACGGACAGCCACAGGATCGCGATGCGGTTCTCCGCCAGCTCCCGCTCCAATGCCAAGGGGGACAAAATCGTCTCGTTGGAAACCAAATGCAGCGTGAGCCCGTTCAGCAGCGCGCCCCATACCTCGAACGTCGTGGCGTCGAAGACGAGCGCCCCCGTTTGCAGAATGCGGTCGCCTTCCCGAAACTCGACGTAGTTGGTATTTTTCACGAGGCGCACGACATTCCGGTGCTCCGCCAATATTCCCTTCGGCTGCCCCGTACTGCCGGACGAATATACCACATAGGCCAGATGCGATGCCGACGTTGTGTTGTCCGGATTGGTGAGCGCGTCCCCGGCGCCGCTAGTCTCGGACGAGACGGCAACATCCAGCCGCTCGCCCGCGAACCGGAGATTCCCCCCGGCTTCGCCGGATACGAGCAGAATGCGGGCGTCGCAATCCTTCAGCATGTAGTCGCTCCGCTCCGCCGGATAATCGGGATCAATCGGGAGATATGCTCCGCCGGCTTTCAATATGCCCAGAATGCCGATCAGCATCTCGATCGACCGCTCGACCATGATCCCTACGACGGTGTCCGCCACGACTCCTTTGTCCCTGAGCACAGCGGCAAGTTGATTTCCCCTCGCGTTCAGTTCACGATACGTAATGGTCCGGTCCCCGAATACGGCCGCAATCCGGTCGGGCCCCTTCTCCGCCTGCTCCTCGAAGAGCGAATGAATCGTCCGGTCTTTCGGGTAGTCCCTCTTCGTCGCGTTGAACTCGAACAAAATTTCCCGTTTCTCATCTTCCGTAATGAGGTCGATGTCGGCCAGCCTGACTTCGCGGTCCTTGCCTATTTGCGCGACAATTTGCTTGTAATGCCGCCCCATTCTGGCGATCGTATCCGCGCGAAACAATTTGGTGCTGTATTCGATGCTGCACTCGATCGACCGCCCGTTTTCATCCGCATTCAGCGTCAAATCGAACTTGGCCTGACCGCTCTCCCACGAAATTGGAGTTAACCGGAGGCCGCGGATCGCCGCTTCGCCGTCATCGTCTGCATGACTCATATTGAACACGACGTCAAACAGCGGGTTGCGGCTCGTGTCCCGCATCACCTGTACCTTATCCAGCAGCACTTCGAACGGGTAGCTTTCGTTCTCGTAAGCCTCAAGCGCGTTTCGCTTGACTTCCTCCAAAAATGACAAATAGCGTTTTTCTCCCGCCACTTGATTGCGCAGCGCAAGCGTATTGACGAACATTCCCATGATGCCCTGCAAATCGGGATGCGATCGGCCTGCAATCGGGCTTCCGATCACGATATCTTCCTGCCCGCTGTACTTGGCCAGCAAAATATAAATTGCCGACAGCAGCACCATCTGCGTCGTGCTGCCCGTCTCCCGGGCGATGCTCCGCACTTGCTCCGCTTCCGCTTCATGCAGAGTGAAGCTTACGCGGCTCCCTTCGAAGCTCTGCATGGCGGGGCGCGCCTCATCGTACGGCAGTTCGAGCGCGGGAAGCTCGTCCTTAAACCGCTCAAGCCAATACGCCTCTTGCCGGCCCATGCTTTCCGATTGCAGGAGCTTGTTTTGCCAAGCGGCAAAATCTTTGTACTGGATGCGAAGCGGCTCCAACTGTCCGCCGTTGTACAGCTTCACGAATTCACGCATCAGCAGCCGGACGGATACCCCGTCGCTGACGATATGATGCATATCGACCATAAGATACGTCCGACTGCGGCTGTGAACAAGCTCTGCCCGGAACAGCGGCGCCCGCCTCAATTCGAAGGGCCGTACGAAGTCCCGGATCAGCGTGTCGATGTCCCGGTCATTCTCTTCTCGAATGGCCATAAGAAACTCGAGACCGTCGTGAATGGTTTGCATGATGACGCCGTTCCGGCTATCGAAGGAGGTGCGCAGCGACTCATGCCTCGAAATCAGCGCCCGAAAGGCCGCTTCGATGCGCTCCGCATCGAAATCGCCCTCCACTTCGCAGATCGCCGGCATATTGTAGGCGGCGCCTTTTTCGATCTGCTGGACCATAAACATGCGTTTCTGGGCGGAGGAGGTTTCGTACCATTCCTGCGCTTCGCACGGCTCGATCATCTCGTACGCGATGTCGCGCCCAAAATCCCGGCCCGCCTCGATATAGCCGCCCAGTTCCCGGATCGTCGGATGCAGAAACAAATCTTTGAGCGCCAGCTTGACGTTCATCTGCTTGTGGAGTTTGCCGATCAGAATCGTCCCTTTTAAGGAATGTCCTCCCAGATCGAAAAAATCCTCATCGATCCCGATCCGCTCGACCCCCAAGACATCGCTCCAGACGCCCGCGAGCAGCGCCTCGATTTCATTTCTTGGAGCAGCGTATTCCTCCTCCCGCGCCCCGCGCAGATCCGGCTCAGGTAAAGCGCGCCGGTTTACTTTTCCATTATGCGTCAATGGCATGCGGTCGAGCCGGATCGCATGCGCAGGTACCATGGAATCGGGCAAGCTCTTTTTTAACCAGGCTTTGACGGCAGACGCACTCATCCCCGGATTTCCCGTGAAATAAACGATTAAATCGTTCTCCTGCCGTTCGTTCTCCCGGACCCGTACGACAGCTTCCCTAACATCCGGGTGGGCAAGCAGCCGGTTTTCAATCTCCCGAAGCTCGATGCGAATCCCTCTGACCTTCACTTGGTTATCGATTCTTCCCAGAAATTGAATGTTCCCGTCCGGCAGCCATTTCGCCCGGTCGCCTGTTTTGTACATCTTTTTCCCGGGCTCAAAAGGACTTTCGATAAACTTCTCGCGCGTCAGCTCCGGCTGCTTCCAATACCCCCGCGCCAACCGGTCCCCGCCGATACACAGTTCGCCGGGCACGCCGATCGGAACGAGGTCGTGATGCTTATCGACGATAAAAACTTTCGTATTCGGGACCGGCTTCCCGATCGGAATGCTGCCACTGCCGCTGCCGCCCGACTGAACTTGCCTCAGAATCGTGGTGTCCACCGTGTTTTCGGAAGGTCCGTACCGGTTGATGATTTCAATATCCGGATTGAGCCGCCGCGTATGCTCGACCGCTTTGACCGGCAGCTCTTCGCCGACCAATGTAACGGCCTTGAGGCGCTTGGTATTTTCCGCATCCAAGTACTCCAATACCGTCAAATAGATCGCCGGCACGCTGGTATAATAGGTCACTGCCCCATGCTTCAGATATTCGGCGATCCGATACGGATTCGCCGATTCCTCGTCGCTCGTCAAAATGACGCGGCTTCCGGAAATCAAAGGGGTGAAGCAAGCGGTGATAAATCCGTCAAAAGCGTAATTCGTCGTAACAAGCGAGACATCGTCGGCTGTAAAGCCATACTCCTGACGCTCCCAGAGCATCGTCAAGCTCAGCGTACCGTGCTCGACCATCACCCCTTTGGGATTCCCCGTCGTTCCCGAAGTGTAAACCACGTAGGCCAAATGATGGGGCTTTGCAACGTAGTCCAGCTTGCCCCCGTCTCCCATGAACAGACTCGAATCGGCTGCATCCAGCAGCGTCCCGCCGAATGAAATGCCGTCCGTCAAGCTGCGGGTCGACAGCAACTGCTGCGCTCCCGTCTCCCGGAGGATGAACTCGATGCGCTCTTTCGGATGCTTCGGATCAATCGGTACATAAGCGCCGCCGGCTTTCAAAATGCCAAGCAGTCCGGCGGCCATCTCCGGCGACCTCTCCAGCAGCACGCCGACGATTGCTTCCGGCTTAACGCCGTTTGCTCGCAGCACCCTTGCAACCGCATTGGATTTTTCGTTCAACTCCCGATACGTGAGCTGCCGGTCTCCAAACCGCAAGGCTATGCGGTCCGGCGTTTGTTCGGCTTGCGCCTCGAACAGCTCCGGTAAAGTTTTATTTTGTTCGCTGTACTGCGTCTTTGTACGATTAAAATCAATGAGAATTCGGTTCGTTTCTTCTTCATTAGCAAGACGAAGCCGAGCGACGCTTTGACCCGGATCGGTGATGATTTGGCGGACGATTTCAACATACTTGGCTGCGAACAGTCTGATCGTCTCTGTCTCAAGCAAGCCAGCGTTATAGACGAAGGCGGCTTCAATGGAGCCGTCCTCGTCCTTATCGATGCACAGGGCGAGTTCATTTTTGCCGGAGCCGCAAATGAAGTCGATATCGTCACGGACATGCAGACGACTCATCGTCAGACTGACGGGGGTCAAATCCATGACCGTTTCGCAGACGTGAGCCTGCCGCAGGATATGTTCCACATCGGCATATTGATTCTCGTAAGCATCCAGCAGGCGCTGCTGGGTCTCTTTGAGCAGCTGTTTGACGATGAGCTCTCCGCGCAGGCTCGTTTTCAAGGGCAGCACTTTTGGGCCAAGCGCTTGTTGCTTGCCCTTGCCCAAAGCATACGCCGGGACGCCGATGATGCGTTCTTCATGGCCCGTGTACTTATACAGGGCAATATCCAAGGCCGCCAAGAAAATCACATACAGCAGCAGGTCATTGTTTTTCGTAACGGAGTTTAATTTGTCAGCCAGCCCTTCCTCCAAGGAAACCGTGAGGCTTTCGCGCTGATAGGAATGGCCGAGGAACCCGTCGTAGCGTATGCCGGTTCTATCGATTTCGTCCAAAGCCAAGCTTGTCCAGTACGTACCGGAACCTGCTGCATCGTCATAGATAAGGCCGTTGTTTTCCATGTCAAACCTCCGTCCCCTGAAATCGTCTTAAAAATCAAACTCGGCGCTTCTCAAGCTGTGGACCTCCGCTTTTTCTTGTAAAATATTAGCTTCCTCTTCTTCGCTTAAACGGCAAATTTCGTGTATTGTTTGAAGAGGATCGGCACATATTCTGCTGATGATGCGCATGTAATCGACAATCGCCCGCTCGATCGTCTGCCGCTGGAACAGCTGCGTGGAATAGGTAAAATTCAGCTCGATATTATTATGGGTTTCGTAGCCGGATAAGGTTACATCCGCCCGGGTTAAGCTGCTGTCGAGCGGAACAGGCTTGAGAAGAAGACCGTCCATTTCCAACCCGGTGTCATAGTCGATATTGTTCAGATGAAAGATGACATCGAATAACGGATTGCGGCTCCTGTCCCGCCGGACATTCAACCTATCGATCAATTGCTCCAGCGGATAGCTCTGATGGTCATAGGCGCGAATCGAGTTTTGTTTCACTTCTTGCAAAAACGCGCTGTACGTCTTCCCGCTCTGCGGCCGGTTCCGCAAGGCCAGCGTGTTCACGAACATGCCCACCATCGATTGCAGGTCGGCGTGCGGCCGTCCGGCGATCGGCAGCCCGACCACGATGTCCTCCTGCCCGCTGTACTTGGACAGCAAGATCGTAAAGGCCGACAACAGCACCATCGGCATCGTCGCTTCCTGCTCCTTCGCCATCGCCCGAAGCCGCACGGTCGCTTCCTCCCCGAGCGCGAAGTGCAGAGCCTCGCCCCCGAAGCTTTGCATGGCCGGTCTTTCGTAATCGTACGGCAGCGTTAGAACCGGAACGCCATCCTCGAACTGGCTGATCCAGTAAGCTTCCAGCTTTTCCATGGCGCCTTCGCGCAGCTGCCTGTTTTGCCAAGCGGCAAAATCTTTGTACTGAATCCGTAGCGGCTCCAGCGCTTCGCCATTGTAGAGCCGGACAAACTCCCTGAACAGAATGCCGATGGACACGCCATCCGATACGATGTGGTGCATGTCGATCAGCAAATACGTTCTCCCTTCGCTCTCGGCCAGCTCCGCCCGAAACAGCGGCGCGCGTTCCAACTCGAACGGGCGAACAAATTCGGCGGCGATTGTATGAATATCCGTCCGGCTTCCCCGTCTGAAGGTCATCGCAAACGCAGGATCGGGATCGATCCTTTGCACGATATCCCCGTCCACCGTAGCAAAGGAGGTGCGCAGCGCCTCGTGTCGTTGCACGAGCCGCTTCAGCGCCGCTTCGATCCGCTTCGCATCCGACGCCCCTTCCAGCTCGAATACGCCGGGCATGTTGTAGGCCATGCTCTGCCGGTCCAACTGCTGTAGCGCGTACATCCGTTTTTGCGCCGATGACGCTTCGTACCACGCTTGTTCGCACGGCTGAATGGCTTCATACGCCTGTACGGCGCTGCTTTCGATATAACCGGCCAGCTCTCGGATCGTCGGCCTCCGGAACAGCTCCCGCAGCGGCACTTCGACCTGAAGCCGCTTATGGATTTCGCCCATCACGATCGTCGCCTTCAGCGAGTGACCGCCAAGATCGAAGAAATTGTCGTGGATGCCGATTTTTTCGACGCCCAGCACGCCGATCCATATGCTCACCAGCGCCTCTTCGATGCCGTTTCGCGGCGCTTCGTAATAGCCGCTGACAACCAGCCCGCTTTCGTCCGGTACAGGCAGCGCCTTCCGGTTCACCTTCCCGTTGCTCGTAAGCGGGATGCGCTCCAGTTGGACGACATAAGAAGGAAGCATGTACTCCGGCAAGCTTTGTTTCAAATGCTGCCGCAGCTTCGCTTTATCAATGTCAACGCCTTCCTGGCCAACGACATAAGCGCACAAGTAGTTTTGCTTCCGCTCGTCCTCTCTGGCGACGACGACCGCTTCCTTGACCGATTCGCAGTCGGTTAATCGGGCTTCGATCTCGCCCAGCTCGATCCGGTAGCCTCTGATTTTCACCTGATTGTCCATCCGGCCCAAAAATTCGATCTCGCCCTGCGGCAGCCAGCAGGCCAAATCGCCGGTTACGTACATCCGCGTCCCGGCGGCGAACGGGTTCTCCACGAACTTCTCGGCCGTCAGCTCCGGCCGATGGAAATACCCCCGCGCTACGCCATCGCCTGCGATGCACAATTGCCCTGGCACTCCAATGGGAACAAGCTGATGATGGGCGTCCACGATATAGACCTGCGTGTTGCCGATCGGCTTCCCGATGGTCACCCCGGCCGCTTCGCCCTGCATGCGCTTCGCGGTGGACCAAATCGTTGTTTCCGTCGGGCCGTATACGTTGTACAGGTTCAGCCCCTCATAGCCTTGGAGCTGGTCTCTCAGCGCAGCGGGCAGCTCTTCGCCCCCGACCAGAACCGTGTCCAGCTTGCCCAAAACGCGCCGGAACGACGCATGCTCCAGCAGCAGCTTCAAGCGCGAAGGCGTGCTCTGCATCGCTTCGATTCCGTGCCGCTCGATCAAAGCCGCCAGCAGCGCGCCGTCGCTGCCTTCTTCTTCGCCGGCCACAATGACCTTCATCCCGTGTGTCAACGGAAGCAGCGTTTCCAGACCGAAGATGTCGAAGGAAATCGTCGTGATGCACAGCAAGCTGCCGCACAAGGCCAGTTCCGTTTCCTTCGCCATCGCGTGAATGAAATTGTTCACCTGCCGGTGCTCGACCATGACGCCTTTCGGGTTGCCCGTCGAACCGGACGTATAGATGACATACGCCAAATCGCCGCACGCACTTACGGTCTCCAGGTTGCCGGATTCGCCGCTATAAACCTTGGCATCGGTTATATCGATAATCGTCCCGCGAAACACTACCGTATCGGCCAGCTTGGCGGATGTCGCCAGTATCCCGAGCTTCGCATCCTCCAGCATGTACTCGATCCGTTCCTTTGGATGGTTCGGATCGATCGGCAAATAGGCGCCCCCGGCCTTCAAAATGCCAAGAAGCCCGACGATCATCTCGAGAGACCGTTCGATCATGATTCCGACAATCGTATCCGCCTTGACCCCTTGGCCGCGCAGCAGACGGGCCAATTGATTGGACTTTTCGTTCAGCTCCCGGTACGTGAAGGACCGGTCCCCGAACACAACGGCGACCCGATCCGGCCGCTCTTCCGCCTGCGCCTCGAACAACTGCTGGAGCGTCCTCTCCCGCGGGTATTCCATTTTCGTCGCATTGAACGCATGCAGCAGAAGCTGCTTTTCGTCCTCGGTCGTCATGTCGATCTGCGAAACCTTCTTTTCGCCATTCCCGGAAACTGCTCCTATAATGTGCTGAAAATGGCGCATGACCTTCGTCACGCTTTGCCGATCGTACATCTCTTCATTGTAAGAAAACATGACCCTCAGCTCATCGCCCGGGAACACCATCACATCAAAATCATAGTTCGTCTGCTCATGCACGGTGACCTCATTCAACGTAAAGCCAAGCTCGGCCTCATGCGGGCCTTGAACCCGATCCTCGACATAAAAGTTTTGAAAAATCACGATATGATTGACTAGCTGCTGCCTCACTTCCGACATCGATTGGATGTCCGCCAGCGGGTAATAATCGTACGGAGCCGATTCGAGCGAATCGTTCTGCATGTCTTTTAACAGATCGATAAACCGGGTGTTCCGATCGCTTTTCACCCGTACGGGGATCGTATTGATAAACAGTCCGACCATCTCTTCGATGCCTTCCACATCGGCGTTCCGGCCGGAAACGACGGATCCGAAGACGACGTCTTCCGTATTGACATACTTTTGGAGCAAAATTCCCCACACGGCTTGAATGACCGTATTCATCGTCACCTGCGCTTCTTTACCGATGTTCGCAAGCGCCTCCGTCATAGCCTTCTCCACGGTAAACGTCAGCTTTCCTCTCTGGAACTGGATTTCCCCGTCGTTAGCTTTAGCGTTGCCGGGCAGCCGGGCGACCGTATCGTAGCCGGTCACGTAGTCCTGCCAATATTGCCGCGCTTTGTTTTTAGGCTGCTGCTGCAGCCACCGGATATAGTCCCGATAACGTGCCGGTTCCTGCAAAGCGATTTTCCGCCCGTTCCGCAGCGCGCCGTAAATCGCGAAGAAATCTCGAATCACGATGGCGCTGCACCAGCCGTCCATTAAAATATGGTGCGAGCTCCAAATCACCTTGTAGCGTTCCCGGCCAAGCTTGAGTACGGACAAGCGGATTAAGCTGTCCTCGCTGAGCGAGAAGCCCCGCTTCCGGTCTTCCGCTTCAAAGGCTGCGATCCGCCAAGCCCGCTGTTCCTCCCCTAATGCGCTGAGGTCCTCGTAATGGAAGTCCGCCGCCCGGCCTTCGAGTATCATTTGCTTGGGCGATTTCAGATTTTCGTGTACGATGACCGTTCTCAAAATGTCGTACCGCTCGACGAGCCGGCGGAAGCTCGCTTCGAACAGCGCGATATCCAGCTCGCCTTCGCTTACAAACGACGTCTGTTCAAAATAAGCGCCCGAGCCGTGATCCAGCAAGGAGTGGAACAGCATGCCTTCCTGCATCGGGGTAAGCGGATAAATGTCTTGGATTTTGAACTTCCGTTCTTTTTCATAGCTCGTTTTCAACGCCTCCAGCTCTTCAAGATCCAAATCCCCTGCCGAATAATCCGAAGGTGTCAACTGGGCGGAAGGCTGGCTGCTACAATGCTCAATGATGGCGAGCAGGCTGCGTTTGTACATTGCCGCGACATTTTCCATCGTGCTTTCGTTATAGCAGCGGCTGTTATACCGGATCGTGATTTCGAGGCGCCGGTTCGTGATGATTCCGCTTATATCGATGTCAAACTCCTGCTCCCCTTCCGGACTGACCGAAGGGCCTGCGGGTAACGGGGACATTTCAAAGATGCCGTTGGCGAACTCCTCGTCGAACTGCCCCAAGTAGTTGAAATTGATCTGGGGCCTCACCTTATTCCAAATACGCGCTTCTCCCAAATATTTCAAAATTCCATAGCCTATTCCTTTATGGGGAACCCGCCTCAAGGTTTCTTTGACACTCTTGATCGAATAAGAGAGCGGGCTGTCTTTCCGCACCGGGAGAAGAACCGGATAATACGTCGTGAACCAGCCTACGGTCCGGGTCATATCGATATCCCCCTCCAGCTTCTCCCTTCCGTGGCCCTCCAGATTCACAAGCACTTGCTCCCCGGCCGTCCATTCCCCGATCGCAAGTCCCAGCGCCGTTAGCAGGATGTCGTTGATTTCCGTACGGTAGGCTCGATTCGTGTCCTTCAGTAAATGCTCCGTTTCTTCCTTGCTGAACGTCGCGCTTACGCTTCGAACATGTTTAAGCTTATAGCTGTCTTCCGCGTCCTTCCGGTCCGCAGGCAAGACGGGGATGTCGGCTTTGTCCAGACGGTCCCAATACGTAATCTCCTGCCGCAGCCTGTCGCTTGTCGCCTGCTTCCGCAAATAAGCGGCCCACTCTTGGAAGGAGTTCGTTTTGTTCTGGAAAACGATCGGCTCTCCGTTCAAAGCCTGCTGGCTGCCCAAGGCAAAGTCCTCCAGCAAAATTCGCCAAGACACGCCATCGACTACCAAATGATGGATGACGATCAGCAGGTGATCGCCGTCAAACGTTTGAAACAATCCCAATTTCACCAGCGGGCCTTGCTCCAGATCGATGCTGCTTTGAATAAGGCGGCATTGTTCCTCGATGGTTTCCTGATCGGTTGAGCCGGAACGATAATCAATCACGGTCATATCGAACAGCGGTCCTTCGGCCGCCCGGTTCACCTGGACGACCCGGTTGTTTTCTTTGCGGTAAATCATCCTCAGCGCATCGTGGTGGATCACGATTCGTTCAAACACCTGGCGGACGATGTCCTCCTGAAACCCTGACCGGCTGTACAGCATGACGGCTTGATTCCAATGATGCGGGTCGGTAAAGCTTTGCTCGAAAAACATCGTTTGGATCGGCGTAAGCCCGACTTCTCCGGTAACCACCGCCTGCTCGATGCGGTTTTCATTTTGCGTTATTCTACGGCTTATTTCCTTCACGCTGCCGCCTTGGAACAGCTCCTTGATCTCCAACCGGTATCCATGCTTTTGCAGCTTGGAAACGATACGGATCGCTTTGATCGAATCTCCGCCAAGATCGAAGAAGTTGTCGCCGACGCCCACCTGACCCACGCCGAGCACTTCGCGCCACACCTCGGCCAGCTTCGCCTCCGTCTCGGTTCCCGGCGCCTCATAATCGCCCGCCCCTCCGGCAAAGTCCGGCTCCGGCAGCGCACGGCGGTCAACCTTGCCGTTGCCCGTTAGCGGCATCCGCTCCAGCAGCGTGAAATGCGACGGCACCATGTAATGCGGCAGGCTCTCCCTCAAAGAGCTCCTAATTTCGTTTAGCGCAGCCTTGTCCGGTCCGACGAGATACGCCGCCAAAACGGTTTCCCTCTCCCGGATTTCCTTCGTCAGGACGACCGCTTCCTTGACGGCCGGATGGGCGAGCAGCTTCGCCTCGATTTCCCCCGGCTCGATTCGGAAGCCGCGCACCTTGACCTGATCGTCGATCCGGCCCAAAAATTCGACGTTTCCGTCCGGCAGCCAGCGGGCCAAGTCTCCTGTCCGGTACATGCGCTCGCCCGGCGCGAACGGGTTGTCTACGAACTTCTCCGCGGTCAGCTCCGGACGATGAAGATAACCTCGCGCTACCCCGCATCCGCCGATATACAGCTCGCCCGTCACGCCGATCGGCTGAACCGCCAGCGTTTCGCTTAAAATGTACAGCTTGACGCCCGGCAGCGGCTTGCCGATCGGCAAGCTGCGATATCCGCGCGGCGATTGCCCCTCTGTTTGCTCAAAATAACTGGCATCGATGCACGCCTCCGTCACTCCGTAGCTGTTCATAATTCTCATGGATGCGCCGAAGCGGTCGTTCAATTGCCGGAATTCACCCGCAGGCCATTGATCCGAGCCAACGATCAGCGTCCGCATAAAGCTCATATCCCACCCGTGCTCGAACGCGTCGTTCATCAGAGGAAGGACAAGGGCCGGGGTGGATTCGAAAATGGTAACCCGATGCTCCCGCATCAGCCCGTAAATGGCCGCAGGATCAAGCCTGGCGTCGCCCGGGCACAGGATGAGCTCCCCGCCGTTCAGCAGCGCCCGTACCAGATCGCCGGTAAACACGTCGAACGAGAAGCTTGCCCATTGCAGCAGCCGAACGTGCTCCTCCTGCAAGCGGTACTCCCGCCTCCACGCTTCGGACAAGGCAGCCACCTGCCGATGCTCGACCATGACGCCCTTGGGCTTCCCCGTCGTTCCCGACGTATAAATCACGTACGCCAAATGACTCGGCTCTGCCGCTGGCTCCGGATTCGTTCCATCCGCATCGTAGGCTTCGGCGTCGTCCAACGCCAAGATTTTTCCCGTATAGGCTGTCCGTTCCTGCAAGCGGCGATGGCTCAGCACAAGGAGCTGCGCTCTCGAATCTTCCAGCATATATTGGATGCGCTCCCCGGGGTAGTCCGGGTCAATCGGGACGTACGCGCCGCCTGCTTTCAAAATTCCGAGAATCCCGACAATCATCTCCAGCGAGCGTTCCGCCATAATGCCAACCAAGCCGTCCGGACGTATTCCCTCGGCCCGCAAGGTGCGGGCGAGCCGGTTGGCCCGTTCGTTCAGCTCGCGGTAGGTGAGCCGAACGCCCTGATACACCACGGCCGCTTGGTCCGGCGTGCGCTCCGCCTGTTCCTCGAATATGCGATGGATCGTCTTTACCAGCGGCCCGTCCGTCATCGTGATGTTAAAATCGTACAAAATCCGGTGCTTCTCTTCTATCGTAATCATCTCGATCTGCGAAACCGGTATTTCCGCATTCGCGGCGACCGTCGCGACAATTTGCTCCAAATGGCGCTGCACGCCGGCAGCGCATTCCGCATCGTATACATGCTCATTGTACGCAAGCAGAATTCTCAACTCGTCGCCGGGAACGATCGTCACGTCAAGGTCGTAGTTGTTTTGCTCGTAGAGCGCCGCATCCGTCACTTTCAACTCCGGATTCGTATTCCAGCGGATCATCGCTTCGTCGACATAATAATTTTGGAAAGTCACAATATGATTGACCAGCTTCCGCTTTACCTTCGACAGCGCTTGAACGTCCGCGAGCGGAAAATAATCGTATTTTCCGCCCTCCAGCGCCTCTTGCTGCATCCGCTGCAGCAAATCGACAAACCGGGTGCTCTTTTCGGTTTTCACACGTACAGGTATCGTGTTGATGAACAGCCCGACCATCTCGTCGATCCGGTCCACATCGGCGCTCCGTCCCGAGACGACGGCCCCGAACACGACATCCTCCGCATGAACGTATTTTTGCAGCAGTACACCCCAAACGGCTTGGATGACGGTATTGATCGTCACCTGCGCCTTTTTGCCGATCGTTGTCAATGCTTCCGTCCATGCCTTGTTTAGCGTAAATACGAGCTGGCCCTTTTTGTAGGCTTTACCGTCCGGTGCAGCGTTGCCGGGAATTTGCGCTACCGTCTCGTAGCCTTCCACATACCGTTCCCAGTACCGGGCCGCCTTGCTTTTAGACTGCCGCTGCAACCACTCGATATACCCCGAGTAAGGTACAGGCGCTTCCAATGCCGGCTCTTGTTGATTCAGGAGAGAGTAGTAAATCGTGAAGAAATCGTTCATGACAATGCCGCCGCACCAGCCGTCCATTAAAATATGGTGCCAGCTCCAGACGATCCGGAACTGCATTCCGCTCAGCCGGAATACGGTCAAACGGATCAATGGATCTTCGCAAAGACGGAATCCTGCGGTACGATCTGCAGTTTCAAAGGCCGCGACATAATCCGCACGCTTCCCTTCCGGCCATGCGCTCAAATCCTCATATCGGAAGCTGGCCTGCCGACCTTCGAGTATGATTTGCTTCGGCGTTCTCAAGCTTTCATGAACGATGGCCGCTTTTAAAATATCGTACCGCCGAATGAGCCGCTTGAAGCTTTCTTCGAACAACGCCATGTCGAGCAAGCCTTCGACCGTAAACGCCCGTTGCTCAAAATAGGCGCTCGATTCCCCATCCATCAGCGAATGGAACAGCATGCCCTCCTGCATCGGCGTGAGCGGGTATATTTCTTTGATTCGAAGCTGCATACCGCTTTCATATTTCGTTTTCAGCGCATCGAGCTCTTCCAGCTCCAGATCGCCCGCCAAGTAATCGGAAGGCGTCCGTTCCACATGAGGTTGGCTCATGCAATGGCGGACGACAGCCAGAAGATGGCGCTTAAACGAATCAGCCAGATTCGTTATGGTCGTTTCGTGATGGCTGCCGCTGTTATAGGCAATCGTCATGGCGAGCCGATGGTTCGAAATGTCACCGACGATATCGATCTCGTACAAAGGCTCGGCGTTCGGGCTGACGGAAGGACCGCCGGACAGCTTGGACAACTCGAACATGCCGCTGCGAAGCTCCTCGTCGAATTGCCCTAAATAATTGAAGCTGATTTGCGGCCGGGCCTTCCACGGCTTCGGCTCGCCGAGGTGCTTCAGGATGCCGTAGCCGATTCCTTTATGCGGAATTTGCTTCAGTGTTTCTTTTACCCGCTTGATCGAATAAGCGAGGCTGCTGCCCCGGTCCGCTTCCAAGAGAACCGGATAGTGGGTAGTGAACCAACCGACGGTCCGGCTGATATCGAGCTCCCCTTCCGGCGTTTCTCTGCCGTGTCCTTCCAGATTGACGAGCACCCGTTCTTCGGCCGTCCATTCCTGCACGGCGAGCGTCAGCGCCGTCAGCAAGACGGTCTGGATGTCCGTATTGTAGGCACGGTTCGTTCGCTTTACTAAATCTTCCGTATCGTCCCGGCTGAATTCGATTCGAACCTTCCGCTGCGACGCCGGCTTATGCTTGCCGTCCGCTTCGTTCCACGGCCTGTCGGCCGGCAGCGGTTTCACATCGGCCTGTTCGATCCGTTCCCAATAGGCCGCTTCTTCCTGCAGCCGTTCGCTTTCCGCCAATCTCCGCAAATACGCCCCCCACGCTTGAAAGGAGTCGGTTTTCTCCTGAAAACCGATGCGCTCGCCGTTCAGCGCCTGCTTGCAGCCCAAGACGAAGTCTTCCAACAAAATCCTCCACGATACGCCATCGATAACCAGATGGTGGATGGCAATCAGCAGATGATCCCCTTCGTTCGTCCGGAACAAGCCCAGTTTGACGAGCGGCCCATGCTCCAGATCGATGCTGCTTTGAAGCCGATACCCTTGCTCGCGAATCAGCTCTTCCGCATCCGCCTCCTGACGATAATCCGCCACCATAAAATCGAACAACCGGCCGTCGGCAGCCCGGTTCACTTGTCTGATCCAGCCGTTCCCAGTTGGATAAACCATCCTCAGGGCGTCGTGATGGATGACGATCTGCTTGAATACGTCCCGCACGATGTCTTCCCGAAAACCGTCCTTGCTGTACAGCATGACGGATTGATTCCAATGGTGCCGGTCGGTGATGCCGCGCTCGAAGAACATCGCTTGAATCGGCGTTAATGCAGCCTCTCCGGTGACGGCTTCTTGCCGGATGCCGCCTTTCTTCGCGGTAATTTTACCGCTGACCTCTTGAATGGTGCCGTGGTTGAACAGCTCCTGGACTTCCAGTCGGTAGCCATATCTCTGCAGCTTGGAAGCGATTCGGATCGCCTTGATGGAGTCGCCGCCCAAGTCGAAGAAGTTATCGCGAATGCCGACCCGCTCCACGCCGAGCACCTCGGCCCACACATCGGCAAGCCTCGCCTCCGCTTCGTTCCTCGGCGCTTCGTATACGTCCGCTCTTCCGCCCCTATCGGGTTCCGGCAGCGCCTTCCGGTCGATCTTGCCGTTGCCCGTCAGCGGCAGTTGCTCCAGCTGCGTAAAGTACGGCGGCACCATGTATTCGGGCAAATTGTCTTTCAAGTAGCTTTTGATGTCCGAAACGTCCGCCTTGGCGGTTCCTACAAAATAAGCGGCCAAATATTTTTCGTTCCGTTCGTTCTCTCTAGCGAGCACAACAGCTTCCTTCACCTCGGGATGACCGAGCAGCCGCGCCTCAATCTCTCCGAGTTCGATGCGGAAGCCCCGGATCTTCACCTGATTGTCCGTTCTGCCAAAAAATTCGATGTTGCCGTCCGGCAGCCATCTTGCGATATCCCCGGTCCGGTACATTCGTTCTCCGGCGTGAAACGGATCTTCGGCGAACTTCTCCGCCGTCAGCTCGGGCCTGTTCCAGTAGCCCCGGGCCAGTCCGTCACCGGCAATCCACAGCTCGCCGACGACGCCTATCGGCGCCAGGCCGCGTTCCTGATCGAGAATATAAATTCTCGTATTGTGAATCGGCTTTCCGATCGGCAGCGTCTTTTCCCACTGCTCCTTCGGCTCATACTTGTACACGATGCAGCCTACGGTCGCTTCGGTCGGCCCGTATTCGTTAATAATGTCGACTTTCCCTTGGAACTTACGGTAAATGCTGTCGGTCAGCGGGTAAGACAATTCCTCCCCGCCGACGATAAATTTCGAAATGGCGATATTGTCGATCGGCAATCCGTTAATGACGCTTAAATGGGCCGGGGTGAGCTTCATGATGTCCAGCGGCTGTTCCACGATCTGGAGAAAAGAGAGCTTGTCGCTTGTATCGTAGACCGTTATTTTTTTGCCGGATAAGAGAGGAACGTAAATCGATGTGACCGTTAAATCGAACGAAATGGAGGTGAACAAAGGAAAATCGCCGATGCCGTTTTCCTGGTAGTGCGCTCTGCAGAAGCTGATGTAATTGATCAGGGAGCGGTGCTCGATCATGACCCCCTTCGGATTTCCCGTGCTTCCGGACGTGTAGATGACGTAAGCCAAATTTCGGGAGGAGGCGGCCGGCTCCGGATTGCTGACGTCCCCGGTGAAGAGACTATCGTCCGTCAGATCAAGGAAAGTTCCCTCGAAGGCGAGCCCGTCCATCAGCTCTCGGGTGGATAGCACAATATCGACGCCGGCATCGCGAAGCATGTATTCCTTCCGTTCGTCAGGATAGCTGACGTCAATGGGCACGTAGGCTCCGCCCGCTTTCAACACCGCCAGCATGGCGACGATCAGCTCTAAAGAGCCGTGGGTCATAATCGCCACGAGGGTATCCGGCCGTACGCCCTTCCTGCTCAGCAGCCGCGCCAATTGGTTGGCTTTCTCGTTCAACGCTTTGTAGGCTAACGACCGGTTCCCGCACACGGCGGCGAGCTGATCGGGCGTCTGGTCCGCCTGCGCTTCGAACAGTTCTTTTACCGTCGCTTCGCGCGGATAGTCGGCGTACGTGTCGTTGAAGGCATGGAGGATTTGCCGCTTTTCTTCCTCCGCGATCATCTCGATGTCACGGACGCGCCGCTCCAGATCGGTAACAAGCTCGCGCATAATTCGGAGATACCTTGCTCCGAAAAGCTCCATCGTCTCTTCTTTGAACAGCTTCGCATTATAAACGAGCGATACGTCCAAGGAACGGGTCCCTTGCTTGTCCAGGCATACGGCGAGCCGATTATGGGCGGACTTGATTATCGATTCGATATGCCCCGGCGTATGCAGGGTGTTCAAGGCGATATTGGCTGAGGTCAATTCCATAACGCTCCGGCACGTATTCGCGCTTCTCAGGACGTGCTCGACGTCGCAATACTGATGGTCGTACGCCTTCAGCACGCTTTCCTGCACAGCCTTCAGCAGCTGCTTTACGGTCGCTTCTCCGGAGAAGCCGGTTTTTAAAGGAAGTATATTATTTTTAATCGGATGATCCTCTTTCAGGCTGCCAACATAAGCAGGGATTCCTAGAATATACGCATCTTGATTGCTGTACCGGGACAATTGAATAACCAGCCCCGCTGCAAAAACGACGAATAAAGGCAGGTCGTGGTTATGAGTCAGCGCACCCAGCTTTTCCAACAGCGCCTCGTCGACGGAGAAGGTCTCGATTCTTTTCTCGTACTTGCCTTCGCTAAAAAAATCATGCGGCACTGCGCCCCGGTCCACATCGGAGAGTCTTAGGCTTTTCCAATATTCACTGGATTGCGCGATTTTTTCGCCCGACGACATTTTCTCATCCTGATTGAGCATATTCACCTTCACCCTCTATCCGATCTTCCGGCCGAACCGGACCGGCACACCGGCCGGCTCGAACGGAAAAAAGATTTTATCGTAAGGCCCGCTTCGAAAAAGGCAGCAAGATTAAAACTGAAACGCGGTGTTTCGCAATTGGTTGACCTCGTCCTCGATGGCCGATAGCTTGGCTTCCTCGGCTTGATTGAACAAGCTGATATGCTTGAGCGCGATTTCCGGATTCTGCACGATCTCCGTCACGATTAACCGGATATGCTCCTCAGCCCGTTCTATCGTCTCCCGCTTGAACAGCGTAGAAGCGTATTCCAGCGTCAGCCCGATCCCGGTCGGGGTTTCCGCCGCTTTCAAAGTCAGATCGAATTTCGAAATTTGGCTTTCGATCCCGGTTTGCTTTAGCGTCAGTCCGTCTAAGGCAATGGCCGCCGTTTGTTCCAGACCGGACATGTCGAACATGACATCGAACAACGGGTTTCTTCCCGGTTCTCTTCGGATATTCGCTTTCTCGATCAATGCCTCCAGCGGGTAGCTCTGATGATCGTGGGCGCGGAGCAAGCCGTCCTTGATCTCCTGCAGGAATGCGCCGTACGACTTCCCGCCTTCCGGCCGGTTCCGCAACGCCAGCGTGCTCGCGAACATCCCCACCATCGACTGCAGATCCGCATGCGGCCGACCGGCGGCCGGCATCCCGACGACGATGTCCTCCTGCCCGCTGTACTTCGACAGCAGAATCGTGAAGACCGACAGCAGCACCATCGGCATCGTCGCTGCGTGCTCCCTGGCGATCGCTTGCAGCCCCCGGGATGCTTCCTCGTCGAGCGCGAAGTGCAGCTTCCCGCCCTCAAAGCTCTGCACGGCCGGTCTTTCGTAATCGTACGGAAGCGTAAGCAGCGGCGCCCCGTCCTCGAATTGACCCATCCAATACGCTTCCTGCCGCTCCAGCTCGCCCGAGCGCAGCCGCTTGTTGTGCCATGCCGCGAAATCCTTGTACTGGATGCGCAGCGGCTCCAGGCTCTCCCCGTTGTACAGCCGGACAAACTCCTTGACCAAAATGCTCATCGACACGCCGTCCGAAACAATATGGTGCATGTCGATCAGCAGGTACGTTTCCCCTGCGTTCACGACTAGCTCCGCCCGGAAAAGCGGCGCGCTCTCCAGCTCGAACGCGCGCACGAACTCTGCGGCAATCGTCTGAATATCCATGCTGCTGCCTGGTCTGACCGCCAACGTGAACGCAGGGTCGCGCTCGATCCTTTGCACAATGTCCCCGTCCACCGTCAGGAACGAGATGCGCAGCGCCTCGTGTCGCTGCACGAGCCGCTTCAGCGCCGCCTCGATCCGCGCCGCGTCCGCTTCGCCCTCCAGCTCGAACACGCCGGGCATGTTATAAGCCGTGCTCCGCTTGTCGAGCTGCTGCACCGCGTACATCCGCTTCTGCGCAGACGATGCCTCGTACCAAGCCTGCTCTCCGCACGGCTCGATCGCCTCGTACGCCCGGGCTTCGCTGCCTTCGATATAAGCGCCGAGCTCTTGGATCGTCGGGTAGCGGAACAGCTCCCGCAGCGGCACTTCGACGTGCAGCCGCTTATGGATTTCGCCCATGACCAACGTCGCTTTCAGCGAGTGGCCGCCAAGGTCGAAGAAGTTGTCGTGGATGCCGATCTTTCCGACACCCAGCACGCCGCGCCAGATGTCCGCCAGCGCTTCCTGAACGACGCTGTGCGGGGCTTCGTAGTCGCTTACGATCAGTCCGCTCCGGTCCGGCGCAGGCAGCGCTTTCCGGTCGACCTTGCCGTTGCTCGTCAGCGGAATGCTGTCCAGCCGGACGAAATAGGGCGGGATCATGTACTCCGGCAGGCTTTCCTTCAAGTGCTGCTTGAGCTGCGCTTTATCGGTTTCGCCGCCTTCCCGAGCGACGACGTATGCGCACAAATAGGTTTGCTGCTGTTCGTCGGCCCGGGCGGTCACCACCGCTTCCTTGACCGACGGGTGACGGACCAGCCGGTTCTCGATCTCGCCCAGCTCGATGCGGTAGCCGCGGATCTTGACTTGATTGTCGATCCGGCCCAAAAATTCGATCTCCCCGTGCGGCAGCCAGCGGGCCAGATCGCCCGTTTTGTACATCCGCGTTCCGGGCGCGTGCGGATTGTCCACGAACTTCTCGGCCGTCAGCTCCGGCCGGTTGAAGTAGCCCCGGGCTACGCCGTCGCCCGCGATGCACAATTGTCCCGGCACGCCGATCGGAACGAGCTGATGATGGGCATCCACGATGTAAATCTGCGTGTTGCCGATCGGCTTCCCGATGGTCAGTCCGACCGCTTCGCCCTGCATGCGCTTCGCCGTGGACCAGATCGTCGTTTCCGTCGGGCCGTACACGTTGTACACTTGAAGCTTTTCACCGTAAGCTCGAATCCGCTGCCACAGCGCCGCAGGCAGCTCCTCGCCTCCGACCAGAAGCTTGCTCAGCCCGCCCAAGGCGCGCCCGAACGCCGAATGCTCCAGCAGCATCTTGAGCCGAGACGGCGTGCTCTGCATCGCGTCGATGCCGTGCCGCTCGATCAAGGCAGCCAGCTTCGTCCCGTCGCCGCCTTCTTCATCGCCAGCCACGACGACTTTCATCCCGTGCGTCAACGGCACCAGCGTCTCCAGACCGAAAATGTCGAAGGAGATCGTGGTCAGGCACAGGATGCTTGCGCAGCGGTTCAGCTCCGTTTCGCTCACGATGGCGTGAATAAAATTGTTCACCTGCCGGTGCTCCACCATGACGCCTTTCGGGTTGCCCGTGGAGCCGGAGGTATACAGCACATACGCCAAATCGCGACACGTATTCGCAGCCTCCAAGTTGCCGGCATCTCCCCGGTAAAGCGCCTCGTCCGTCATATCCAGCACCGTCCCGCCGAATGCCAGACTATCGCCCAGTTCGCGGGACGTCGCCAGCAGTCCGATCTTCGCATCCTCCAGCATATACGCGATCCGTTCTCCCGGATGGGTCGGATCGATCGGCAGGTAAGCGCCGCCCGCCTTCAGGATACCGAGAATGCCGACAAGCATCTCCAGCGACCGTCCGACCATGAGGCCGACGATTGTATCCGGCCCGACCCCGTAGCTACGCAGCACGCGAGCTAGCTGGTTGGCTCTGACATTCAGCTCCCGGTACGTGAAGGACCGGTCCCCGAATACGGCCGCGATCCGGTCCGGCTGCGCTTCGGCCTGCGCCTCGAACAATTGCGGCAGCGTCTTCTCCCGCGGATACTCCATTTGCGTCGCGTTGAATTGCTCCGTCAGCTGCCGCTTTTCGTCCTCGGTTACGACTTCGATCGCAGAAATCGCTGTCTCGGGGTCAAGGCACAGGCGGTTCAAAACGTGCGAGTAATTCCGGCCGATCCGGTCGATCGTCTCCGCGCGGAACAGCTTGGTGCAGTATTCGATCGTATACCGGATCGTCTTCTCGTTCTCCACCGCATGAAGCGTTAGATCGAACTTGGAGATGCTGCTGCCGGTGGGGACGAGCTTCAGCGTGAGCTCCGGAGAAGCGGCCAGCCATTCCCCATCCGCATAGCTCATATTGAACATCACATCGAACAGCGGATTGCGGCCCGTGTCCCGCTTCACGCGCACCTTATCCAGAAGCTCCTCGAACTGGTAGCTCTGGTTCTCATAGGCATGGAGCGCGTTTTCTTTGACCTCCTTTAAAAACTCGCTGTAGCGCTTTTCTCCCGAAGCCCGATTCCGCAGCGCCAGCGTGTTGACGAACATCCCCACGATGGTCTGCAGATCGGCGTGGGGTCTTCCGGCGACCGGGCTTCCGATCACAATATCTTCCTGTCCGCTGTACTTCGACAGCAGAATATGGAAGGCGGACAGCAGAACCATATGCAAGGTGCTGCCGGTTTCACGGGCCAGCTTGCGCAGCCCTTCCGTCAACGCTTCGTCCATAGCAAAGCTCAGGACACTCCCTTCGAAGCTTTGCATGACAGGTCGTTCGTCATCGTACGGCAAGTTCAATACCGGGATGTCGCCCTCGAACCGGTTCACCCAGTAAGCCTCCTGCCGCCTCATCGCCTCCGATTGCAAAAACTTGTTTTGCCAAACCGCAAAATCTTTGTATTGAATGCGAAGCGGCTCCAACGGCTTACCGTTGTACAGCTCGATCAACTGCTTCATCAACAGCCGCATGGATACCCCGTCGCTGATGATGTGATGCATATCGACCCACAAATACGTTTTGCCCCGCCTCGGAACGAGTGCTGCCCGGAACAAAGGGGCTTTCCCCAAGTCGAACGGACGGACAAAAGCTTCAAACCCCGCGTCCGCGTCTTCGTCACTCGCTGCTCTTCGCTCAAGCGCAAACGCAAGCTCCGTCTCGATTCGCTGAACGATGCTGCCGTTCAAGCTTTCGAAGGAGGTGCGCAGCGATTCGTGTCTTTTCACCAGCGCCCGGAATGCCGCTTCGATGCGGCCGGGGTCGATGTTCCCCTCGACTTCGCAGATGGCCGGCATGTTGTAGACGATGCCCTTCTCCAGCTGCTGGATCAGGTACATCCGTTTTTGGGCGGAAGACGTTTCGTAAAACGGCTGCGGTGCGCACGGTTCAATCGAGGTGTAGAGGGTTTGCCCGCTGTTCTCGACGTACCTGCCCATCGCTTCGAGCGTCGGACTGCGGAACACTTCCTTCAACGGCACCTCGACGTTCAGCCGTTTATGGATTTTGCTGACCAGTACGGTCGCTTTTAACGAATGGCCGCCCAGGTCGAAGAAGTTGTCGCGGATGCCGACCCGCTCCACGCCCAATACCTCGCGCCACACCTCGGCCAGCTTCGCCTCCGCCTCGGTTCTCGGCGCTTCGTAGTCATCCACTGAACCTCCGCCGAAAGACGGCTCCGGCAGCGCGCGCCGGTCAATCTTGCCGTTGCTCGTCAGCGGCATCCGCTCCAGCAGCGTAAAATACGTCGGCACCATGTAATGCGGCAGGCTTTCTTTCAAGGCGCTGCGGATATCGGCCAGTTCGGCGCAGCCATCTCCTACGAGATACGCCGCCAAAACCTTCTCGTGATGCCGGTTCTCGCGGGCGATGACGACGGCTTCCTTGACACCCGGAAGGCCGAGCAGCTTCGCCTCGATCTCTCCCGGCTCGATCCGGAAGCCCCGGATCTTCACCTGGTTGTCGGTCCGGCCGATAAATTCGATTTGTCCGTCCGGACGCCACTTCGCCAAGTCCCCGGTCCGGTACAGACGCTCCCCGGGCTCGAACGGATTGTCCGTAAACTTCTCCGCGCTTAATTCCGGCCGGTTCAAGTAACCTCTTGCGAGTCCGGCACCGGCGACGCACAGCTCGCCCGGCACCCCGACCGGCGCAAGATGACCCTGTCGGTCCACGATAACCACCCTGACATTGGGCAGCGGTTTGCCGATCACACCGGTGAACGACTCCAGCCCGTCCCGGGGAATCGGCGCCGTCACGCAGCCGACCGTGCTTTCCGTCGGTCCGTAATGGTTCATCAGGCGAACCCGGCGCTGCCGGTCCATCCGGTAAAACCGCTCGATATCCTTGACGTTGAACGGCTCTCCGCCAAGGATGATCAGCCGAAGGCGGCTCGTTTCGACCATCTGCTCCACGCCTTCTCCTTGCAGCAGAAGCTGGAACAGCGACGGCGTCATTTTCAAATACGTGCAATGTTCCCCGATATACCGGACGAGCGCGTTCGGCTCCTTGTACGTATCCTCCGGCAGCAGATGCAGCGTAATGCCGCCGGTCAAGGCAGTATATACCGACGTATAGCCCAAGTCGAACGCATACGAGGACAGCAGCGCCGTCGCGTCTTCATCCGTGACCGAAGCTTCCTCCAGCATCGCATGGCAGTAATTGGCCAGATTCGAATGGGTAATCATGACTCCTTTCGACTTGCCTGTCGTGCCCGATGTATAGATGACGTAGGCCAGGCTGTCGCCCGTATGGACAGGTACGAGATTGCTGCCATCGCCTTCGCCCGCCCACAGCACGGCATCGCTAAAATCGATCACTTCGCCGTGGAAATCGACCTTTTCCAATTCGGCAACTCCGGCGGTCACAATAATCCGGACGGCCGCATCGTCAAGCATATACCCAATCCGTTCCTGCGGCTGGCCCGGATCGATCGGCAGATATGCGCCGCCCGATTTCAGAATGCCGAGAAGACCGACGGCCAGCTCCAGCGACGGCTCCGCCAGCAGTCCGACGATCATGTCCGCACCCACGCCCCGGCTCCGCAGCGCGCGGGCGAGCCGGTTGGATTGCTTGTTCAGTTCCCGATAGGTAAGCTGCCGGTCTCCGCATACAACCGCGGGATGGTCCGGCCTTCTTTCCGCCTGGGCCTCGAACAGCTCCACCATCGTGCCGCCCTGGCCCAAGTAGTCCGCCTTCGTATCGTTAAAGTCGTGCAAAATCCGGTGCTTTTCTTCCGCCGTGATCATCTCGATCTGCGAGACCGGAATGTGCTCGTTCGCAGCGACGACTTCAATCATTTGCTCAAAATGACGCTTGACGCCGGCTACGCTCTCCCGATCATACAGCAATTCGTTGTAAGAAAATGTGATCTCCAATTCTTCGTTCGGCACGACCTTCACGTTAAAATCAAAGCTGGTCTGCTCGTATCCGTCGAAATCCTGCACGCTGTAGCCCAATCGCTCCTTGAAATCAAAACCGATGAAATGTTCGTCCACGTAATAGTTTTGGAACGTAATTTTGTTATGAATGAGCTTATCCTTTAAGGCGGTCAGGGCTTGAATGTCCGCAAGCGGATAATAATCGTACCGCGCGGATTCGAGCGATTGCTGCTGCAGTTCCTTCAAAACGTCGATAAACCGGCTGTCCGGCCCGCAGCTCACACGCACGGGGATCGTATTGATCAACAAGCCGACCAACTCGTCAATTCCGCCGATTCCCGCATTCCGGCCGGATACGACGGCGCCGAAGACGACATCCGAAGTATGATTAACCTTCTGAAGCAAAAGGCCCCATACGGCTTGGATGACCGTATTGATCGTCGTCTGCGTGCGTTGGGCCAGCATCCTGAGCCGCTCGCTTCGCGTCTTGTCGATCCGGAACTCCAGCCGGCCCAAGACGTATTCTCCGGCAGCCGCTTTCGCGGAATCTGGTAATTTTGCAACGGCCTCGTACTCCTCCAAGCGGCGCTCCCAATACGCCCGGGCCTCTTCTTGATTTTGCCGCTGCAGCCAGTGAATGTACTCGACATACCGTTTCGGTTCCGGAGCGTCCAGTGGCTCGTTGTTTTTGAGCTTGGCGTACAGCTCGAAGAAATCTTTCATGAGCACCCAAAGGCTCCAACCGTCCGCCAGAATATGGTGCGAGCTCCAGATCACTTTATATTGCCGGTCGCCAAGCTTTAAAACGGACAGCCGGATCAACAAGTCCTCGCTCAATTCAAACAAGTTCGCCCGATCCGACCGTTCAAACTGCTCGACGCAGGCCTGCCGGGCCGCCTCGTTCAGATGCGTTACGTCTTCGAAATACACATTCGCTTGCCGCTCCGCCAGCACGACTTGTCTGGGCCGATCCAAATGACGATAGACGATGACCGTCCTTAAAAGTTCGTACCGTTCGATCAGCTTGTTGAAGCTTTTCCTCATCAGCTCCATGTCGAGATGTCCATGGGCCATATAAGTATTTTGCTCGAAATAGGCGGCGGACTCCCGGTCCAATAACGCATGGAACAGCATGCCCTCCTGCATCGGGGTCAGCGGATAAATATCGGCAATGCGGAAGCGGTTATCGGCTTCGTACTTCTGCTTCAAGCATTCCAACTCTTCCAAAGTCAAGGCAGGGTCCGAAAAATCGGAAGGCGTCGTTTCGGCCGTTTCCCGGCTTTTGCAGTGGTCGATAATCGCCAGCAGGTGCTTCCTGAAGCTCGCCCCTACTTCGGCCATCGTGCTTTCGCGATACTTCTTGGCATTGTAGGAGATCGTAAAGGCCAGCCGCTGTCCGGTGATCATCCCATTGATGTCGATCTCGCTAATTCGCTCTCCTTCCAAACTCTTGCTGTCCCCGCAGGATAGAGGCGACCACTCGAACATATCGGTGTTCAGCTCGCCGTCGAACTGCCCCAAATAATTAAAGCTGATTTCCGGTTCCCGCGAAGGCCATACCCGCGTATGGTTCATATACTTGAGAATGCCATAGCCGATCCCTTTGTTCGGCACATGCCGGAGCGTTTCTTTGACCCGCTTGACGGCATCGGATAGCGCTGCGTCTGTCATCGTCAACAGCAAGGGATACTGGGCCGTAAACCATCCTACGGTCCGGTTGACGTTGATATCGCCCGCCAGCTTGACTCTGCCGTGACCCTCCAGATTAATAAGTACCCGTTCTTCCGAAGTCCATTCCCGTACCGTCAGTCCCAAGGCCGTCAACAAAATGTCGTTGATTTCCGTGTTGTAGGCTTTATTGACATTTCTTAGCAGATCCTCGGTTTCTTCCATGCTGAACTCGACGGCGATGTCCTGCGCATATTTGATTTTATTGTACTCCCCGCCAATCGCCTGATCTGCCGGAAGGGGCTTAATCTCGGCTTTTTCAATCGCATCCCAATACGCAAACTCCGCTTGCAGCTCGTCGCTCTCAAGCTGTTTTTGCAAATAGGCGCCCCATTCCCGGAACGAGTTCGTTTTATCTTGAAATTGGACGGCCTCTCCGCCCAGCGCCTGCCGGTAGCCCAAAGCAAAGTCTTCGAACAAAATTCTCCAGGATACCCCGTCCACAACGAGATGGTGAATCGCGATAAGCAGGTGATCGCCTTCGTCCGTCCGGAACAGACCTAGCTGAACCAGCGGCCCCTTCGCCAAATCCAACCCGCTTTGCAGCTCGCTGCAGCGAAGTTTCATTTCTTCTTCGCAGCCGTCGCAACCGGTATAATCAAACAGCTCGAACGCAACCAGCGCCTCGTCCGCTTGAACCCCACGATTATACTGGACGATGCCATCGCCCTCTTGACGGTAAACCATCCTTAATGCGTCGTGATGCCGTACGATGTGACGGAACACCTGTCGTACGATGTCTTCTTGAAACCGCTCCTTTCGGAAGATCATGGCCGCCTGATTCCAGTGGTGCCTATTGGTCAGATTCCGTTCGAAAAACATCCTTTGAATCGGAATAAACACCGCTTCACCTTCAACAGGGGCTTGATTGATGTCGGTTTCGCTGCTTTTGATTTTGCACCCGATGCTTTTTAGCGTTCCGTCGTCGAAAATATCTTTGATTTCCAAAGTATAGCCGTACTTTTGCAATTTGGAGGTAATGCGGATCGCCTTGATGGAGTCGCCTCCGAGATCGAAGAAATTCGCGTTGATGCCGACCTGGCTTACCCCCAGCACCTCGCTGCAAATTTCGGCCAGCTTCGCTTCGATATCGTTGCGCGGAGCCTCGTATTCGCTCGCGGTCAGCGCTTGGATATCCGGCGCCGGCAGCGCTTTGCGGTCGATTTTGCCGTTGGGCGACAACGGCAGCTCCTCCATGACGATGATAGCCGACGGCACCATATAGTCCGGCAGCTTGCGCCGCAATTCGTTGCGCCACAGCGCAGAAAGGCTATTGCCTGCGCTCGCCGCTTCCTCCGCTGCATCTTCCGGCACCACGTAGGCCACAAGCTGCGGATTCCCCGGCTGATCCTCCCTCGCCATGACGAACGCATCCTTCACGCCGCCGCTCTCCCGCAACGCAGCTTCGATTTCGCCCGGCTCGATGCGATAGCCTCGCAGCTTGACCTGGTGGTCGATCCGCCCCAAATATTCGATCGTCCCGTCGGGTAAAAACCGCGCCAAATCCCCCGTACGATACAATACCGGTGTCGCTTCCTCCGCGTACGGATTCGCCACGAAGCTGCTCGCGGTCAGCTCCGCGTCGCCGATATAACCGCCGCCGACCTGCACACCGGCAATGCACAGCTCGCCCGGCAAGCCTGTCGGCACCAAGCCTAGCTCCCGGTTCAAGATATACACGCGCGTGCCTGCCACCGGCCGGCCAATGGGCACCGGCTTTCCTGCAAGAGACGGCATATTCGTCAGACGGCTGTAGACCGTGACATCCGTACACTCCGTGGGACCGTACGTATTGACCACCTCGGCCCGGCAAGCGTCCGACGCCGTCCAGAGCACAAGCTTGTCCGCCGCAATCGGCTCCCCGCCGAGAAAGACGTGCCGCAGCGTGCCCAGCGGCCTGTAGCCCGCTGACGCCGTTTCGTCCAACAGCGGATAAAAGGCGCTTGGCGTCCCGTTCAGCAGCGTAATCCCGTGCCGCTCGACCAGTTTTGCCACTTCACGCGCATCGTAAGGACCCGTCGGCAGCAGCACCAGTTGTCCTCCGGTGACGAGCGGAGCGAAAATGTTCTTCTGCGTAAGGTCGAAGCTCGGCGACGAGATGAGCAGCATCCGATCAGCTTCCGTCATTCCGAACTCGTTGATATACCACTGGATCAGGTTTGCGAAGCCGGACCGGTAGACGCTCGCTCCTTTCGGCATTCCCGTCGATCCTGACGTATAGATCACATACATCCGGTGCTCAGCGCAGGCCTCGCCGTGCGGGTTATGCTCCGGCTCGTTGTCCAGCCCCGCCGCTTCGTCATCCAGACACACAACCGCCATGTCCGGCCGGGCCGCCAAGCCTTCCGCCCATGCCAGCTTGGTCACCAGCGCCTTTAATCCGGCGCGCTCCGCCATCATGCCGAGCCGCTCCTTCGGCAGCGCCGGGTCCAGAAGCACATAAGCGCCGCCGGCTTTGAGCACGGCCAACAGGCTCGTGACCAGCTCCGGGCTGCGTCCCAAGCAGACGCCGACCAGCGTATCCGCTCCGATTCCCAGCGATTTCAGCCGGTGCGCCAGCTGATTCGCTCTAGCATTCAATTCCCGGTAAGTGAGCTGCCGTTCATCGGCAATCACGGCGATCCGATCTGGCGTCCTGGCAGCCTGCTCCTCGAATAATTCGTGGACCATCTCTTTCCGATAATTCGCGTTCGTGCCACTGAAACGATGAAGGAGCGTATGCAGCTCTTCCCGGCCGAGCATCTCGATTTCCGAAATTTTTTGATCACCATGGCGGCCGATCCCGTTTAAAATCTCGATAAAATGCTGCGCCATTTTTTCGATCGTTTGCTCTCGAAACAGCTTCGTGCAGTACTCGAAGCTCAGCGTCAAGGCATCATTTTTTTCCATAACATGTAAGTTGATATCGAATTTGGAAATATGGCTCGGAATGCCTTTCAGTTCCAGCGCAAATCCGTTCGCTTCTCGCTTCGTCCCGTCCGGGGCTTCCACGCTATACATGTCGAACAAGACGTCAAACAACGGATTTCGGCTAATATCCCTGACGATATTCAGCTTTTCCAGCAGCCGTTCCAGCGGATAGCTGTCATTTTCGTAAGCCTTCAGCGAGTTCTCCTTCACATCGTCCAAAAACGCAAGATACGATTGATCTCCGCGAGGACGGTTTCTGAGCGCCAGCGTATTCACAAACATCCCCATGACGGATCGAAGCTCTGCACGGGACCGCCCGGAGACCGGTACGCCCACGACGATATCGTCCTGTCCGCTGTACTTGGACAACAAGATGTAGAAGGCGGACAGCAGAACCATCTGCAGGGTGCATTCCCGTTCCTTCGCGAACCCGCGCAGTCGTTTCGTCACGGGTTCATCCACGGTGAGGCTGATCGTATTTCCTTCGAAGCTCTGCAGTGCGGGACGGGCAAAATCGTATGGCAGCTGCAGCACCTGAACGCCGTCCTGGAATTGATTCACCCAGTATTGCTCCTGCTTCTTCACGTCTTCCGATTGCAGGTAACGGTTATGCCAGACGGCAAAATCCGGATATTGGATACGCAGCGGCTCCAAGACGGCTCCGTCGTACAGCATGGCCAATTCGTCGATGAACGTCCGTATAGACAGGCCGTCCGAAATGATATGGTGCATATCGATCAGCAAGTAACGGCTCCCCGGGGTGTTGACAAATTCCGCACGGAACAGCGGAGCTTTGTCCAGCTCGAACGGCCGGATAAAGCGGCTCGCAATCCCGGCCAAATCGGCTTCACTCCCCTGCCGAACTTCCAGTTGAAACGGGACAGCGCGGGCGATTTTCTGAACGACTTCGCCATCCGCCGTCTCGAACGAGGTTCTTAACGCTCCATGCCTGCGCACTAACTCTTGAAGCGCCTGCTCGATGCGGCCTTGGTCGGCCTCTTCTCCCAGCTCGAACATGCCCGGCATATTATACGCAATGCTCCGGGGATCACGCTGCTGGACGGCATACAGCCGTTTCTGCGCAGAGGACGTTTCGTACGCTTCCTTCTCCCCGCACGGCTCGATAGGCTCATAACCGTTCTCGCCGCTTCGCTCGATATAGCCGGCAATTTCGCGGATCGTCGGATGCTGAAACAGCTCTTTTAGCGGAATTTTGACCTGAAACGCCTTGTGAATCTCGCTCGTTACCGCAGTCGCTTTTAACGAATGCCCTCCCAGGTCGAAGAAGTTGTCATCGATCCCTACTCTCGACACGCCTAACGCCGCTTCCCAGATGGCCGCCAGCTTGGCTTGCAGCTCATTGTGCGGGGCTTCATATCCGGTCGCGAGCAGACTGCCAATGTCGGGCTCCGGCAGCCTTTTTCGGTCGACCTTCCCATTGCTCGTCAGCGGAAACTGTTCCAGCCGGATAAAAAAAGCCGGAATCATATAATCGGGCAAGCTTCCTTTTAAAAAGGTTTGGAGTTCCGTCTTATCGACTTCTTCGCGGCAGACGATATAAGCGCATAAATAAGACTGCTGCTGATTGTCCTCCTTCGCCAGCACAACGGCATCTTCGATAAGGGCATGGCCGAGCAGCCGATTTTCAATCTCCCCGAGCTCGATGCGGTAGCCTCTGATTTTCACCTGATGGTCGATCCGGCCCAAATATTCCATCTCTCCGCCGGGCAGCAGCCGGACCCAATCGCCCGACCGGTAAATCCGCTCGTGCTCCTTATGCGGATGGCGCAAAAAACGCTGCTGCGTCAGCTCTTCGCGGTTTAAATACCCCCGTGTCACCCCGTCGCCGCCTACGTACAGCTCGCCAGGAACGCCGAACGGCTGAATGTTCAAATGCTCGTCCATCACGTAGGTGGACAGCGTCGGGATCGCTTTGCCGATATTGCTGATCCCGCTGGCGATTTCCTGCATCCCGATTTCCTTGTACGTGACATGAACCGTCGTTTCGGTGATGCCGTACATGTTGATCAGTCGCGTATCCGGGTATTTCTGTTTCCACGGCTTCAACATTTTCGGTTTCAGGGCTTCCCCGCCGAAGATGACATACCGTAAGCTCAGCTTCCGGCCGCTATCCTGGATTTCGAGATTCATCAAGTTATAAAAGGCGGACGGCGTTTGATTAAGCACCGTCACGTGTTCGTGTTTCAGCAAGGCCAAATAGCTTTCGAAATCTGTCGTTACAGCCTCCGGTACCACAACCAATTTGCCTCCGTGCAACAAAGCGCCATACATTTCCCAAACGGAAAAATCGAAGCAGTTCGAATGGAACATCGTCCAAACGTCGTTTTCCGTAAAATCAAACGGCATCTTGTCGTTAAATAGAAGCCGGACCACATTGTTATGCTCGACCATCACGCCTTTAGGCTGGCCGGTCGTCCCGGAAGTGTAGATGATATACGCCAGATGACGGCTGTGATTGACGGAATGGAGCGGACCTGCTGGCCCGTGATAAATGCGCTCATCCAAAACGTCTACCCGGGTTCCGGTAAAATCGGCGTCCTGAGCCAACCCGCCGGAGGTAATCAACACGCCGAGCTGCGAGTCCTTGATCATGTAGTCGATTCTGTCCTTGGGCAGCTTCGTATCGATAGGCAAATAAGCGCCGCCTGCCTTCAGCGTGCCCAGCATAGCTACGATCATCTCGACAGACCGCTCCACCATGACCCCTACGATCGTTTCCGCTTGGACTCCTTGCTCCCGCAGCCAGGCGGCGAGTTGGTTGGATCGTTCGTTGAGCTGCTTGTAAGTGAGTGAACAGCCCTCATAAACGACAGCGATCTGTTCCGGCGTGCGCTCCGCCTGCTCCTCGAACAATTGATGAATCGTTTTGTCCGCGGGATACGCCGCTTTCGTATCATTCAGCCCGTACAATAATTCGTGCCTTTCGTCCTCGCCGATCATTTCCAGCTCGTACAGGCGCTGCTCGGGCCGATTTAGGATATTTTCCATAAGCTTCAGCCAATGAACAGCCATCCGCTCGACCGTTTCCGGCTTAAACAAATCGGTATTGAACTCGATGCCGCATCGGTACTGCCCCTCATGCCGCACTTCAAAAAACAAATCGACCTTCGAGCTGCCCGTCTTGAGCTCATGACAGCTTAACCGGAGGTTCTCGCCTTGAAATGTCAGCCTTTGATTGTTGTGAAACGTAAACAGCGCATCAAACAGCGGATTACGGCTTATATCTCGGGGAACGTTGAGCAGATTGACCAGCTCTTCGAACGGGTAATCGGCATGCTCAAGGACGCTTAACGCATGGTCCTTCACATCGGTGAGAAATTGAACGAACGTCTTGGCGGGAACCGGTGCATGGCGCATCGGAACGGTGTTGACGAACATTCCGAGCAGCGGGTCCGCATCCGCATGATTTCGGCCTTCGACCGCTGTTCCGATGACAATATCGTCTTGTGCGGCGTATTTGGACAGCAGCACATAAAGCGCTGCGAGAAAAAACATATAGGGGGTAAAGTGATTCGCTTTGCACCATTCGTCGATTTGCCGCCCGATGCGGTCCTCGAGCGGAAACGAAAGGTGGCTTCCGCGAAACGTTTGCCGGACCGGGCGATTGAAATCCGTCGGAAGCTGCAAAACCGGGATACGATCCGCGAACACGCCCATCCAGAATTGCTCCTGCTTGCGGGTCTCTTCTTCGGACCGGTGCCGTTGGCTCCATAAAACGTAGTCTTTGTACTGAATGCGGGGCGGAGCCAGCTCCAGACCGTCATAGGCGGCCAGCAGTCCTTGCGCGAACAGGACCGCGCTTGCTCCGTCAAACACAATGTGGTGCGTATCCAGCAGCAGCACATGCTTCGTATCTTCCAGCTTGAACAATTTCACGCGCAGCAGCGGAAGCCGGCTCAAATCAAAGGGTTGTATGAACTGCTGGGCTTGCTCTTCCAGATAACGGCTTGCTTCGATCCCTTCCGGCTTTTCGTCGTACGGCATCGGAAGGCTGAGGTTGCGAACGATCCTTTGAACGACCGTCCCGTCCGCTTCTTCAAAATACGTTCTCAGCGCTTCATGTCTCGCGATCACTTGAAGGACCGCTTTCTCTAGCGACGCGATGTCCAGACGTCCTTCGATTTCAATCGCGCTGGATACATTGTAATTCAAGCTTTCCGGATGCAGTTGATGAAGAGCGTACAGCCTTTTTTGGGCGGACGATGCCGGATAATGCTCGCACGGCTCCACAGGCGGGATGGTTCGCTCCTGCCGCTCCTCCACCGACGCGGCATCCAGCAGCGAGGAAAGATGCCGGATCGTCGGCCGCTCGAACAAACTCCTGAGCTGGAGCTTCTTGTCGAACTGCTTTTGCAAGGCTGCGAGGAGCTTCATCGCCTTCAACGAATTTCCGCCCAGCTGGAAGAAGTCGTCTTCCGCTGCAACCGACTGCACATGCAAGATGTCCGCCCAGAGACGGCGCAACTGCCGCTCCGTTTCGGTGAACTGTTCCTTATAGGCCACGGCCTGCGCGTTCGCTCTGGTGCGAATATCGTCCACCTGAAGGAAGACGTCCGGAATCATATAGGGAGGCAGCTCTTTCCTGAGTTCGGCGGCGATGGCGCTTGCATCCGTCAACGACTCGACGGCGGTGACGTACGCTGTCAGCCCGGAACGCGCTTCGTCATAGTCGCATGCCGCTTCGGCAATGAGTGCATGGCTTCTTAAGCGCTCCTCGATTACATGAAGACTAGCAAGTCTTCCCTTGATGCGGAGCAGCTTCGCTTCCTCGCCCAACACCTGCAGCTCTCCATGCTCAAGCCATCTTCCGCGCAAATTCGTATTGTAAATTTCAATGTCGCTTGGGCCGATATAAATGTCGCCCACGATCCCCAGCCCCGCAAGCTGCATTTCCCGGTCCAACACGAACACTCTCGCATCTTCGTGCTGCGCAATCCCGTAATCGGCAGCGTTGATTCCCAGCTTTCGCTCGACGTCCTCTGGCTTCAAGGTCGAATAGAAGGCAAGAATGCGCTGCACTTCTTCGCCGGGAACGATATTGATTTCGGCAACCGGCCGGGTCTCCTCGGCGATCCGGATTCGCATCCATTGCTGAAAATACGCCGCCCACCGCTTCGCCGTATCTTCCGATAAGATCCCCGTATTATAATCAAATCTTATAATTAGCTCATTTCCAAATTCAAACAAAGTGACGAACAAATCGTACTTGCTCTCGGCGATGCCGACCGGCACATAGTCCGTTTCCGTGCCATGGAAGGCTTGACCCGTAAAGCCCCGAACCATGTTAAAGACGACATTATAGCTCTGTTCCGCATGTGCAGGATCGAAATAATGTGCCGCTTCCAACTCTTCAAAATAACGCCTCGCTTTGCCCGCAAGACGTTCCAGCGAATCCGTCTCTTCGACCTCCAGACAGACGCCGATCATCTCGACGCAATTGCCTACCAGCGATTCGACCCCGACGATATGCTGCCCTGCAAAAGGGACTCCGAAGGTCGTCCGCCGGTTTTGCGTCACCTTGCTTAAGAAGGCGGCAAATAAGGAAGCCATCGTATGAAACAGGCTTGTGCCGCATTGCGCCGACGCTTTTCTCAGCAGCCGCAGCGTATCCTTGCTTTCTCTCACCTCGAATCTGGCGCCAGTAAACCGCTTTGGCTTGGCCGAGAAATCCGTCGATAGATCGACGAAATTGTCCGTTTGCGGGACGCCGGTCCCGGCCGGAAATGGCCGCGCTTCGATCAGCCCCTCCGCGTCCTTCACCCGCAAATAGCTGCTGAACGGCCATGCAGGCTCCAGCTCCGGCTCACGCCCCGTACAGTGACTGTTGTAAATTTCGGCCAGCTCATGGTATAGAACCCCGATCGACCAGCCGTCGGCAATGAGGTGATGGACGACAAAAGCAAAAATCGCTTGCTTCTCCGTCTCCCGAATGAGCGCCGCCCGAAACAGCGGTTCGGTCAGCCGAAACGGTTTTTCCGCAAAAGCGTCCAGCATCACCGCGGCATCCTGTCCGGCAGCGTCTAGCGCTTCGATCTGAACCCGTATCCCGCTCCGTACCGTTTGCGTCCGGCGCTCGGGATCGACAACCGTCCTGAGAGCCTCGTGCCGCTCCACCAGCTGATCCCAGCTTTGCTGCAGGACGTTCAGGTCGAGGCTCCCGTTGATCCGGAACGCCAACGCTTCGTTGAAAGCCGAGCTTCCCCCAGCAATCTCGCATTGTCCCAATATGTTTACTTGCTCTTTGGATAATAGAAAAGCGCGGTTTTCCGTTTCCGGCTCCGCCGCCGCTTCGACCAAGAGCCGCTTCATCCGGTTGCGTCTTCGCATCGCCGCTTCCTCTTCAACCGAATGGGCGGCCTGAGCCCGGGCGGGAGCGGTCACGGCAATTTCCTGCAGCGCCGGAGTCTCGGGCGAATCGTCCGTTTCAACCCGTTCGGACGGCTGATCCTTCGAAACCGTTGCGAGATAAAGCGCAATTTTGTTCATATCCGTCAGCTCTCCGTACAGCTTCGAGTACGGAATATCGACTCCGAATTGCCGGACAACCGCAGCATGGATTTTCGTATAGATCATTGAATCGATGCCAAGTTCGATTAAATTTTCATGAGGGTCGAGCTCGCTTTTTTTGATTTTCGTAATTCCGGCTATGATGTCGGTGAACTGCTCCAGCGTGTCATGGAAGGATACGTTACGCATACGGCATGTCTCCTCCTAAGTTTAAGTCGCCCCCGCTTCAGAAGCCGCAATTTCCCGCGCAGCATCGGAAGCAAGCTCAAAGCTCGGCCAGCATTTCAACGGGTCAAATGCATACGTCGGAAGATGAATCCTTCGCGCCGGCTGCCGGTCGTACAAGAGACTCCACGCAAGCTCGGCACCTCTGGTATAAATCTGCGCAACTCGCAGCAGTTGGCTTTCCCCGTTTGCAAGGTCAAGTTCCACCAACAATTGATTTCCGCTGCGGCTTAGCTGCTCCACATCGTTCTCGTTCAATTCTCCGACGTTCTTGACCGTCTTCGACAGCTTTACTTTTTTGTGAACCCCGTAGAACACCTTCTCGGCCACTTGCGTCTTGTGGTCAAACCGCTTCAGCTTCGTCAGCAGCTCTGCCGTGGAATACGCCAGAACAGCCACTCTCACCTCATAGTGCTCGCGCGCCGTACCTGCCGTATAGCATACGTCCTCGATACGCGCGTCCCCATTCCGTTCAAGATAGCGGATATATTGCTCCACCAGCCTTTTCAGCACGGTTTTACTTTTAGCGCTTAACGTAAACAAATGCAGCGTCCCGCCCGAATCCGACCGTTGCGCCCCGCCCCCGTCTGTATCAACGAACTCTTCCAAAATGACATGAGCGTTTGTACCGGAAAATCCGAAATTGTTGATCGCGCACCTTCTGACCCCGCCGATCGGCTGCCAATCCGCAGCGGCCCGCGCGACATAAAACGGCGATTCCTCGAAGCGGATCTGTCGATTCGCCTCTTTAAAATTGGCGAGCGACGGGAGCTGCTTATGCTTCAGCATCAAGCAGCATTTCACCAGGCTCGACAGCCCGGAAACTTCGTATAAATGCCCGATATTCGCCCGTACCGAACCGATCGAACAGTACCCGGTGTCGGACGTAAATTGGGCATACGCATCGGTCAGCCCTTGCACCTCGATGGGATCGCCCGCAGGAGCGCCCGTCCCTTGCGCTTCCACGTAGCCTATCGTGGCCGGGTCGACCTTCGCCCGCTGCAAGGCTTCCACAATCGCCGCCGTCTGAGCTGCCGGATTCGGGGCCGACATCCCTGCGGACGCCCCGTCATGGTTCACCGCGCTCCCCTTGATGACGGCATAGACAGGGTCCCGGTCCCGTACAGCTGCGCTTAAAGGCTTGATCAAGACGGCGATCACCCCTTCGCCTTCCCCTGTCCCGCCGCCTGACGAATCGAACGGTCTCGACCTACCGTCGGCGGACTCGAACCCCGCCTTGAACCCGTCGTCGACCGGCACGGTTTTCAAACGGACTCCGCCGACAAGCGCCTGCTCGCACTGACCGTTGCGAATAGCTTCGCAAGCCAGGTCCAAGGCGACCAAGGAGGAGGAGCAAGCTGTATCGACCATCAACGCCGGGCCTTTCAGATCGAAAATATATGAGACTCTGCCGGCGATATTCGAAGATAAATATCCCGTCGGCGTACTCGCATCCTGCGACAAAGCGAGCATCCGCTGGTACTTATAGCCGTCCAGGTCCCCGATATAGCCTGCATACACGCCGGTTTTCGTCCCTTTCAACCGGCTCCCGCCATAGCCCGCATCTTCAAACGCCTTGGCGGCCGTCTCGAGAAACAGCCGCTGCGCCGGCGACATCGCGACCGCTTCCACGGGCAAAATTTTGAAATACGGATAATCGAAGGTGTCGATTTCATCCAGATAGGATGCCCGATGATACCGGAGGCGGTCCGGATCGTACCCTTCCTTGGCTGCATAGGCAGCCAGATCCGCCTGACGGTTGGCCGGCAGGTCCCCGACCGTTTCCCGTCCCGAAATAATCGTTTCCCAATAGTCGTCCAGGTTGTCGGCTTTGGGCAGCTTAACGGCAATGCCGACGATCGCCACTTCCCCGGAGCGAGAGCGGACATTCCCTTCATCTGTACGAGGGAGACGCCCTTCATCCGGTCCGGCTTTGCTGCCGTATTGGATATAACGGGCCAACTCGCGGATGGTCGGATTCGCGTACAGATCGGGCATTCTGACCTTGTCCCCATACAATTCCTGCAGCGCGAAGGCAATCTGATTCAACTGGATCGAGCTGAAGCCCAGTTCAAAAAAGTTGTCCGTCAGTCCCACCTCGGCGCCTTCCAGGTATTCTTGGCATACGGATGCGATTGCGCGCTCCAGGCCGCTTAGCTCCTGGTGCTCCTGCCTTTCCTTGAGCTTCCGGGCATCGGCAAGCTCGTTTAAAACCGGCACGAATTCGCCGGCTTCGAACCGTTCCACCAGATTGAAGCGCTGAACCTTTCCGCTTGTCGTCTTCGGTATTTGCTTGATCGGAACTACATAGGCAATTTGAATGCCTGCACGTAAACTAACCTCCCTTTTAACGTTGCTTTCGACAGATAAGAAGTCTTCCGGCTTTTTGGAAAACTTAACAAAAGCGGCGACCTCTTCGGTTTGTTGTTTATAGTCACGCACCCCTCCTATCGCAACCTCGGCTTCAGTTAACGGTATGCCGGCGACCTCCAGCACGATTCGTTCCAGATCATGAGCATAATGATTTTGTCCGTTTAAAAATAAGACATCCTTATATCTCCCAATCACGACCAGTCTGCCGTTTCGCATAAAGCCCACATCGCCGGTGTTTAACCACCCTTCCGAATTGAGCACTTCTTTCGTTTTTTCTTTCATATTATAGTAGCCGCTCGTCACGTTCTCGCCTTTAATCTCAATGAACCCGACGATATTATCCTTGACCGGTTCCCGCTCCGCATTCGTGATCCGCACGCTCGTATGCTTGATGGGATAGCCGACATCGACAAATGCGGCGGCGTGGGCCGAATGCTTGTCGTCCAGAAAAACAACCTCTTGTCCCAGATTCATCCGTCTGCGGTCAATATAAAAGGTTCTTATATTTTCTTCCGAAGCATCCGGAAACGATACGACAAGACTGGCCTCGGCGAGCCCATAGCCCGGGTACATCGCCGCGGGGCTCAAGTTATACTCGCTCATCGAGGTCAAGAATTCCTCGCACAAGTCGGGGGAGATCGGCTCCGCACCATTGAATATTTTGCGGACATGCGATAAGTCGTAGGCGCCGCCGGCCGATTTTTTCATAAACTTTAAAATATACCGATACCCGAAGTTCGGCGAGAACAAAATCGTGGAGCGGTGCTGACTGGCCTTCTCCAGCCAGATCGTCGGCCTTCGGACGAAGTCGTTCGTCTGGATCTGCACCTGATCGATGTTGCAAACGACCGGCATCAGATGACATCCGATAATGCCCATATCGTGAGTGAGCGGCAGCCACGTCAGCAGACTGTCCGCCTCCGTCATGTTCGAAATGTCGACGATCCCCTCGATATTGGCGAGCAGATTGCGGTGCGTCAGCACGACGCCCTTGGGATCTCCGGTGGAGCCTGACGAGAATTGGATGAAAGCGGTATCATTTTCTTGACTCTCATGGACGATTCCTTCGGTTTCATGGTCGTATACTTCCGCAATGAGAATGACCTTCCTGGAAATGTCCGCGAAAGCGATGCCTTTGCTGTCCGCATATTTCTTCAGGATGTCGTAGTGCTCCGCATCACAGATCAAATACGGATTGTTCAACCGGTTCCATACTTTAAAAAATTTCAGCCTGTGCTCATCGTTGCTGCCCGGAGTCACGGGCACCGGGACCATCCCGCCGAGAATGCCGGCCCAAAACATATAAATAAAATCTTCGTTATCTTTTAATTGAAAAACCAATTCCTCCTTGTGCCGGATGCCTTTGCTTTGCAAAAAACCTAACATTGTGGAGCTTGTTTTCAATAACTCGCGGTACGAGACCTTCTTTTCCTCGCCCTGCTTCTTCACAAAAACGATGTGTCTTTCCTCGACTGACGTTTTGTTAAGAATAATCTCAGTTAATGTCATAAGCCCCTCCATTTTTGCGCTAAGACTGAAAAACACATACAGTCATACCATAAAAATTGCAGCTTTTGAGCTAACATAGGGGAAAAATAGGATAAAAGCCTTGGAATAAGGATACACTAATCCCTCCATTTGGTAAATAGGAAAAACGCATTAGTCCCCTTTCGTTGTTCAATCCAACTCAACCCAAAAAACCGGACCTGAGCCAGGCCGGTTTTTTCAGCTTCCCGTATATTGCTGCACTTATTCTTCATAAACCATTTTCGTATAATTTTTACTGATTCCGACATAAAATGCGACCATGACCAGGACGAATAGTCCTATCCCCAGCACCATTTGCAGGAAAAAGTTCACATTCATCACCTTCTCCAGCATGTCCATCGCAACGACGCTGTGGGCGATTCCGACGATGACCGGCAGCACGAACGCGATTCCGACTTGCAGATAGACGGACCGTTCCACCTCTTGTTTGCTCATGCCGATTTTTTTGAGAATCGCATACTGCTCTTGATCCGAGAACGCGTCGCTTAATATTTTAAAATAGATCGTACTGAACGTAGCCAGCACAAAAACGATCGACATGATCAGCCCCAGGAAGAAAAACGTTCCGAGCGTGTAATAGTCCTGCGCAAATTGCTTCATCGTTCCGTTCACTTTGCCGTCGGGTACGATTCCGGCAAGCGTCCGGACCAGCGGTTCGCTGTTTTCCTGTCCGGTGATCCGAATGCCGTTAAACGTAATTTCCGGGCCGCGCTCCCTCGCCTTCTCGTACGCGCTGTCCGGCATGACATAAATATTTTTATTGCCGAATTTGGGTACGTTTCCCGTCACGGGCACCTGTTTGGCCTGCTTCAGTGTATACGTGTTTCCGTTCCAGCGGATCTCTTCGCCGCCTACCCGAATCGGCGATGCCAGCGTGTTTGCATTTATTATAAAGACGGCTTCGGTTTTATCCGGATCGATTTGCCTGAGCAAGGTCTCCGAACCGGGATATTGCAAAAATTGCAGTGTCTTTGCGAGCTCCGAATAGCCGATAATATACGCGTCGTTGTTGAAATCCACCTTTTGACCGCTCGTATATTCCACTTTCCCCGGCACCATATGGATGGGGTTCCAGCCGAGCAATTGGTGCTCTGACGCGCCGATCGCTTCCATCACTTTCACCTTGACCGCCGGATCGCTGCCTTCATAGCTGATGCTGTACGGCGCTTCAATGAGCTCGTGATCCTTCGCGTACTGCTTGAACGCCAGGCTGACACTGAAGGCGGTTACCGTAGCCGCCGCCAAGATGGCCGTCATCGCCAAGCTTCGGTAATTCGACTTCAGCCTGAAAAAAATGTTGCTGACGCTCACCAGCCTGACGTTTTTATAGACCATATGCTTGGCCTTGACCCATCGGCTGAAAACAATCGTCAGGAAGCTTCCGAAGAAGAAGTAGGTACCGAAGCTGACCAGAATCAGCGTCGCCATCGAAGCAGACAGCAGATCCGATATCCAACGCGTAAAGCCGGATGCCACCGCATAGCCTGCGGCGATCAGAATAACCCCCAAGATGCCCTTCGCATAATTCAACTTAGGGACAACGGGCTTCGCTTTCGTCGCATGGATCATTTGGATGAGCTGGCTTTTTTGAACTTCCCGGAAATTTTTGAACCCCAGCACTACGAAGATGATGCCGAACACGATCACGAGCTGGATAATCGCCTTTATGGAGATCATGAACGGGATTTCGGCCTCCAGATACATCGCTTTTCCGAGAAGCATGAAGAACAGCTTCGAAAACAAAATGCCCGCCGCCAAGCCCAGAACCAAGGACAGCATGCCCAGAAGCATACTTTCGATGGCGAATACTCTTCCGATCTTGGAGGTGCTGATGCCCATCAGCATATAAATGCCGGTTTCCTTTTGCCGCTGCTTGAAAAAAAATCCGTTCGCATGCCACATAAAGAAAACGACGGTGCACATCAAGACGAACCCGCACGTCATGCTCGCCACCGTGGCGGATTGCAGCCGAGCCGTAATTTGCGCGAACGTATCGTTATATTGAATGGCCACGAAATTATAGTAAGTCGCAACGGTTACGACCAGAACGATCAAGTAAAAACCGTAGATTTGCAAATTGTTTCTGAGCAGCGTGCAGGCGATCCTAAAGGAATTCATGACTGGTCCCTCCCATAACCGCTAGCATATTCAGCACCTTCTTGAAAAGCTCCTGCTTGTTGCCGTCGCTATCCAGCCTTCCGTGAATCCGGCCGTCCTTCAAAAACATCACTCTGTCGCAATAGCTTGCGGCTACGGCATCGTGGGTCACCATAATAATCGTGGTGTCCAGCTTTTTGTTGACGCTTTTGAAGCATTCCAGCACCTCGGACGACGATTTGGAATCGAGTGCCCCTGTCGGTTCGTCGGCAAAAATCACTTTGGGCGACGTAATCAGCGCCCGGCATATGGCGGCACGCTGCTTTTGCCCGCCCGACAATTCGTACGGGTATTTATCGAGCTGCTCGGAAATGCCCAGCAATTGCGTCAGCTCGTCGATTTTGCTCAAGATGATTTCGAGCTTGACGTTATTCAGCGTAAGCGGCAAAGCAATATTGTCCCGGATGGTCATATTGTCGAGCAAATTGAACGCCTGAAACACGAACCCGATCGTATCTCTCCGGAATTTCGCCAGCTCCTTATCCTTAATCGTCGTAATATCGTATCCGTCGATGAAGATGCGGCCCGAGCTGGGCCGGTCAATCGTCGACATGATATTTAACAAAGTCGTCTTGCCGGACCCTGATGGTCCCATAATCCCGACAAACTCGCCTTCGTCAAAATCAAGGCTTACCTCCTTCAAGGCCAGGAAGGTGCTAGCCTTTTCCCCGTATTCCTTCGTTACGTCCGACACCTCAACAATTTTCATCACTGCAATAACCCCGCTTGTTGGATTTATTCGATAATGGTTGCTTTTATTATAAAGGGTCGGCGAAACGATCATCTATGGCCTAAGATTACATTTTGCACCGCTAAAGTGACATTCTTGTCACAAAAGACAAAAAAACCGCTTTTTTGGCAAAAGCGGTTTCGGAGTGAAGCTTGAGCTTTACATCCCCTTCGGCTTATAAGGTCCTAACTGCTGGTGAGAAAACCGGTAACGGGAGTTCGGGTCCTTCAGCCACATGTTCCCTTTGATGATCAAAATATAAACGGCGATGATAAAGTAAACGGTGCCCGCAATCCAGTCCGTCGCGCTAGCCAGCCCCTGTGTCACGATATGGTGGACATACCATCCTCCCACAGGAATATGAAGAAACACGACGGCGAACAAACCGGGATTATAGAAGGTTCTCCCTTTCAGGTTGGCAAAAATCCCGTGCCAGATCAGCTGGAAAAAGCCCATAAGCATCGGAGCGAGACCAAGCCAGATGACATTCGGATACAGCAGGGGAAGCAGGTAAAAGACGTAGGCGATGACCAGATTAATGACCATGGCCGATTGCGGATTGAGCGGATACCGGTCCGGTTGCCCGCTTTTAAAAATAAGGGCGTTGAACAAGCCTCCGAAATAACCCGGCCAGCGGTACTCCTCGAATTGATGCACCAGAATCGCAACAAAGCTCAGCCACAGCATCACGTTAATTTTCGGAATCCCGCTTCCGCTCACGATCAAGTAGAAGCACACGGCCAGAGCTACAAGCATCCCCAGGTCCTGCCAATACTTTCTTAAGAAATTCATGGCTTCTCTCCTATCCTCTTCATTTTTCGTGAAAATAGCGTTCAAAGAACCAATCGATCTGCTCCCCGACCGGCAGCATCTTCACTCCGGCTCCCGATTCGAGAATCGGCTTCATGAGAGCGGGAAGGAAAATCGCGCCGAACAGCTGTGTAATCATCATCATTAATTTGTCCGGACGGTCCTCCTGCGTAATCTGTTGCAAAACGGCTTGAATTTTATGAAATCCCATCTCGCGAAGGAATTCGCCGTATTCGACTTGGGATGCGAACATCGCGGTTCCGGTGGCGATGATTCGGGAGACGAGCTCCGGGTGCTGCTGAATGACCTGCACGTAAAGCGTCAGAAACGTTTTTAGCCTCTCTTTCGGCGGCATGGCAGCATCGTCCAAAACATCGAACGTCCCGCGAAAGCCGAGCAGCATAATTTTAATCGCCTCGCTGATTAATTTATCTTTGGAGCCGAAATAGTAATTGATCAGCGCAATATTGGTGTCCGAATGGGCAGCAATCTTTCTTATCGTGACGTTCTCAAAGCCTTCCTTCTTGATCATGTCCAAGGTCGCTTGCAAAATTTTGTCTTTGGTTTCCATTTGATCCGGCGGCATAGGCGTCCTCCTCTTCAAAAACTAAGTTAATCATTGATTTAAACAATGTTTTAATCATTGTTTAAAATGATTGTACCATCCTTTTTATTCCAAGGCAATGGGTCAAACGCTGCCGTCTGTGCCTGATCAGCCCCTTACGACTGTCATATATTACAATTTAAGTAATACAATGAATTTCGTAACGCATTCCTATCTTGATGGAGGTGTTTTTATGTTCAAGCGTCACAAGCTTTGGAGTACGGTGGCTGCCGCAATCGTACTCACCCTGGCGGTGCCTACGGCCATGGCGGAAACGGAAGCCCCGATCAGCGCCGAGCAGAAGCAGCCCGCCGATGCCAAAGCTGCCGCAGACCAGTATCTGAAGGAGCATGCCAAGCAGTATCAGCTTAAGGCCGATTTGTCCGACTTGAAGCACGTGACCACGATTCAAACCGATGCAGGCCATTATGTCCGTTATCAGCAAATGGTGAACAACGCTCCGGTCTTTAACCGGCAGGTAACCGTCACCTTGGACCGTTCTTTCCGCAACGCCTTGGTCATCTCCGGCTACGAGCCCTACACCACGGTTCAACAGGTGTCGCAGCTGCTGCCGTCCGGCGATATGAAGGCCAAAGCGCTCCGGTTCGTCGAAGACCAGGCCCAGGGAGAATGGGCGCCCTCCTCGGAGGAATACGGCTATACGATCCAGAAGGGCGTCGCTACGCCTACTTACCGCGTCGTCGTTCATACCAAGGCCCCCTATGGCGCATGGGAAACCTACATTCATGCAGGCAGCGGAGAGCTGCTGCGCAAACGGAATTTGAACCAGCGCGTGAACGGTACCGGCCAAGTGTTCCTCCCCAACCCTGTCGAGTCGCAAGGCTCCGTCGGCAGCCTCAAAGATAACAACGACAAAGATTCCTCCGAACTGACCAAGCAGTTGAAATCGGTTACCCTCCTCGGCTTGGACGGCTCCGGTTACCTGCGCGGGCCATACGTCACCATTAACTCCGCCGCCAAGACGTATTCGGCCTCCAACCAATTCAACTACCCCCGTTCCAACGACAGCTTCGAGGATGTCATGGTCTACTACCACATCGATACGCTGCAGCGGTATTTGCAGCAGCTCGGCTTTAAAAATGTCAACAACCGTTCCATTAAAGTCAACGTCAACGCGTCTCCGGACGACAACTCGTACTATCAACCTTCTACCGGCCAATTGACCTTCGGCACCGGCGGGGTAGACGATGCGGAAGACGCCGGCGTTATCGCCCACGAATATGGCCATGCGATTCAAGACAATCAGGTGCCGGGCTTCGGCGATTCCCTTGAAGGCGGCTCGATGGGCGAAGGCTTCGGCGATTTTCTCGGCGCGACTTATGAAGACGCTGCCTCCTCCACCAGCTTCGGCAAAGCGTGCGTAGCCGAATGGGACGCCACGTCGTATTCCAGCGGAAATCCGCCATGCCTGCGGCGCTTGGACGAAAACAAAGTATATCCGCGCGATCTCCAAAATCAAGTGCACGCGGACGGCGAAATTTGGTCCCAAGGATTGTACGATATGGCGCAAACCTTCGGACGCGACGTGGCCACCAAAATCATCATCCAATCCCACTTCTCTCTCACGCCCACAGCCACCTTCAAGGACGGCGCCAAAGCGATCAAGCAAGCCGATCTCCAGCTTTACGGCGGCCAGCACGCTGCAGAAATCGACCGAATCTGGAAAGCCCGCGGCATTCCCACCAGCTAACGCTTGACTGCGGCTAGCCTTAGCCGGGCCGCTGTAACCCTCTTCCGCTCACACGACTCATCACCGGAAAATGCAAGAGCCTGCAGTCCGCCGTACGCGGCAGATTGCAGGCCTTTTTTCTTGCGATTAAAAGCATAATATCTGACGACAACTTTACCTACGAACTTTCCCGCAAGAAGATCGACAAACGCTTTCGGCACATGTCGTATACCTTCGATGACAGTTAACGGATCTGAATAATGCTAATTTCTACATATTTGTTATAATACTTATAGTGCAGGTTAGATTAAAAGCCTAGGATAGAGATAATATTGGAGGTAGTTAAAATGGGAAAGAGTGAGATGTTTAAAGATTTTAATTTTAAATTAGTGGTAATTGAAGCTTTGTTAGATAAAGAGCCACTATTTCTAAAAGAATTGACAGACTTAATAGATAAGTATACGAATAATTTCGATTGGTATTCTGGAGCTGGACCAATTGTTGAAATCAGAGATTATTTGGAAGAGTTAACTTTGGAAATAAGTGATTTGGAAAAGATTGAATCCCTTTGCTTTGATGGGGGGAATGAAATTTATCATATCCTAAAGCCAGATTGGGATGGCGAAGACAGTTTATTTGATGTAATATCTGTTGAAGGATTTCAGAATCTAAAAAATTTAAAAACAGTGGAATATATTTCACTGTGTTATCCAAAAGTATTAGAACCATTTAAACAAGCTGGAATTGAAATTGAGGATTAATGAGGAGAAAATTATGTACTAATGAAGCAGAATTTTTTGGTAAGATACAAAACTACGAAAGCGCATATAAATTGTGCTACGTTCGTGGACCAGAAGGGATTATTTTAGAGTTAGCGGAACAAATTAAATAAATATTGAATGGGTGAATTGATTTCCATCCGGAGAAAATGCTTCTTTGAACTCCTAAAACCGATCCCGCCCCGCCAAAAAGGCCTCTCGTTGCATAGGACGAGAGGCCTTATCGTTCCGCTCGCTTGAGCGAACGCGCTTTGCCTTGGACTATTGGAACTGGAACCAGTCTACATCGGCGATGCCGTTATCGCGGACGCTCCATTTCGTATAGTTCGGGTTTTTAAAAATCACATGAACGGTCTGCTTCCCGGTAACGGGCTTTTTCAGATCGACGGTATAGTTTTTGTAGAACGGCGCCAGCTGCTTCGCCTCCACCGGCAGCGCCACATCTGCGATGAGCTCGCCCTGCGGACCGCCCAAGCGTACTTCCACCCGGGTGTCCTTCGCCAGAACGGCCGCCCGGACCGTCAGCTTTGACGCTGCTTTTGCCCCGAAATCGACATCCTTAAACGACAGCCAATCGGCAAAGTTCAAGTCACGGACATTCACATAAGTGCCCGGCACGAACAGACCGTTGGATTGATCGTATTTTTCCGCCTGCAGGACGACGCCGTTCTGAGGATTTTCCGGCGCCACGACCTTCACGCGGATTTCCGTCTTCACGCCAGGCTGGCCGTTGACAGGCCCCGTCTGCGCCGTCAGTACCGAATCCCCCGGGCCTACCGCAGTCACTTTGCCCCGCGCATCCACTTTGGCGACAGCTTCGTTATTCGATGTCCAGGTGACATTGACATTTGCTGCCGTGGAAGGCATGACGCGGATATTGACATAGTTGGTCCATCCTGTTTCCATCGTCAGCTTGTTGTCCTGCAGGTGCATCGCATGAATGGAAGCCGCGGCAACCGGACCTTTATTGAATTGAACCTTGTCCCCGGTTCCCCATTTCCAAGTCAGCGCCTGCGGCTCGCTGGCCGTTCCGTCTTTGCCGACGGCAACCAGCTCCAGCTTCACTTCATTCTCGCCGAGACGAGGAAGCGACTTGATGTAATACACTTCGTCGTAAATCCGTCCGACCCATTCGCGCTTGCCGTTTGTCACGCGCATAAGGTCGTAATACCAAACATCCTGCTGCTTCGCATTGAAGTCCCACTTCACGAACATCGCGGCTTGATTGTCGTCGAACATCGCCTTCTCGACCCGGAAGCCCGTCGGGGCGGCAGGCGCCTGCGGTTTCTTGCCGTCCGTCAGCTTCAATTCGCCGATGTTAGCCTTAAATGGCACGTCATCCGCCGATTGCGAACCGACGCGCAGACTGATTGCCGCGATCGTGCGCCCCTCGAACGGCTTCAGTTTGGCCGTGGCCGTGGTCCAATCGTCGCTTGGTCCGGCTTTCAAATCGACGGCGGCCGGATGCTGCGGGTCGTCCTTGAACGTAAGCAGCGCCTGAATGTCGGCTGCCTTCTTCAGATGCCCTTGCGCCTGGCCGTTGCCTTTCTTGTCCGGCAGCTGGACGTCCGATTTGTACGTCAGCGACAGCTCCACGTCTTTGGTCACCGGCAGCTCGGTTTTGTACAGATGAATATCCGCAGCATGGCTCGAATTCAACGTACCTTCCACTTTCAAGGAAGAGCCGCCGTTCCATGCGGTTTCGTAGTCGTATCCGACCGTCAGCGGCTTGCCCGCGGATTGCGTCCACCACTGCCAAGTCGGCAGGATGTCCTGCGCCGCCATGTTGTTCCACTCCGTATCGCTGGACTTCCGGCCGTTCACGAAGAAGTCGAGCCCGTGCCCGTTGTTGAAGCGGGTCACGAAAGGATAGGAGCCAATGACGGAGCGCTCCGGTATGTAATGGGCGATTCCCGGCCAGCTCTCATATTCGGTGCCGACCGCCCGGCCGCTCTCCGCAGGATTGCCCTTCGGTCCCGACCAATAAGCCTGCTCGCGCTTCTCGATTTCCGGCTGCATGCGGATATCGAACGGATTAGGACCTTTGTTCCAGACCATATCCGTGCCGAAAAGCGCTACGCTCGTCCGGGGCGTACGGGAGGCGTCGTTTTTGAAAATCGCATCCAGCTCCAAGCCGCGGTCGAAGCGGAATTTGTCGTTTTCGATGCCGGCGAAGAGCGAGGCATACGGATCAAGACCAAGCTTGCGTGCATGGTCGGCGCTGCTCTCCAAGCCTTGCGGCGTGTAGGCGTAGTTCATGAAAATGCTGTCGTGGGCACGCTTTCCGTCACGCTCGTCCAGCAGCCACGGCGAGTTTTCCTTGTTGAATCCGTTTACATAGGAGACCTTGCCGTCCACGGTCAAGCTGTCGTACCAGCTCATATACAGGCCTTGGCTGCGCATATATTTCAGCATTTCCATCAGCAGTGCCGCATGCTCCTTGCTGATCGTCGCTTCTTGGTTGATAAAATATCCGTCGAAGCCGAAATATTTCGCCATTTCGATCATTTTATCGGCGACCGGGAATTTACCGTCCGGCGTCTTCTCGACGAGCTCCGCAAAATTGATGTTGCGCGGCCAGAACCAACCGCCCAGACTGATAACCCCGTTGCGGTGGGCCGCATCGGTATAAGCCGGATTGGGCACGTTCACCACGCCGTAATCCCGCTTGCCCTCTTCGGTCGGAGAGCCGTACACCGGCAAGCCGTGCCAGGAGGCATAAATGTCCTGATACTGCCAATATTTCAGCACGTTGCGGCTGAAGCTGTCGTTATAGCGGTACCCCTCGAACCATTCCTCCTTATCATAATCGGCGGAAAGATTCATGACTTGCGCCGTACCCGTTAATTCCGGGTGCGCCTGCGTCGGCTGGAACGCTCCGATCCGCTTCGCTAGCGGAACGCGGGAACGAAAATATTTAGCATACGGGTCGCTCTCCGGGGTCCATTCCTTAATCTGCTTGGCGTTGTAGCCGTACAAATAAGGCTGCTCCGGCCCTTTCGGCGTTTCCATCGCCAGAGCCGCTTTCGGCCCTAACATCAGAGTGGACGCCATAACGGCCGTCAACCCTATTGATACCGCTTTCGTAACGGTTCGAGAGAAAGCTTTTTTCCGTTTTTTACGTTCTGACATAACGCACCTCTCTTCGTTTGTTCCGGCCTGGTACCATCCTAGCAATTGCTGCAGCTGCCAATCCAAGGAAAAGAAACGACTCGTCTATTCCACCCTAACACCGGTTCGCGGCAGCAGTAAAGTGGCCAAACAAAAGATTTCATGGACATATTAAATGATTGTAAGCGCTGTAATAACATTTAATGCTGGCGGTGGAAATTTCCCATAAATCCGACATTTTCGTGACCATCCTTCTTCCGTCTCCTCCCCGGCACCTGCATGTAGTCCGCTTATATGGTCAAATTGCCTATTTACATTTGCGGAGCAGTATGCTATTTTAAATTTCGATACATATAGAAATAATACACTGGCAAGGATGAGGCAACGATGGAGCACAATAACGCGGAACTGCAGCAAGCTGTCAAAATATACAAAGCTCTCGGAGAACCGACCCGGCTTAAAATCGCCCTGCTGCTGACGGAAGAAAGGAATCTGTGCTGCTCGGATATCGGAAGCAAGCTCGAATGCGTTGCGGGCTCGACGCTGTCCCATCATTTGAAGCAGCTGACGGATTCCGGCCTGCTCAAGCTCCGCAAGGACGGCACGTATATTTATTACAGCGTGAATCGCGAAATCGCCCAGAAGTATGCGCCGTATTTGCTGGAGTAGTTTTTTTTTCGGTTTTATTTCTATGTTTGTAGAAATATAAAAATATTTTGGAGTGGAGAGAGGAGTTTCTATCATCATGTCAAGCACGTGGAAAATTTACATGCTGGCCGTCGTCAGTTTTCTTGTCGGCACGTCGGAGTTTATTATCGCCGGGATTTTGGATAAAGTAGCGGCGGATATAGGGGTCCCGGTGTCCGCAGCGGGTCAGCTCATTACCGTGTTCTCGCTGGCCTATGCTTTTGGGACCCCTATTCTTATGGCGGCTACCGCCCGTCTGGAGCGGCGCAAGCTGCTGCTCTATTCTCTCGGCGTCTTCGTCGTCGGAAACGGGATGGCCGTGGTGCTGCCGGGATTTGAATTTCTGATCGTTTCCCGGATTATTCTTGCGCTCAGCACCGGGGTATTCGTCGTGACCGCCTTGACCGTAGCTTCCAAGCTGGCCCCGCCGGAGAGACAGGGACGCGCCATTGCGACGCTCGTCATGGGCTTCAGCACCGCCTTGATCGTCGGTGTCCCACTCGGAAGGGTCGTCGCCTCCGTTTACGACTGGAAGATGACCTTCGCCGGAATCGGCGTGCTGGGGCTTCTTGCCATCCTGGCCGTCTCCTGGACGATTCCGCAGACGGACGGCGAAGAACCGGTACCGCTTCGCAAACAGCTCGCGCTGATGAAGGAGCCAAGAATCGCCGTCGCTTTGCTCGTCACCTTCTTCTGGATTTCCGGTTACTCGATCGCTTATACGTACATTTCGCCGTTTCTGCTCACGGTTACCGGCATGAGCGAACAAGGCGTGAGCGCCGGCTTGTTCGCCTTCGGAATCGCCAGCCTGATCGGTTCGAAGCTCGGAGGCTACGGCACCGACAAATGGGGGGTTCCCCGTACATTAATCGGAGGCATGCTGCTTCACGCAGTGTCTCTCATCCTGCTGTCGCTAGCCGCCCACTCCCCGGCGGCCGTCTTCCCGCTGCTCATGCTCTGGGCCTTCTCCGCATGGTCGTCGGGTCCGACCCAACAGTACTATTTAATTACGCTTGCTCCCGAAGCGTCTGGCATTATGCTTAGCTTGAACAGCTCGGTGCTTCAGCTCGCCATGGCGGCCGGCGCGGGGATCGGCGGTGTGGTCGTACAACAGGCCTCGCTGACCTCCATAAGCTGGATCGGAGCGGCAGGCGTCGTCGTAGCAGCTTTGACGGCCGCCGCTTCCCTTGGTTTGACCCGCTCCCACCGCCTGGCGGAGGAACGGAAGCTGCGGCAGGCCGGAGCTTAAAAAGCGGCAAGCCGGTTCCAACACGACATGACGTGTTGGACCGGCTTGTTTTTTCATGTTACAGATGCGTGCCTCCGCTGACATCGATACACTGGCCGGTAATCCATCGACTGTCCGGGGAAGCGAGGAAAGCTGCAACATCCGCAAGGTCTTCCGGCTGCCCCCACCGGTCAAAAACCGAAAGACCGGCGGCAAACTTCCGCCCCTCCGGGTCCTGCTTGGTTGCGGTGTTCATATCCGTATCCGTAATTCCGGGCATGATCGCATTGATCGTGATATTACGTGATCCCAATTGCTTGGCTAAGGTGGAGGTCATGGTGTTGATCGCTCCTTTGGTCATGCTGTAGCCGAGAAGGTTGGGAAAAGCTACCCGCGTTACCGCCGACGAAATGTTGATAATACGCCCCTCGTCTCTTAGCCGGGGCAAAGCTTCCCGGATGAGGAACAGCGGCGCTTTGACGTTGATGGTCATCTCTTCCTCGAAGATCTCTTCCGTCAAATCCTCAATGAAGGCGGTTTGAGCAATTCCGGCATTGTTCACGAGAATATCGAAGCGGTTATCGCCCGTGCGTGCCCGCAGCGCTTCATCCATGGCTCCCATCAGTTCATATACGCCGTTGGCCGATTTGAAATCCGCCCCAACCGCAAAAGCCGCCCCACCCTTTTCCCAAATCTCGCGAACGACCTCTTCGCCCGCCTTCCGGTTCTTGGCATAATGTACGCCGACCAATGCCCCTTCCTGCGCGAGACGCAGCGCGATGCCGCGTCCGATCCCCCGGCTTGCTCCTGTCACCAAAGCTATCTTGCCTTGCAATTTTCCCATATTTGCCAGCCCCTCATGCTCGATTAACAGGTTCCCCTGCTCATCCTAGTTATAGCACAAGGCGGTTTTTGTTATGTTGCTCTCTCATTCATCGAACCGCAGCCGAGAAGCCCGCCGCCTACTGTTTCACCCACTCGGTGCCGCTAAACGTCTTGATATGGTACCAGACCTCACCTTCCGGCGACGTCCACCTCTCGAACGCCTGCACCTCCTGCGGAGTAAAGAACCCTTTGAGATGGCACATTTCGCCCGTTGCAGGAAACCAATATGTCTGCGTCTCTGCCGTAAGCTTCACCGTCTCTTCGATCGGTACAATCCCCTCGGGCCGCTCCAAAAGAGCCCGCTTCAGATTTACCCACTTCAAGCCTTCCGGCGTTTCCAGCTGCGTCCAGTCGCCCACGCTCTGCACGGCTTTGTAAGCTCCAGGCTCCAACCAAAGATTCCGATCATAGCTGGGTCTCCGTTCCTCAAAATATCGCGTTTTCGTGGTCAGCTTTACAGGCTCGTTCAGCGCTTTATAATCCTCCAATACCTCATGCTCAGGTTTGATCCACCGCTCGCCTTGCGGGAGGCGTACCTTGTACCAGGTGAAGATGAAGAAAGCTTGCGGCGAATACTGCCATTTGGCGATGGCATGAACGATGCCCGGCTCCACCGCTTCGCCTTTCCCCTCGCCATCATACGGAACTTCATAGGCGATTTCGGCTCCCGACAGTTTCAGATCATAGTCCACTGTCTTGGCATGGACATCCTCCATGAGAGCGGGCTTAAGAATCCACTTTGGACCCATCCATGTTGTCTCCACTTGGTACCATGTGCCGGTTTGTCCGCTGGCACTTGTCGCATTGATCACGTATTTCGGTCCGTAATGGAGCTCCGCAGTAGTCACAATTTCCTGGGGCGCAAGCGACTGTCCCGTATCCGTCCGGGCGTCAGGCCGGTCGAACAGCCTCTCCGTGTTTAGGAGCGTCAGTGTCTTTCTCCGCTCTTCATAGGTCCCGTACAGGACTCTCTCGTCGTCACGGATCCACCGGTCTCCGAGCCAGGTCCGCACCTTGAGCCACTCCTCCGGCTTTCGCTCATCATAGAAGCTAAAAGGAGCCCCAGGCGCAAGCAGCACGTTCTGATACGGCGAAATCGAGCCTAACGGACGGCCTCCGCCTCCCTCCCGAGCGTACAGGTTCGTCTCCCCGATAATCACGAAGCTGATGGAGAGCTCGTCGGCGTAAGAGGTTGCAGGATACTTCGCTATGGCGGGCAGCATCAGCAGCATGGCAGCCCATACCGGGGCAAGCTTCCTCATCGCTTTCCTCATCCAATGTCAATCCTTTCCTGTTTTTGTAACTGACGCGCCGCATACAGGAAAGTTGCGAAGCTTCATGAAACTTCATCGTACGGCTCGGCAGCAGGCATGCTGCCTTAAGCTTGATCCTGATACCAGAACAGGGCATACTCCGTCATGACTGAGGCGTGACCCATCTGACGCAGCATCGCCGAAATATTGCCGCGGTGATACGTCCCGTGATTCACGACCTGCATTACGATTTCTGATAGACGGGTTTCCCGGATTCCGGCATACGGATTATCCAAAACGATCGCCTTTTCCAAATCGGCTTGCTGTCTGAAGAATGCTCTATACCGCTCGGATAAAGCGGTGAACATCGCCTCCAACCCTTCGATGCTCTGCCTCTCCGCTTCTTTCGTTACTTGCTCCGCCAGCTTCATCGCTTCTTTCATTTCTGTTCCGGAAGCGATCTCCAGCCATGAGTTGTCGACGGTATAAATATGAGCCATTGCCTTCGATACGGATGGAAAAATGCTTACAATCTCCTGCTTGTACACGTCTTGCGGAAGCTCCTTCAACCGGTTAAGCATCGTTTGATTCGCCCACGCATGGTACTCATACATCGTTACGGCATTTGACATAAGTGATTCCCCTTTGTTTTTTGGATTATATGGTTAGTATACAAAAAGAAGTATGACAACAGGGTGTCATACTTCGCAAAAAGCACTTTTTATTTTTATTTCAGCAGTTCCAGATCCGTCCACGTTTTGGAGCGGTTCTGTGTCCAATTCGTCAGCGTATTGCTGTACCGGTGAATCGTGTAGATATCGCCTTGGCTGTCCCGATACAGCTTTAGGTCGTCTTGCCGGTCCGGAGCCTTCGCAAGACGTATGAGCTTCAGCTCCGGTGTTACCTCATAAAAGCCGTCTTTATCCGGGTCGAACGGTTCGGCAGGCATCATCCATGGCCCTCCCGCCCCATAAACAACGGATTTGTCTTCCTTATAGGGCTGTCCGTATAGCCGCACAACCATCCGACCGTCACGGTCCGCAGCGCTTCTCGTGGGACTTCCGAGCCCGACAGGGCTTACGTCCTGTTCATTCCACACTTCGTTGGCAAGACGTATGTTCCCTTCCGGGTCCATCAGCGCCAACAGCGCGGAACCGCCATAATAAAGATCCCGAAAAGGCATCCGATCCCGCGCGATCCATACGGTGCCGTCATTATTTTTTAGGACGCGCTGCGGCTTATAAGGATAGTTCGAGACTTTGCGTACGCTTCCGTCAATAATCGCGAACAACTGATAGCGGCTGTGCGGCGGCGGGCCTTTCACAGGCAGAGGGAAATAGGAATATACGGCAAGCAGCTTCCGCCTACTGTCGATATCGTACAGCGTCCCCTCGATTTGAAGCGTGGTTCCGCCCATATTGATTTTATCGTCGTCGTGCACCGGCCCAAGCGGCAGCCCTGCGTAAGACAAATTATCGCCATCCCGCTGGATCACTACGCTTTTCCCTTCACTTGCCTGCGTCTCTGCCGCCCGCTTGGCTTTCTCGCGAATCGAATCGGCCTCTGGCGGGTCGAGCCATACCGGATGCGTTTGAAACGTTTTGTCCACCTTCAGCACCGCGAGCATTCCGCCTGTTCCCCGGTGGGCATCAATATACAGCGCCTCGGCGTCGTCATAAACGATTTGCCGCATCACCGCGTCCTGTCCGCTCGAAATGGCCAGGCCTTCCTCGCTGCTCCACTGCAAGTCCATCATGAGCGCCATATGGGCAAATTTCCAGGTCAGCGGCATATACGTTACTTTGCGGAATTCCAGAAAAGGATACGGCTCTTGTCCGTTATCGATCTGGTGGCCCCATATTTGAATAGGATAAGAAGCCACTTTCGCCGAATAGGAGCGGGTGAGCGAGTTTGTGGTCGCCGGATTTTGCGTGAGCCTGCTCTTTTCCAGCGCCGGATACTTCCCATAAGAGGTGGCGCAGCAAGCTCTATAAACCTTCAGACCTTCTTCCTCGCTCCAATCGACATCCAGTTCAAGCTCTTGAATCAAGTCCCAGTTCAGCGGCACATAAGTGATATCCTTGTACACCACGAACGGATACGCAACCTGCGTGTTATTCACGATTTGGCCGTTGACCTTCACCGGAAAACCAGCAATGCGAACCTGAACCGTGTCTCCCTCCGCCTTCGCCGTACTTGTCAGCATGGACAACATCAGCAGTGCACTCAGCCATGTAAGGAAAATTCGTTTCAACAAATGTCATCTCCTCGTTCCTGCTCTTTTGATGCAAACATGAACTTAGACGCAGTTCTTGTCAAAAAGTTACAATCAACTTGGCACCACTTACCGAATAAAACGTTTCTTCCGCTTCAGGAATCTGCCAGAATATGGTATTACGGCAAATTGACAGAATGAATAAGGAGACCTGCTATGCGCAATAAATCAACTTTGGCCTTCCTCTTGGGAATAGGCCTGTCGCTGGCCTCGGCCGTTCACGGGAAGGCCTCGGAATATGCGGATACCCCGACCGAGCCTGCCGATGCCGTTCGCATTCCTCGGACATTGACGCTGCTTCAAGATACGCCGTATTATGTCATTCCGAACGCGCTCGTGAACAAAACCGAGGGAGCCTTCTCCCCGCAAACGGTTGAAGTCATCGAAGCCGAAACGCGTTGGGCGGAAATGCCGAATTGGTGGAAGATTCGTACGACCTTTGGTGATAGATGGATCAAGACCGAACCCGTGAACATTGACGTGCTCCCTCCTTCCAAGATCACCTTAATGGAAAATACGCCGATCTATACCAAGCCAGTACCCAGCTACAGCCTTCCGCCGTTTTGTCTCCCCAGCAAGTGGAGGTGGTCGGCGCGGAGAAGCAATGGTTTTACAGTCCGAAGCATGACGAAAACGAATTAAAATGGCTGAAGATCCGCACGTCTTGGCTCGGTGACCAATGGATTCGGCTGCCGCTCAAGCAAATCGGCTCCTACTACAGCCATACTAAGAAAAAATATTATGGGACCGCCGAATTTAGCAGCGTTCCCCTGTGGAACCATGTCGCGGATTCTTCAGCCTCCCATCGGCAGATCCGGGATCAGATATTCACGGAGACGGGAGAATTCCAATCTCCCTTAGGCAGCTTCTACCAAGTGGAGACCCCGGAGGGAACAAGATGGACACGTTATCCCGGCGAGTTTATCACGGAAGCGAACGAGACGATCACAAGGAGGCAGCCCGCGCCTTTGTATCCTTCGCCGTCTCCCTATAGCGGTAAGCCCAATGTAGCCGCTCCCCAGACGCTAACCGTTTTTGAGAAAATCGAAGCGAATCCGGTCCGAGACTGGGAAGGAACCTGGTATCATGTCCGGTCAAACGAAGGCGAAGGCTGGTTCAATCCCAAATATGCAGATCCGGAAGACGCCAAGCCGGACAACACCGAAATCGATCTGCAGTCGGATAAAACATGGCTTTACCAATATCCGGACAGCTCTCAGCTGCTGAACTACGGGGTTCTCGGCCCGCAAAAGATTCGTGCCCCCGCAGCCTGGACGGCCCCCAACGGAACACGGTGGTTTCAAATCCCCACCTTCCTTGGAAACGCATGGGTTACCCTAAACCCTACCCGTGACCGGCTTCAGCTTCCGGGACGTGAGCAGGATATGCAAATTTCCGGGGAGATAAGCCGCAAGGGAGCTATATACAAGACAGATAACACGTTTACGTTTGGGGATGCAAAAGTAGGATACGAGCGCGACGGAGAGCTGTATTTCCACTCCGCCGTTGTGGCGAAAATGTACCAGTACACCGTTACAGGTCCGGATCGGGAGAACGGATGGACCTTCGCCCATCCTTCGGGCTATTCCTTCCGGATTAAGGCCGGGGAGAAAAAGGCCGTGGTTTCGTGGAAAGGTGAAACCCGCCGCAGCGTCATTTTATCGGCGGCTCCGGTCGCTTCGGCAGATCAGGAAGCGCCGGATCTGAGGATTGACGAGATGAGAACGTTGTTTGGCGCCTCGACCGAAGTTACGCCGAATCATAGTGAGGTGTTGCTACATTCTGCCGAATATACGCTTGGCGCTTTTAACCCTCCCACCGAGGTGAAAGGGAACCTTCTGCATCTATCCGCCCTATGCTATGATGCGGGAAGCCTGCAACCGAACGAAGTCGGCAACCGATTGAAAATCTATGTGTATGACCGTTCTTCCGATACGCTATCCGATTCGTTCGCCAGCGCGGCCGTTGCATCGGAAGAAATGCTGTTTTCCCTTAGCATGGATCGGGTTTAAAGAAGCCGCTGCAGCCTGGAATCAACCGACTTACCGCCGTATTTAAGGTCGGCGAGCGCATCATCTTTGAGCAGGACTTCGATGTGACGGCCCGATAAGGAACCATCGCCTACCCAATAAAACAGGACCCTGCGCCTCACTGGCGTCGGGTCCCTTTCTCGTTCCTTCCATCCCGGTTCCATTGCGGAACCCTGTTCATTCGAGCATCAGCAGCTCCCGGACGTCCCGTTCCGTCAGAGCGGACAGCCCCTCCTCGCCCGGCTGAATGACTTCGTCGATCAAATGTTTCTTTCGCCGTTGAATCTCGTACATTTTGTCTTCTACCGAGCCTTGAGTAACGAGCCGGATCACTTGGACCACCTTCTTCTGCCCGATCCGGTGGGCGCGGTCCATGGCTTGCTGCTCCACAGCGGGATTCCACCACAGATCGTACAGGATAACGGTGTCCGCTCCGGTCAGATTCAGACCCGTCCCCCCGGCCTTCAAGGAGATCAGGAACAAATCCCGCTCGCCTTCGTTAAACCGGTGGCAGCGCTCGACACGCTCGGCGGAAGGAGTTTTGCCGTCCAAATAAAAATACGGTACGCCCCGATAGCCCAGCTCCCGCCCGATCAGCCCCAACATTTCGGTAAACTGCGAGAAGACCAGCATCCGCCGGCCTGCGCTCCGGCATTCCTCGACCAGCTCCATTAGCT